>NZ_JBBMFD010000009.1:0-103893 GCF_040096205.1 Solibaculum intestinale | reverse complement strand
GATGAGGAGTCCGGCCTTTACTACCTCAACTCCAGGTACTACGATCCCGAAACTTGCCGGTTTATCAATGCGGATGGATATATCAGTACAGGAAAAGGTCTACATTGCTACAACATGTTTGCTTATTGCTCAAATAACCCTATCATGCTCTGCGATCCAACAGGAAATTGGCCGACATGGGGAGAATTTTTTACTGGTTTGGCAGTTGCAGCTGTAATTGTAGCAGGTGCAGCAGCAATTGTCGCAACGGCTGGTCTTGCAGCTCCTGCACTTATAACTACGGCCGGTATTACAATCAGTTCAGCTGCTGTAACCGCCACAGCAGCCGATATTGCTGTCTCTGCATTAGCTGTATCTGCAGCTGCTACCGTAGTTGCTAGAGAGACTTCTTCTATAAAAGCGAAAAGCGAGCCAAAAGACATTGTTATTGCAAAGCCCAAACAATCGGAAAAGAAAACGTATCATATACATCATATTGTAGCACAAAAACATGCAAGGCATAATAATGCGAGATTCATGTTAGAGAGAGCAGGTATAGATGTAAATGATCCGGATAATTTGGTTGCAATAGAAGCTTCTTACCATCAACACCTTCACACTTATGCATATCTTGACTACGTTACAATAGTTATTAGACGCGCCTATATTAGTGTTCCAATAAATTACGCAGAACAACCGATTCGTGAAGCCTTAAAATTTTTAAAAAACCAAATACGCTCCATGGCTGCTATGAATAAATATTTTTAAATTTTCCTAGAACGCAGAATGCAATACTGCATAAGCCTTTGCTTAGAACTTTTGGCTCATGTAACTAGGAACATCTGAAAAATTTATAACGGGCGATAAGGAACCGCATCTGTGATTTCTTCATTGGTAGCTGATAATTCAGAATGCGGTTCTTTTCGCCTGTCTAAAAGCAACGATCGTTTTCGTGTCACATTGCGTAATTACAGCAAATGGATGGTGAAATCAACATGCAAATGAAAAAAATCTATGAATTCGGGATGGCATACAGTATGTCTCACAATGAAGATTTCTTTTGTTCTTTAGGGGAATCTGTTGAAATTTACTCTCGGCAGTCCGGAAAGCTCGAACATAGATTCAGCGACTTGAACTATCCAAACCATAGTAAATTTTTAACCCAAAATCAGTTGATTGTAAAAAGCTGTTCCGGTTATTATCAGCTTTACGATTTAAATACCTGGGAAAAAACGAAAAGAATATCGATTCCAAATTGTAAGGAAGCTCAAGATGACCCGTTCCTTATCACTCCGGACGAAAAATTTCTTATCGGTTCTATTTTCTCTTTCCCCCCAAAAAAATTAGCCGCATACGATTTTTCTGCACAAAAATGGATTGATTTAAATTTTATAGATATCCGTATAAGCGGGCGGGGAATTTTATTTTATGATTCATTCCTGAAGAAAATTATATTTGTATATTCCGATGAATCAAAAATAAAAGAAATGGTTGCACTTATTCCTTATCCGTTTACGGGGGAATACCAATTTTGCACCTTTTATTGTTCACACGGAATCCTATCGTGTGACTATTGTCAACAAAAGCTTGCAATAAACGACTTTTTTTCTCTTACGATTATAGATGTCCTAACCGGCGATACCATTTACTCGATTCCCAAACCGAGCCTTACTTCTGGTGCAGTTTCTTGGTCTCCAACCGGTCGATTTTTAGCGTTTATTGAAAGCAGTCATACAATTGAACTATACCGAACAAGCAACTGGAATTGCATAAGTAAGTTTGAAGAGCCTGGGGTGCAGTCTATTCAGTTTGTCGATGATGATTATCATATCCTCGTTTCTAAACAGCGTAAAAGCTATTATGCCGAGATTATCGGAAATGACGGCATCTTCTGACTATCATTCCAAAATATAAATGATTGGTTTCTTTGGTTCAAAACTGCTACCGTAGTTACTACTATGATGAGGAATCCGGCCTCTACTACCTCAACTCCAGGTATTACGATTCTGAAACTTGCCGATTCATCAATGCGGATGGGTATGTTTCTACAGGACAAGGGCTTATGGCCACAAATATGTTCTCCTATTGTGGTAATAACCCTGTTATGAACATTGACGAAAGCGGTTTATTCTTCGACCAAATTGGTAAATTCTTTAGCGATATAGGTAATATAATGTCAAAAACTTTCGCAAAAATTTTTAATATAGGTCGGAAGTCTGTGGAAATAAATTATGGAGGAGGATATGGAGTTGGTGTAAAGACTAATGTATTCGGTGTTGCAAAAGTAGAAGCAACTGGAATTGCATATGGTCAATATTATAATCTTAGCGACGAGGGATGGAAATCCGTAGGACGTTCTTCCATATCGGGTTCAGTAGGAATTACTGACAATGTTCAATTATCAGCAGGTGCCTCCTATGAAGCGCCTTACGAGGAAGTTCAAAAAAAGGGACTTATGTTTGCTGAAAATGGTAATTCCTCTTATTGGGCCGAAGTTGATTTCTTTGGAATGTCGTACGGTGCAGTTAAAAATGAAGATAATTCAGACGCTATTTTTACTTTGGGAGCAGGAATATATGCAATTGTTGGCGTAGAAGGGGATATTACTGTAAATATCAGTGAAATCATACGAGAATGGGATAATCCGAAAAATGAGGAGTGGTAGTATGAAAACATATATCAAAAAATATTGGCTTGTAGCATTATCCATTATTTCCTTTATTCTATTTAATCTTATATCAGCCATATCTGGAATTTCTTTAAATGGAACTATAATTGGTATTATCTGTGTTGATTTTTTGCTAATCCCACTTTTTATTTTCGCCTGGCTCCAAACGAGTAAGCTAAAGAAAAAATATCTATTGATTTATATTTTTATAAGATTTTTCATTGTCGTTTTTATCTTATCATTAGTGATCGCCACAATTTCAATGCTTTTAAATCCGGAATCACTATAGCCTTTCTCCAAATAAAAATGTACAGTTATGATCCTGACCAAAAGAGGAGCAGAAGTTTTTGTATCTGCTCCTCGTTCTATACCGGAACAAATCCATACACATATACGATTACCTTGAAAGCAATTTGTTGGGATGGTGATAAATTATGAAAAATATAATAGAACAATTGAGTTGGAATGAACCATATGATGTTCAACGACAGGCTATTCAAACCATACTTTCCAATGATACATTTGACTTTACGCTTTTGTTCCAGCCAAGTAAAAGAAAGGACTGTTGGGAAAACTGCGCTAATATTTTAGTCCTTTTAGACGACGACAAGTTAGAAAATTTGTTGCCGGGACTGTTCGAGTGGCTGAAAGATCTAAATTGGCCTGGTGCGAAAACAATTTTAGGAAGGCTTAAAGAGATGCCGGCTGAAAAAAGGAATTTTCACTTAATACAAGCCAGGAATAAAGCCATTCAGGAAAATGATCAAGAATGGTTGGAAAATTTACAGGAATTTTAGGATTCGATTTATTTTGTATGTCAGCAAGTCCTACAAAAGTCTCAAGCAATTAAAAACGGAGCAGATGTTTTTAGCATTTGCTTCGTTTTTATATTAATGTAAACGATGGCGTCTGCTTTGAGGATGCGGTCTACGGGTACACAGATGCCAACTGGAAGGACAAGCTGACCAGTTACAATGGCCAGACCATCACCTACGACGAGATCGGCAACCCTCTCACCTATCGGGACGGCATAGCCTTCACCTGGCAGCATGGGCGGGAGCTGGCCACCTTCTCGAAGGCCGGGACAAATGCAACCTACCACTACAACGACTCGGGGATCCGGGTGAAGAAGGTGGTAAACGGGGTTGAGACGGAATACTATTTGAATGGCTCGACGATCCTGACCCAGATCACCGGGGACGACCGCTTGGATTTCCTGTATGACGACACGGAAAGCCTGCTGGGATTCCTTTATGATGGGGAAAGCTACTACTATGTGAAGAACCTGCAAGGGGACATCATCGGAATCCTGGACAGCAACGGCAGCCAAGTAGTAGAATATGCATATGACGCATGGGGCAAGGCGGAGCTTGTCTCCGGGACGATGTCCTCAACTCTGGGCCATCTCAACCCCTTCCGCTATCGGGGCTATTACTACGATGAGGAGTCCGGCCTTTACTATCTCAACTCCAGGTACTACGATCCCGAAACTTGCCGGTTTATCAATGCGGATGGGCTTATATATGCAAAAGAAGCGTTACCTACAAATCTATACAAGTACTGCGATAATAATCCTATAAATAATATTGATTTAGATGGGTATTGGACTTTTGGCTTCAACGCTAATATTAATGCACTATTTGGAATAGGTATTTCATATTCGATTGGTGTATATTGGGACGGCTACGGCAATCTGGTTGTCCAAACTTCCAACAGCGATTTTACAGACGATAGCGGAGGATTTGGATTATTTTCTATTGGCGCTGGCATAGCAACTCAAGCTACGGTAGTAGATACCGTTTATGACTTGGAAGGAACCGGACTTTCCATAGGGGGTTCAATTGGTGCTCCCGCATATCTTGGTGTTGATGTTCTATTTTTGGGGGATAATGCAAATATTGGGAGTAATCCGAATGCATATCCACAAGGTTTAGAATGTAATGTAGGTATTGGCGCCGGAATTGATGGCCATGCATTTAGAACACAAACTCATACAATATCAGGGCATTTGCGATCTCTAGTAGACCAAGTAGATGCTGAAATTGGTTTGACACCACAAGAAAATCAGATTTTATTAAATGCAGTTAAGACACACCCTAACTATACATATGCTGATGTAAAAAGAGCAGCAAATTACTACTTTCCATTAAAGATATGAGGTGAAACTATGAATACATTAAAAAAAAGAAACTTTTTTAAAACATGGATTTTATCATTGTTATGGATAGTAGGTGCAATTATTTTTATAATCATTCTTACTGTATTAATAAATTGTTCTATTATTCATTTAAACACTGCTTATTTGACCTTGATTGTTGGCCTTGGTTTTGGAGGAACTGGACTCCAACTAGCAATTGGGTATACAAAAATTAATGATTGGAGTTTTCCTTTGAATTTTGGAATACCAATAAAACCGGTGTATTGTGCTGGAATATTAATAACTTTTTTAATTAGTATTTTTTCTATAAGTCATTCAATTGTACATTTGCTGTAATAAATAAAAGATGGGAAAATTTTATGAAGGTTATGCGTTATCATTATATGGCCCTGATTTGGTTTGCAGTTTGGTTTGTCATAATTGTTTGTGTTGCCTTGCTTACACAACGGGATGGAAAAATATATCCTCCCCTCATAACAGGGCTTGCAATGGTAGATTCCGGAGGTATGACCGTGATCTATATCCGAGGTTTCTGGAGAATTACGGATTGGGGAAAAGATAAAGCAAGAGGACAATTAATCTATTTCCTTCTTATGTTGTCATTGGGCCTCTTCACCATATTGTATGGTTACAGCATTATTAAATATCTCATTGAACATGCTTAATGCCAAGGAACCAGCAAGGCTCGCCGTTTGGCAGGCCTTAGTCATGTAATGTCTATTACCACTTGGTGATAATCTTTACACATGCCCGCTTCTTCCTGGACAGCGACGGCAACCAAGTAGTAGAATATGCATATGAAGCATGGGGCAAGGTGGAGCTTGTCTCCGGGACGATGTCCTCTACTCTCGGCCATCTCAACCCCTTCCGTTATCGTTGTTACTACTATGACGAGGAGTCCGGGCTTTATTATTTAAATGGCAGATACTATGATCCCGAAATAGGCCGTATGGTCAATGCAGATAGTATTATCCTTTGCAAATTCAACAACAAATCTCTTCTCTTATTGCAGAAACAATCCCGTCAAATATATTGATCCATCGGGCCGAATGGTCGTTACGATTGGTACTGGTGTATCCGCCTATTGTGGGGCCGGTGGACAGGCATCCGGTTTTTACGCCTTTGATGGAGAAGGCAACTATGCCCATTTTGGATCTGCGGGCTTTTTAGGAGGCACTCTTTCTGCAGTGCAACATTAAATGTAGGAATTATATGGGGAGCGGATACCGTTTATGAACTAGAAGGTATGGGAATTAATGCCGGAGTAAACGGCTCTTATCGTTTCTTAACCGGAGGTGTCGATGTGTTGTGGGTAACAGATAATTATACTCCCGTTGGAGTTCAGATTGCAATTGGAGTTACAACTCCTGCTGGTTCCCCAGCCAACTTTCAAACAGGATTTAGTAATTCTGAAATGGTTATGGGAGCAAACATGTTTGAAAACTTTGATATACTATTCAATAGAAAAGATGAAATGCATCTAGTTTGGAATAGTACTCATTATTATATCTCTCACGGCTTTGTAATGAAAGGCTGTCAAAGCATATATTATAGTACAGTACTATCTGACGGAAGGTTTGTTGTTACCGACTGGTCACGAGATGTAATGTTCGGTCAGGAATATTACGTGTGGGTAAACGGCAAATATCAATACAATAAAGATTTATTCTTCTCCGTAATGACTCTTTTTGAAGGATAAAGAAAGAAGGGAATAGTATATGAAAAACGTAATTAAGGTTGGCCGAATTCTTTGCTCTCTTCTTGCTATTGTCATGTTCATATATGGCATGATAAGTTTTATGATAACTTCAATACAGTCGGTCCGTGACTATAAAAATGAAATATCGCAAGGAAGAGTAACAAGCAGCGGCATCATTGTTTATGATGCAGAAAGAATGAAAGCTCCTGCGGGCCCTGATGCTTCAAAGTATTGTGCAATTGGAATAGGAGGTATGATTCTATTGATACTGGTAAATTTGGATAAATTGATTCATTCTGGAATGGAACAATACTCCTATTTCAAAGAAGAAAGACAAAACCGCATTGCTGAAAAAGTGCATAAGGAAGATAAATGGAAGTGAAAGCCGTACATAAAACAGATACGGTAATATTTTATTTTCTTCGTTTTCTTCCTCCTTATGGTCTCTTTTTCAGATTATTCTACTGCATCAATGGTGATAGTGCCAGACATTTGGCCGATTCGTTCTTCTCCGGAGATAACTTGTCCCAATTCAAAGAGAGAGGAATTCTCATTGTAGTCGCCATAAAACATCACCACATCTCCCCAGGCAGCGTAATAGGCCAATGTCCCGGCTCCACCTTCCGCTAGGGGACAAGCGCTGATGTCCAGTTCCTCAGGCGGGTAAAAAATTTTCTCGTTGGTGCTGTAATCTTCTACTTCGACGGTAAGGGGCAGCTGCTCATAAAGGGAAACGGCTGCCGTACCGTCGTTGAGCTCATAGACGATCGTTCCTTCTCCAAACTGTACCGAAATCCGTCGCACTGTATTTTCCGGTTCTTCTGAAAGCGCAGGCTCTTCTTCCATGGCCGAAGCCGGATTGGCCGGTTCAGCAACGGAAGAATCTGGTGCTGAAGGTACCGACGATCCACAGCTTTCCGTTCCACAAGCGGAAAATCCCATTGCCAACAGGAACAATGCCGAAAGGCAACATAATTTTCTCATCTTTCCATCCTCCCATCATCAATATCCAAGTTCCGCCATCCAGCTTTGGATCTCTCCCTGTGAGGAGGAGGCATCCTCCTCGTAACAGTCGAAGATGTTATCCGAAATCGTGGCACCGGGCGCGGCCTGCGTAATAAGCTCTACACTGTTTGCCAAGCCACCGGTGCCGTGGGAGCAGAACAGATACACCTGCTTGCCGGAGAGATCATTTTGTTCCAGGAAAGTGAGCAAGGCCATGGGAACGCCATACCACCAGTTTGGATAACCGAGGAACACCGTGTCGTACTGATCCAGACGTTCTACCTCTCTTGTAAGCTCTGGACGGGCGTTATCGCCCCGTTCTTGGTTGGCCCGTGCTAAGCATTCGTCCCAATCACTGGGATAGGGATCCGTTACCTGGATGGAAAACAGATCGCCGCCGGTTTCCTCCTGCACCCAGCCCGCCAGCTGCTGCACATTTCCGGGCGGAATTACACTGGGAGAAGAAATTGCATCCACGTCGTCTGCTAATACGGCGTTGTCTGCCCAGGAGAAGTAGGCCACCAGGACATTGCTGCCGGGTTCTTCTTGGCCGATGCTCGTATGGCTTTCCTCTCCTCCTGCTTCCGTAGAACTTGCATTCGACGTTACCGGCCGGGATACGGTCTCGGACAGCTCAAAAGAGGTTGCCCCTGGATCATCCTTGTTATTGCAAGCGGCAAGAGAAAAAACCAAAGTAAATGCGAATAAAAGAGAACCGATTTTTTTCATTTGTACTGCCTCCTGTCTGACACCGCAGAGAAGCACGGGAAAACTGCGGTCTCAAATTTTATAGGGAAGGTACTCCCCATACAGCTTTATTTTTATTATAAGATGGGTTTATTTGAAGGTCTAATACCTATATTTCATCTTTTTATATGTGTTTTTTGCATGGATAAAAGCAAATGGCTCCAAGCAGATAAAGCTTGGAGCTGTTTTTCACAAGATTACCAGTTCTCTTCTTAGGAGGGCAGGAAACCATCAAAAAGCCCCCTCGGATTTTTACTTACACCGCCCGTTTGCTTTCCAGCCTTTCCTCCCCTACGATTCACATACAGATTCCTTCCTGCTCTTGCATTGCGTTGCCGATGCAGTCCCTATCCTAAGACATCCGCTTCATCGAAAAAACCAAACGCCCCGCACATGATGTACGGGGCGTTATCGTTCCTTTTACAAGGAATATCCGATTGTCACTTACTCTTATTTGGTAAGAGTGAAGGAAACGCTCAGATCAGAATCGATCCACTGGCCGTCAGCACCCTGGTACTTGAGATCCAGAGTACGCTTGCCGGTAGAACCCATCGAGATGGACAGCGTCCAGGTGCGGACTCCGTCATCATCCACATAGGAAGTGGTGGAGCACAGGCCAGCGCCGTTCTCGTTGAAGAACGCAACCTTGGTCACGTCATCATTGGTCTTGATCTCGAAGGTAATCGGTTCGTTAACCTTCATGGAACCGGAAACGATCTTAGCGGAGATCGCCTGCGGATCGTTGCCCTGAGAGGGAGCAAGAGGCTCTCTGCTGACGGTGAAGGCGATGGTCGTACCGGTGGAACCCAGCTGATAATCTTCGCCAGCCGTCAGGACCGTCATGACACGGTCGCCCGGAGTGCCAAGAGCGAAGGTAATGGTGAAGGTCTTGGTGCCGTCGCCATTGTCAACGCCGTCGTAAGAACCAGCAACCGCCAAGGGATCGCCGGACTCGTTGGCCAGGCCAACTCTCGTTACGGAATCATCCGTATTGACGGTAACCGTGATGGTCTCGTTGACATCGTAAACAGCCTTATCAGTAGAAGCCGTCACGTCGTTGAGCGGGTTGGTCGGGACATAGATATCGGTTCTCTGTGCCGGCAATTCCGCCTCGTCGCCGAGGTAGAAGCTGGCAAATCCACACTGGTTGTAGGAAATGTTCTGGTTGGCAACACCATTGCGGTACATCGGATCGTGCATCAGAGTACGGATACCATACTCAGTCGGGGCCAAAGTGGTCACGATGGCCAGCTGATCGCCAGCAGAATTGGTGTAGATCAGCTCTTCACGCCAGTCACCATAGAAATCCGCCTTCAAGGTCGGAGTGCTCTTGGAACCAGTAGAGCGCAGGCCGGTCTGCAGGTAATTGGATACTGCAAAGGTCTCATCGTCGATGTCATGGATATTCGCACCGTTGACCGCCATATGGGTCAAGCCGCTGCCAAACCAGACGGCGTTCTCACCCTGGCCAATGCCGCGGGCGGTATTGGTGGTGGTCAGCACTTCGCCGGTCACCATGCTTCTGACGTTCTTCGTAGCGCTGGAGTCGCCAGCCTGGGCGCCCGGCCACTTGTTGGAGAAGTTACCTGCCACAGAACCTTCGTCGTCGTTGCCGGTGAAGGAGCCGTAGAGGATGGCGTTCTCATAAACCAGTTCGCCGTCTTCGCCAATGCGCAGGCCCTTCTGCGGATCGAAGGTGTTCGGTCCAGGCAGCCAGCCGAGCTGCTTACCAGTGTTCTTGTCGTCCCAGATGTACTCTTCGATACCGGTGAACTGCATGATCTTGTTGGTCTTGTCGACCGGGAGCAAGGCGCTGCGGTCACCGTGGTTGAGCGGAGCCCATCTGTTGAGAGGATTGTTGCGGGTTTCGTCGCTGATGATTTCATAGCCAGCTTCCATCAGTTTGCCGTCCATGGCTTCCACGGTCATGAAGACGTCGCCGTTGATGACGTAAGGCAGGAGCAAGCCTTTCTCTTCGTCCAGCTTCAGCTTCATAGCCTTCAGCACGAACTCATCCTTGCCGTCGCCGTCAAGGTCGGCGCACTCAGCAAAGTGGTTGCCGCGGCTGTAGTAGAGCTCCTTGTCATCGCCGAGGACGCGGCAAGCCGGATCTTCGGTGTCAAAGTATGCCTTCTCAACGAGCTCGCCATCGACAATGTAGTAAGCGGAAGCAGTGGTTCTCTGATAGTAACCACGCTGAATGACAGCATAGTAGTTCTCGCCGTCGAGGGAACCAGTAGCACCCGCCCAGCGGTTCGGACGGTTACCCTGTGCATCGCCCCAGACAGAATGTTTCCACGGATTCTCCAGCCAGTACTGTTCTTTTTCAGCCATGATCTGGGTCTTATAGCTGTCAAGGGTATCGGTGCCAGGAGCCGGCTGCGTGATGTAGCAGAAGTTGCCGCGCTGGGTCATGGGATCCATCGCCCAGTCTTCCCCGTCAACGCTGCCCGCCGTGTAAGCAAAACGATACTCGTCGCTGTCAACGATAATACCTTCGCCGGATTCTGCATCCCACTCGAAAGCGGTGACATATTCCTTACCATCCTTCATCTCGCCCATGCGGCCGACATGATAGGATTTAATCCAGGCCTTCTGAGCCGGATCGTTCGGGCCGTCGTTACCGCCGCCAGCTGTGGGGCTGCGGTAGCAGATGTCGAAGCTATTGAGAACGCCCCAGTAGGTGTCCAGCGCTTCGTCGTTGCCCTCTGCAAAATACTGCTTGAATGCATCGGTGGTGGACTTCAGGCCGTCCTCGCCGCCGACTACAGTTTCAAGGGTGTTCGGATAAATAACATCCTGCGCTTCCTCGCTCCAGTTACCGATACGGGTACCGGGGTTGGTCTTCAGGATCAGTTCGCTCTTGCCATCGCCATCGAAATCCTGCACAAACAGGTTGGTTTCATGGTCGTTGGAAGCTGCAACGTTGTAACCCATGTCTACGCGGAACAGCAGGGTGCCGTCGAGCTTGTACACATCGATGTACTCGGTGCCCGCAGTCAGGTTCTTCGGGCTGTAGATCGGGTCGGAATACATCGGGTCTTGGCTGTTGGTACGCCATTTCACCACGATTTCATACTGGCCGTCGCCATCGAAATCACCCACGGACATATCCTGGGTCGTGAACTTGCCGCTCATGGTGGTCATGATGGAGCCGTCCTCGTTATGGGCATAGGGGAGGCTGGTGCCGCAGTCAAGCTCTTCCACGTACTGGATGAACTTGGCTTCCAGCTCATAATACAGCGCATCGCTGATGATGCCGTTGTTGAGCACGTTCCTCGGCTGCCAGTCTTCGCCATTGTACTCGTTGAGCTTGGCAATCCAGCCGTTCAAATCTTCCTGGGTGACTGCCGTCTTGTTGTCATGGGGCTCGCGGAACGCACGAAGCAGATCCATGTCAACACGGTACCAGCTCTCCTGATTGTCTTCCGAAATCGCCCAGGTCTTTGCATCGTTTCCACCAATGGTGCTGCCAGGGCCGACGATCTTGCCGCGGTACTCGAAGTTGACCAGCGGGATGGGATCGGGAGCGGGCTTCATCTGGATATACTGCACAGCGCCTCTGTTTTCCTGGCCGGATCTTCCCTCCAGGGAGGACAGCATCGGCACGCACAGGCCCTCTTTGCGGCCTTCTACGCCGTCGATAACCGGGGCAACTTCATACACGGAGCTGATGGTGCCGTCGGGATCGGTGTAGTTGGTCGGAGTGGTGTTCTCTTTGACGACGCCGGGGTTGGTGTCATAATCGCTCTCCGGCTGAACGTCATGGGGATTGATGGTGGCGATCAGCGCACCGTCACGGTAAACATTCCAAGAGATGCCGTCGGGCTCGTTGCCCAGGAAACGCCAACTCAGGAAGATGCCGTCAGCCGTCTCAGCTGCCACCAGGCCGCGATCCAAATACTCCATCGAGCGCAGCCCGTCCGAGCTCAGATCGGTTGACGCCGCATTGGTAGTCATCATCAAACCAGCCGAAGTCAGCATCGACATGGTCAGGACCAATGACCCAACGCGTTTTACGTGTTTGTTCATTCGTCTCCCTCCTAGAATTGTAGGTTTTTCATCCAGCGGATCCGCTTCCAAAATTACGCAGGGAAAACAAGAAACCGCATTGGATACAACAAAAAAGTCTCTCCCGGTCAATTGTCTTTTAAGCCGCCTGTATTTTGTCCCAATATGGATCAATGAACCGCTCATATGGATCAATTAACCGACAGCCCTATTATAATCTTGTCTTCTCATGAAGTTAAGCAAAATATATAATATTTTTGTTATTAAACATTGCTTTTTGAACACTATTCTACTCAAAATGTGAAATCACGCGAAAAAGTAACGTCGTCAGGCCACAAAACCAGCGATAATCTCAGCCTTTTTTATGCATTATCGTGATCTTCCGTCACCAATTGTGCCCAATTACTCGTTTTTTTGCTTCCACTTTTTGCCGTGCTTTTTTATAAATTGCGGTTATTGAGCCTCTGCGATTTGAATAACTTTTATGAAAGATATCGAAAAATTGTTTAGATAGTAGAATGCGCCAAAAATGATGGATAAAAATGGGGTTTTATGACGGTTATATGGTTAACATGTATCTTTCGTGCGTCTAATCGGTTAGATAGGTCCATATTTCCTCTATGACAGACGCTTTTTGTAGATCTAGGCCCGTGCTTTCATTTACCCACGGCTGCTGGTCGCTCGCCCCATTTTTGTCAACAGGCAAAGCAACAAAGGAAGCCATTGGGGGTCATTCCCAATGGCTTCGCAGAATCTGCGGTTTTGGCTTGCGTAAAAAGTAGGAGGCAAAGGGGATCGCCGGTAAAAATTAGATACCGCTTTTGATCGCCCAGCCCTGGCTTTCCGACTGCAGCGCGACCATACGCGAATAAATCCCGTCTGTCCTGAGCAGTTCTGCAGGGGGGCCTTCTTCCGCAACCCGTCCGTCCGCCAGCACCACGATCTTATCCGCGCCTGCCACTGTGCGCATGCGGTGGGCGATGACCAGTACCGTTTTCTTTTGGATTAGCCGGGAAAGGGCGGACTGGATCAGCGTCTCGTTTTCCACGTCCAGGGAGGCTGTGGCCTCGTCGAGAAGAATGATCGGCGCATCCTTTAAAAAAGCGCGGGCAATGGAAATGCGCTGGCGTTCCCCGCCGGACAGTTCGCAACCGTTCTCCCCGATGCGGCTGTTCCATTTGTCGGGCAGCTTCTGCGCAAACTCCTCACAATTGGCCAGGCGTGCCGCCGCCAAAACCTCTTCGTCCGACGCGTCCTTGCGCCCGATGCGGATGTTTTCCAGGATGGTATTGTCAAACAGGGTTACGTCCTGGAACACGATGGAATACAGCGAAAGAAGGGTTTCCGGGTCGATCTGGGAAATGTCCATCCCGCCTACAGTGATGGTTCCTTTGTTTACGTCCCAGAAGCGGGAGGCCAGGCGGGAGACTGTGGTCTTTCCACCGCCGGAGGGGCCTACCAGCGCCGTTACCTGCCCTTGTTTCGCGGTAAAGCTCACATCTTCAAGCACGGTTTCTTCCTGATTGTAGGAAAAACCCACGTGGTCGAAGACGATGTCGTACCCTTGGTTGGAAAGGGTGGTTTTGCCGGTTTGTACCGGATGGTCAAGAATTTCATTCATGCGAGCGATGTTCGTACGGGTGCTGATCACCGCCGCCAGGTTCTGCAACGCCCCCTGCAGCGGATCGTAAAACCGCGACACCACCAGCAGGAACAAAAAGAAGGTCAGCACGTCCAGCGACCCGTCTATGAGCAGCATCGAGCCTACCAGCGCTACCGTGGCAATGCCCAGCTTTAAAATGAGGGAAGCGGAAACGACGAATGCAGCCGTGCCGAACTCGCTGATCACCGCCCGGTGTTCCACCGCCTTGATTTTTCGGTCCAGCCCCTCCAGATATGCCTCTTCCGCGTTGCACGACTTAAGATCCCGTACGGTTTCGATGCACTCCTGAATCCCATCGGCACAGGCCATCTTTGCATCCATGGACTTGCGGTTGAGCATTTCCTGTACCTTTGCCGACAGCCAGACAATCGCAAAGGAGACCGGCAATACCCAAAGAGCTGCCAGGGCCATGCGCCAGTCAAAGAAAAGTATACCGATGGCAACCAGCACGGTGGATGCGACCGCGCCGAACAGCTCGGGGATAAAGTGAGAGAAGCTTTGCTCTAAAAAGGTGCAGTCAGCCATAATGGTACTGGTCAGATCCGCCAGATCCTTTTTCCCAAAGAAGGACAACGGGATCCTGCGCAACTGTTCGGCCAGGGAAATGCGCCGCACGCCGCTTTCTTTATAGGTGGCGAAATACGTGGCGTTGTACTGGAACCATGTAGTCAGCAGGATGATCCCCACACAGATAACACAGCCTACTATATAAAATACCGTTCTCTGCGCCGAAATCCCGCCGGCCATCAGGTCGCTGACCAAAAAGTACAGCAGCCCGACTGGGAACATGAAGGAAATGTTTTGCAGCGCGCAGGCGATGCATCCTTTAATCAGGTCCTTTGCGCCCTGTTCGGATAGTGCGTATTTCTTCTGTAGCTTTTCAATCATTGCCTCAGCCCTCCTTTGCTACTTTCCATTCGACGGAAGTCTGATAATCCTTCCACATCTTGCGAAACAGGCCGCCGGCCTCCATCAGTTCCCTGCAAGTGCCCGACTCGGTGATTTCCCCTTCTTTGAGGACGAAAATCCGATCCGCCCCCACCACGGTGGAAAGGCGGTGGGCAATCATAATGACCGTTTTTCCCTTCGACAGCTCTGTAAAGGCCCTCTGCACCCGGCTTTCATTGTCCGGATCGGCAAACGCCGTGGCCTCGTCTAAGATGACGATGGGGGAATCCTTAAGCATCACCCGCGCAATGGCAATGCGCTGCTGTTCCCCGCCGGAAAGGTATACCCCCTTTGTCCCGATTACCGTATTCACCCCATTGGGCAACTTTTCCACGATGTCCATACACTGAGCTGCTTTCAGCGCCCGCATCACCTCGTCCCGACCCGCATCCGGCTTGGCCAGGCGCACATTTTCCAGAATGGACGCCTTAATCAGCTTGCTGTCTTGGAATACGTAGGACACCGTATCCATCAGCTGCGTTTTGGAGATGTCCCGGATATCCACACCGCCGATGCGTACCCGGCCCTCCTGGGGGTCGAAAAAGCGGGCAATCAAATTGGCAAGGGTGGTTTTGCCTCCCCCGGAGGGGCCTACGAAGGCGACGGTCTGTCCGGGACGGATAGAGAGGGAAACGTGTTTGAGGGCGTCGGTTTTCCCGTCGTAGCTAAAGCGCACGTCCTCCAGGGTAACTGAGCTGTCCTTAGGGGATTGGGGAACGGCGGCTTGGGACAAGGGCGTAAGGGTAAGCACGCTGTCGATCCGTTCCAGCGCGTCGTTGACAATCATGGCGTTCTCGCTTTGGAACATGATTTTAGTCAGGGTCAGCGAGATAACGGGAGTAATAATAATGTAAAAAAGAAGGTTGAGCAAAAATTCGTTGGTCACCCCGTCACGGGTGAAAAGCAACCCGGCCGCAATCAGGAACACGAACACGCCGTTGATGGCCGCTGTGTAAAACAGCATCGGCGTCCGCAGCTGCTTGGTGTAGGCGATGACCCACACCCCATACCGGTCGATGGCGTCCTTGAACTTTTTAAAGGAAAACACCGTCTGCCCAAAGGTCTTGACCACCGGGATACCGCGGACGTATTCCACCGCTTCGTTGGACATGTCATCCAGGGCATCTTGGTATTCCTTCATCTTTTGCTGCATTTTCGAGCCGGTCATACTCATCATAATCAAAAAGCCCAGCGCCACCGGAATCAGGCTGAGCAGCCCCAACCGCCAGTCAAATGCAAGCAACAGCACCAAGAGGCCGCAAGGTGTTGCGATTGCGCCCGCTTTATCGGGCAGCTGGTGGGCCAGGTAGGTTTCCGTAGCCGCGCTGGACTCGTTGACAATTTTGCGCAGCTTGCCGCTGCCGAACTCCTGCACAAATCCTAGCGGCAGCTTGACAATGTGGCGCATGGCCTCGCAGCGGATGTTGGTGGCCACCCGGAACGCCGCCACGTGGGAGCACATTAGCCCTGCAATGTAAACCAGCACCGCTACCACAGCAAACAGAACCGCCATCCAGCCGTTGACGGCTAAGTTTTGCGCCTTGTCAAAGTCCGGCATCACCTGCAGCACCTCTTGGATCATTCTCCAGATGTACCAAAATGGCACCAGCGCAATGAGCGCGCTCAGCGCGGAAAGCACCCATGAGGCATAGGTAAAATAGCGATGCCCTCCCGCGTACTGCATCAGCCGCGAGAGATTGGATTGTTTTTTCATGCAAATCCCTCCTTATGGTTAGTTTAAGCTAACTATACGGCAAAAAAGCAGGGCTTTACAGCCCCATGATTTTTTGCCAGCCTGCCGTGTAAAATTCCCGGAGTTCCTTCACATAACCCAAAGCCTGCTCCTTTGGCATATCGTGAACCACCATCTCAAAAAAACCGGAAAAAAGCCCGCTGACTAGAATGTGCTCCAACTGCGGGTCGATGGCTTTTACCGGATGCCCCAGCCCTTTGAGGACCGACAAGAACCGGTGCGTCGCATCCACTTCAATTTTTACCAGATCGTGGATGAACCACTCGTACCGCGTCCCCTCCGCACAGCAAAGAAGCAACTTAAACGCATCGAAATGCTCGTAAATGTAGTCCACCATCCAGTCCATACAGTCCCCAGAAATTTCGCCCATGTGAGCAGGCTGCTCCTTGGGTGGAAGCGTGGCAAACGCATCCTGCGCTTGATTGAACCGTTCCATTAGGGCCTGGTATGGCTCGCAAACCAACGCGTCAAACAGCTCCTCCTTGCTTTTGTAATACCCATAAAAGGCGCCGGTCGTAACGCCTGCTTCCTTAACTATGTTTCGCAGGGACGCGTCACGAAACCCTTTGGCAAGGAATTCTTTTTTCCCAGCTTCTAAAATATGCGCACGGGTAGTCGGGGTAGGCTCGGGAAGGAACAAACACTCACCCCCTATATAACAGTGTTATGTGTTGCGGTTTTAGTATAATAGATCCTTTCCCTCTTGTCAAGGCGGAAATGCGGTTCCACCGTCATAGGCGCTTCGCCTTGCTTGTAGCGACATGAACGATTAATACACCTGAAAAAATAAAAGTAAAACCAGATAACCGGGAATCCAATTAGCGCCCACAAAAGGTGGTAGCGTTTTTCCTTCTTCTGATAAAGCAGGAGGCCGCATATAGAAAAAGCTGAGATAGCACAAAGCCGCGCACGCCGCCTCATTCCTCCACAATGCGATACAGCGTAAATTTCGAGTCGGTCAGCTGGCTGGTAAGCGATTCTTTGCCGGAGGTAACGGAGAAAAGAAAGCCTGCCACTAGGACCAGCAATCCTGTACATAACCATTTATTATCCCCTCCTTGATCCCAAAGGGATCGTCTCCGATTTTGCATTGCCATACCAGCTGCCGAATGGCCCACGAAGGATTGACGTCCACCCCTATATTTTATCACCGGGCAGCTTCCACTGTCTACATTTGAAAAAAGAGCCGGCGCTGGCCGCTTGAATCGCGGTTTCGAACAATATGGAAAAGGGCGTCCCTATTCCCTGCTATGACAAAGTAGAAAAACGAGGGTACCACATTGAAACGGTACCCTCGTCCAACTTCTTAAAATAGGGGAAGTTTAGATTTCGCTGTTGCGTTTTCTCCGCACAGCCAAGCCTGTCACAGCTAAGGCAGCTAACAGGAGAAGGGCTACTGTGGCTACCGGCATTGCAGAGACACCGGTGGAAGGATTCTCATCCGAAGGAGTGGTGTCCTCAGTCCCACCGGGCACATCCGGATCGGTGGCGGAAGGCTCGTCCGGATCGGGCGTAGCGGGTTCATCCGGGTCCGGAGTAGAAGGCGTTTCTTCCTCTACCTCCTGGATGGTAAGGCCAGCCATGGCGGTCAGGCCATTGTATTCGGCGGCAACCACTTCGGCACCTGCCTGGAGGAAGGTCAAAGTGCCGTCCTCATTCACACGGACCAACCCGTTGGTCACGGTGAAGGTGACATCCTGATTATCCAGCGTGCGCTGCACCCCGTAGGGATTGGTGGCACAGACAACCGGCTGTACCGTATCGCCTACCTTACCGGTGGGGATGGAGAGCTCGATGGAGACCACGTCTGCATCGGAACGGCCGATCTGTACGGTCGTCTCAGCGCTCCGGCCCTGATAGGTAACCTGGACGGTTTCTTCACCCGCCTGCAGAAGATGGATTTTGCCGTCTTGTGTCATCTCGGCCAGGCCGTTTTCAAACTGGAATTGTACGCTCTGGTTGTCCAGCGCAAAGGATACGCCATAGGGATCGGTGGCTGTTACCGTGGGAAGCACGGTCTGGTCGGCTTTCAGATCCTCCGGCAAGGTAATCTGCAGGCTTGCCACATCCGCAAGAGAGGGATCCAACACGTTCAGCTGCATCATTGCGGTTTCACCGCCGCAGACAGCCGTAATGGTAGCGGTGCCCTGGCCGGTGACGGTTACTTCGCCCTTTTCATCCACGGTAGCCACCGCGGGATCCGAAGAACTCCACTGGATGTTTACCAGTTCATGGCTGTTGAGCTGCGTGATGTAATTAGAAGGATATTCCCGGAAATCACCGTAAAGATTGAGCTGGAGTGTCGCGCCTTCAAAGGTGTTGAGGGTATCGCCGATCAGGGCGTCGTGCTGCAGATAGACGCGGGTCAGCAGGGGATTGTAGGTATATTCGGCGGAGCCGTCAGTTACCTGATAAATACCGCTGCCCAGCAGGTTGCCCTCTTCCGCAGTGACATAGCCTTTGCCGGCGGCGTTGCCGGTGATGATGTAGTCCACATCGCCTACATTCCAATTGTGCAGCGTGTGCAGGTGTCCAAACAGCACGTCCACATTTACGTCGGGGTTTTCCGCTTTGTACGCGGTGAGGATGCTCTCAAAGCGTTCGGCTTCAGAAGCACTCATGTTGTGTTCGGTGGCAAAGTCGTCCCGGGTTACCACATGGTTGAGCACCACCACGTTAGGAAGGGTGTTGGCCTGCAACAGCTGCTCAAGGTAATGATACTGGGTGGAATCGGTGTACTGGACGCTCTGGCCATAAGCGGAGTTGAGGAAGACAAACAGGGTGTTGCCGTATTCCAGGTGATAAGTGGGGGAACCAAAGGTCTGATAGAACAGCTCCAGGTTGCCGTTGACGCCTTCATGGTTGCCCGCCATGACAAAGTAGGGCTTGCCGGTGGCTTCGATGTAGTTCTTGCCGTCGGTGTATTCCTGCTGGGAAGCGCCGTCTACAATGTCGCCCATCTGGATGACAAAGTCGCTTTCCTCTTCGCCGGCACGGCTATAGATCCGGTCGGAATAGGTGTTGCCCTGGGTGTCGGGGATGATGGAAACCTTAAAGTTCTCCGGATCCTCCGGCTGGGCAATCGGATCGATGGTGATGGTGTCGGTATAGGTGGCCATGGCATTGCCGTCTACATCCTTGCCGTCGATGGTCAGCACGTAGCTGCCCTTTTGGAGCTTTTCAGCGGGCAGGGCATAGCCGTCACCGGTTTCCTCGTCATAGTACACCGGCGCTTCCTGGCCGTTTAGCGTCACACGGATGCTTTGGGGATCCACGCCGCTCTTAGCGTCCTCCATACAGAAGCTGATCCGCGGCTGAGGGATGCGGACTGTTACGCTGCCGATGGGGGTCACGTCGTGCACGGTGGGACCCTCGGTATCCGGGGTCAGGTCCACAGTGTAGGTATTGTCGATATAGGGCACGGATTCATTGCCCTGATTGTCCTTGGCTTTGACGATCACTCGGTAGGATTGGCCATCTTCCAGCCCGCTTAGGCCAAAGCTGAGCTTTCCGGTTTGAGCGTCATAGGTATAATCGGTTTTCGCTATGCCGTTGACGGTTACGGTGATGGAGGAAGCATCCACACCGGAACCGCTGTCGCTAATCCAGGTGGAGAACTCCATGGAATCTTGATAGTAGCCGCCGCCTTCGGGCGTGGTCTCGTTGAACACCGGGCCGGAAAGGTCGTTGGCCTCATCGGTGTAGATAAACTTCAAATCGTCGAACAAGAGGGTGGTGGTATAGTCCTGATCGGGAGTCAGGGCGCGGTTGGTGTTGGAGAACCAGAAATAGTTGAAGACCAGAGTCATAGGCCAATCCTGTGGGATCTCCGCCTCTACGTATTTCCAACCGATCCAGTCGATGGAGCCCACCAGGTTCAAGCTCTTGTCGGTGCCGGTGCCCGGGCCGGTGCAAGCGGATTTGAACACAGCGGTGAGCATGACATTGATGTTGTCACTGACACCGTCGTTGTTTTCATCGCCGCTGTAAATCCACATCCCGAACTTTTTCGGCATGGCTTTGGCGGTGTAGCGTTCTTCCATTTGCGCGCGCAGCTCCTCGTTCCACACGCCGGTGCCCGCATAATCACTGGTGTCGTCCCACAGAGGGATGAAGTTTGCCGTCCCATTGGTGGTGCGCTTCTGGTTGGCGGCATCCCAGGCCCACATGGAGGTATCGTAGGTGACCCGGAAGCTGTTCTCGCCGTTTTTCACGCGGCTGCCTTCCATCTCGGCGGTTTCAAACCCGAGCATGTCGCTCTTGCCACCGTACTGGGTCTGGCGGCCGTAAAGATAACTGCTCATGTAGTATCCTTCGATGGGGGAATCCTCAAAGTCGTCGATAATCTGTTCCTTGAGGCCGATGATGATATGGACGCTGTAGGTCTGCCCTAGGAAGGTTGCGGTGAGGTCCGCTTCCCCTTCCGAAGCGGTGACGGTGAGCACGCCGTCTTCCAGCGTACCAATGGCATCCCCGGTCAAAGCCCACTGGGCGGCGGAAGAATCAATGTAAATTTCCTTGTTGGCGCTGTCATACGCCTTAAGGCGAAACGCGCGGGTATCGCCCTGCTGCAGGGTGACCGTCCCGGTGGCGTCCAAGCCCACCGAGCCAAAGGTATCCACCACCTGGATGGTAGCCGTCCCCACTACGCCGTCCACGGTTGCGGTCACCGTATCGGTGGTGCAGGACGCCGGTGCGGTATAATGGCCGTTTTGGTCGATGGTTCCCTTTTCCGCGCCCCAAACAATTGTCTTCCCTTCCGAGGAAAGGCTGCTGCCGCTGGTGTCCGCTAGGCGCACAGAGAAATCGTAGGAAGAGCCGGGATACAGCTTGATGTTGTTCTCATCCACCACCACGTTGCCCACAGTGGAGCTCTTCGGTGCGGTGCTGACAAACAAAAGGGAGTTGGAAACCGAGCGGGAATTGCCGTCGCTGGGATAGCTGACGGTAACCAGCTCGTCACTGCCGGCACGGCGTGCCAGCATCTCAGTGGAGCCGCCGCCGTCCATATTCAGCACGTCTACGCAGCCCAGCTGGTTCATCATATAGTTGGTGATATCCTTAAAGCTGGTGCCGTCGCTCTCGGAGAAGTTGGTGCCCGGCTTTGCGACGCACAGCACATGCATGGTTCCGTCCGCCGTCATGCCGATGACGGTGCGGGAATTGTTATCGGTGCCGCTGTTGTTGACCATGTCCTCATTGACAACGCCGTCCTTGGCCAACAGATGGAAACCGTTGACCGCCGTGTAAACCTCGTTGCACAGGGTGCCGCGGTCGGTATACACGCCGTCTGCCTCCGCATAAGTGCCGGTGTAAAGGTTGCAGCTGTAGGTGACGGCCTCGCCCACTGCAAGTCCAGCAACCTCCTGCGCTTTCGTACCGTATCCGGCGTACACAATGCAGTCGGAAGGAATGGCAAAGCCGGACTCGGTATAGGTCTGCACCACTTCGCCGGTATACTGGGTACCAGCGTGAATGTAGCCGTCAAAATCGTTTAAGCGGATCAGCGCGTATGCCTGCTGGTCGGATACCCCGCCGGCACCGTAGCTCATCACATGGTCGCGGGTGAGATAATAGGTGAACACCCGGGTATCGTTGCCGGTGCAGTACTGGTTGCGGTTGATGTACTGGACCTCAGCTTTGTAGTCCTCGCCCACCTGGATATCGGCCACGCTGCGCAGAGGATCGATGTTCGCTTTGCCGGATTCATCCACAAAAAACACCGGCGTAGTGGTAGTGTGGCTGGAATTGGGCTGGCTAACCAGGATGTTCCCGTTTTGCACCTGGATGCCGCTGTTGATTCCCCAGTCCATGTCATAGGAATCGGCATTGATGGCGGCTACCACGTGGTTCCCCTTAAGGATCTCACGCTGGGCCTGGCCGCCTACCGTCTCCATTGCGTTGACGGTATCCTGTGCCTTGGCGGAGATGATCTGCAGATTTTCCGTCCCCGGCGTCACCGTCAGATGGTTGACGCGCAGGCGGTGACCTTCCTGCCCGAGATAGTTGACAATGTCCTCTTCGGAATAATGCACGCCGTTGATCAGGTTTTCATCCGCGAGGATATTGGTGACCTGTCCGGACGGTTCCGCCGCGGCAACGCCTATTGCTCCCGCTGACGACATCAGTGCCGTAGAGAGGAGAGCAACCGCCATAAAGGCGGTTAGAACGCGCCGCAGACGATTCTGCTTTGTCTTTCGCATAGGTATCTGTTCCACTCCTTTCATTTGTGAACCGTTACAATTTGCTGTAAGGTTCACTGGAACAAGTGTAACAGGGGACAGGCATTTCTTTGATCAAGGTCATGTAAGGGTTTGCTATTGTTCTTGTAAAATCTCACTACCGCTTTTTATACCTATTTATATAGTGCCCTTCTTTACCATCCTTTCTTCCAAGCCGGAGGGTTACTGCAAAGCCCCCGTTTGACCGTCAAAAGGGCGACTGTTTCCACTTGCAAAACAATACAGCACCGCCCCAGAAAAGCATCTGTACGTTTTCTGGGGCGATGCTGTGAGAGAGGAATATCCCTTTTCCCGGCCGCGTGCTATTGGTCCTTTCCTTTTGGCATTCGATCCGGATTTCGGGAGAGCACCTTTTTAAATTGAAAGGAAAAAAGAATCACAGTAAAGGTAACCGCCAGGAAATCCGCTACCGGTTCGGCCATATAGACCGCCATGGTTTTATCAGAAGGGAACAGTTGGGGCATAATATAAATGAGCGGAACAAGCAAAATAAATTTGCGCATGACGGCCACCATGATGGACGCTTTTGCATTTCCTAGCGACGTAAATGTCATTTGGCAGGCCATCTGGATACCCATCAGAAGCATGCAGGCCATATAGGTGCGCAAGGCGGTTTTGGTAAAGTCCAGAAGATCCGGGGACGAGGTAAACATAGCGGCGAACACCTGCGGAAAAAGCATAATGCAGGCCCACAGCAGGGTGGAATAGCAAAGGCTTGCCTTTAACAAAAGCCGGAATGCACCCTTGACCCGGTCTACCTTCCCAGCCCCGTAATTGTAACTGATAATGGGCTGCGCCCCTTGCCCAAGGCCTTGCAGAGGCAGCATGGCAAACTGCATGACACTGGTCAGAATCGTCATGGCTCCTACGGCAGTGTCGCCGCCGTACCGCAGCAGGGAGGAGTTGAAGCAGACGGAAATCACGCTTTCACTGGCCTGCATCACAAAGGAGGAAAGGCCGAGAGCTAGGCTCGGAAGCACAATGCTGGCTTTTAGTACCAGATTTGCTTTTTGAATTTTCAGGTGGGTCTTTTTCCCAAACAAAAAGGCTAGCACCCAGACACAGGACATGGCTTGGGAAAGGATAGTCGCTAGCGCCGCGCCCTCGACACCCATATCAAATCCAAAAATAAAAACCGGATCGAGGATGATGTTGGCAACCGCGCCAATGAGCACAGAAAGCATGCCGGTCCTCGCAAAACCCTGGGCCGTAATAAAAGCGTTCATTCCCAGAGTCAGTTGGACAAAAACTGTGCCGACAGCGTATATGTTCATATAGGAAACACCGTATTCAATGGTGTTCTCACTGGCGCCGAAGGCCATGAGAAAATCCCGGTTCCAAACCAGAAGGGCCGCCGTCAGCAAAACGGAAATAATGAGCTGCACTACAAAACAGTTGCCCAAGATTTTTTCGGCGGATTTGTGATCCCCTTTCCCCATAAAAATGGATGCCCGGGGCGCGCCGCCATAGCCGACAAATGCGGCAAACGCCGTGACAATCATAATCAAGGGCATGCACACGCCCACCCCCGTCAGCGCCGCCTCCCCTACCTCTGGAATATGGCCGATGTAAATACGGTCGACGATGTTGTAGAGCATGTTGATAACCTGGGCGGCTACAGTGGGCAGGGCCAATCTAAGCAATAGCCTGCCAAGCGGCTCCTTTCCTAAAAACTCCTTATCTTCATTCATACCTTTCCCCTCCTTATCAGTGCTCTTTTTGTGTTTTCCATCATCTTTTGGTTGACCCTGTCAAACAAGTCCTTTTCTTCCTGACTCAAGCCAAAAAACACTTCCTGGTTAAACTGGCTGCGGATGGCCTCCACTTCTTTGGTAACAGGCGCCGCGTCCGGCGTCAGAGAAAGGTGGATTTTCCTGCGGTCTTCCATATCCTGCCTGCGCCGAAGGAGAGATTTTTGAATCAATCCCTCCACCGCTTGGGATACGCTGCCCTTCGACAGCATCCGCAGCTCTACGATATCTGCGGCGGTATCTTTCCCGGGGTTATTAAAAAGGAAGCTGATGACAGTCGCTTCCACTAGGGTAAGCTGGTAGTCCTGGCAGACACGTTTGAGCATGCACTCATGCAGCTTAACCATGCGGCGG
This sequence comes from Solibaculum intestinale, assembly GCF_040096205.1. Taxonomy (NCBI): domain Bacteria; kingdom Bacillati; phylum Bacillota; class Clostridia; order Eubacteriales; family Oscillospiraceae; genus Solibaculum; species Solibaculum intestinale. Next base: position 78,915 of record NZ_JBBMFD010000009.1, on the reverse strand, counting down.
ATGTTTGTCAGAAAGTCGGCCGGCCGGCTCATGCTTATGCCTCCTTTTTCACCTTTTTACAAAAAGTTTTTTAAAAAACAGTTTATTTAAAAACTATTATACCTATGATTCCAGGCATGTCAAGAAAAGCGACCCCTTGTAAATGAGACGGATCGCTGGGATCGGATGTACGATGGCCGCATAAAATTTAAGGCAACTGGTGACACTGATGGAAAGAAAGCAATGCGGCAGTCAATGTGCGGGAGGGTTGCGCTGCGTATGGAGAAGCACATTTTAATTGTAACCACCACCCACGATTTTCTCTGGAAGTTCGAGCGCGACAATGTAGACTTGCTCCAACGCATGGGGTATGTGGTTCATTACGCCGCCAACCTAAACGAGCCGGCCTACCGTTCGGATGAGGCCCGGTTCCAGGAAATGGGGGTTTGGGCACATCACATTGATATTGCCCGGTCGCCCTTTTTGTTTGCACAGAACAAACGGGCGCTGCGCCAGCTGCTGTGGCTGGTTCATCGGTTCCGCATCCAGGCTATCCACTGCCACACGCCGGTCGGTGGGGTGCTGGGGCGCTTGGCGGGAAGGCTTTGCGAGGGGCAGCGGCCGGTTGTCATGTACACGGCGCACGGCTTTCACTTTTATAAGGGCGCGCCGGTTTTCAACTGGCTGACCTATTACCAGGTGGAGCGGCTGCTGGCCCGCGACACCGACGTTTTGATCGTTATCAACGAGGAGGACTACCAGGCCGCCCGGCACTTTCGCCTTCGAAAAGGAGGACGGCTCTACAAAATCCCAGGCGTGGGGCTGGACACGGAGGTGTTCCGCCCCTTATCGGAAACCATGCGGAACGATCTGCGTGCCAGGCTGGGGTTGCAGACAAAAGATTTTTTCCTGGTCTCGGTGGGTGAACTCAACGAAAACAAAAATCAAGTGGTAGTGCTAAAAGCGTTGGAAAAACTCCGGCAGGAAGAAGCGGACGGGTTTTCCTATCGGTATGGGATTTGCGGAGACGGCTTTCTGCGAAAAAAAATGGAGCGATGGATTGAAGAACGAAAGATGCAGGATACGGTTACCTTGTACGGCTTTTGTCCAAACGTGGCGGAGGTCCTCGGCTGCGCGGATGCGGCGGTGTTCCCTTCCAAACGAGAAGGGTTGGGCATGGCTGGGTTGGAGGCACTGGCCATGGGGATTCCCGTTATTGCGGCGGACAACCGGGGAACGCGCGAGTACATGCAGGACGGAAAAAACGGGTTTGTCTGTCACAGCGGCGATGTGGACGGATTTGTGAGGGGGATCCGGGCGGTCAAAAGCCTGGATGAAGAGCGGAGAAGGCAGATGAAAGAGCAGTGCCTTCGTTCGGTGGAAGCGTTCGGCCTGGAACATGCACACCAGGTGATGCGCCGTATTTATCTGGACGTAGACGGGAGGATCGAGCCAAGTTCCTATGGGACAGCTTATCAAAGTCAGCATTATCATGGGGGTGTTTAACCCCAGCGACCGCGACCGGTTTCTCCGGGCAGTGGCCTCTTTAATCGGCCAAACCTTTTCCAGGTGGGAACTGATTTTATATGACGACGGATCCGACCCAGCCCATCAGCCGCTGATCCGGGAGGTAGCGGGGTTGGACCGGCGGATCCATCTGTTGCGCGGGGAGCGAAACCACGGCCTTGCCTTCGCTCTCAACGAGGGAATCCGGCTGGCAAAGGGCAAATTCATCGCCCGAATGGACGACGACGACATTGCAAGACCAGACCGGCTGCAAAAACAGGTGCTGTTTTTGCAGGAAAACCATCGGTACCAATGGGTGGGGTCCAACGCCCTGCTCATAGACGAGCAGGGCGTATGGGGGATGGAAACAAAACCGGAGTGCCCAGAGGCCCGGGACTTTTTGTTCAACTCCCCGTACATCCATCCTTCTGTTTTGTTTCGCAAAGAAACGCTGATGGCCTGCGGCGGTTACCGGACGTCCAGGGATGTTTTGCAGTGCGAAGATTACGAACTGTTCATGCGGCTGCACCAAAGGGGCTTTCGCGGGTTCAACCTACAGGAGCCGCTGCTATGGTATTGGGAAGGACGGGACTCTTTTCGTAAACGCACCTATTCCAGGCGCGTAAGGGAGATGAAGGTGCGCTACCGAGGGTTCCGGGAGCTTGGGGTGCTCAGCCCGGGTACGTTTCCTTACGTGCTCAAGCCCTTGGCGGTGGGAGCGATCCCGGCGTCCCTCCACCGGCGCATCCGCAGGCGGATGAAAGAAAAAAAGGAAACCTAAGGACAGCAGAAAGAGGGGAAACGGGGATGACGCAGCCAAACAGCGAAAAGCTTTCGCAGTACCAAGCCTATTTAAAGGAAAACCCACGGCTCTATGAGGCGGTCCTATCAACCAAAGCGGCAACGGACGACCTTGCGGCACAGGTCGCCCAGCATGTACTGGCCCCGGCGCTGGGAGGATTTGTCCAATGGCTGTTAACAAATGCCGTGCGCAACGGGATAAAGCGGCTGTACTTTCTCGCGCGGGACGGGTACTGGATGCATCAAATGGCCTTGCGCCTGTGCAAGGCGCTTCCATTGCCCATCGAGTGCCGGTATTTGTGCTGCTCGCGGTATTCCCTGCGTCTTCCCACCTATCATTTGGACAAGCAGGCAGCCCTTTCCTACGTGTGCCGCGGCGGGCTGCATGTAACCATGGGGACTATTTTACGGCGGGCGGGGCTGACGCAGGAAGAACAGGACGAGGTGGCGCATGCGCTGTCTGTCTCCTTAGGGGAGGAAGTCCCCCATGCAAGGCTGGGGCAAGTCCGCCGCCGGCTTTCCAGCTGTGCGCTTTTTCTTTCCTACATGCGGGCCCATTCAAAAAGGGCCTTTCCCGCTCTTACTGGTTATCTTCGGCAGGAAGGGCTGCTCGACGGGGAACCCTATGCTGTTGTGGACAGCGGATGGGTGGGATCCATGCAGAAAACCCTCGGCGATGCGCTGGCCCATTTGGGATGCAGCCGGCCGCTGGAAGGGTACTACTTCGGGCTGTACGAGCTGCCAAAGGGAACCGACCCAAACTGCTATCACAGCTATTGTTTCGGCCCTACCGGGCCGGTTGGGGAAAAGGTGTACTTTAACAACTGCTTATTTGAAGCGGTGTTCACCGCTCCCCATGGCATGACCCTTTCCTACCGGGAGGAAAACGGCCGATATGTCCCTTGTTTTGGATGCATTCAAGAAGAATATAAAAAGTTCTTAGAAAAAACCGGAGAAGTCTACACCGCGTACGCCCTCCAGCTTGCCAAAGCATCCGGCAGGGCGCTCCTTTCCCCTGCAGTAGTACAGGAGGACCGGGCGACTGTACGGCGTCTGCTGCGCGCCTTTATGGCGGCGCCTTCCAAGGAGGAAGCGGCGGTGTTCGGCAGCCTTCCGTTTTCCGACGACGTGCTCGATCAAAACGAGCGGCCTCTCGCCGCCCCTATGACGGAAGAGGAGCTGGCGTCCAGCCACCTGCTCGCAAAGCTGCTCTCCCGGGCGGGAAAGAGGAACGGCGCGCAACCGGATAGCGCCTGGTTTGAGGGAAGCGCAGCCGCCTATTCGGAGCATCCCGCCCGGCACCTGCGGCAGTACGCCTGGTTTCAGTACCTGCGGCACTGGCGCAAGCAGGCATTGTACCAAATGGAAAGGAGGAAGCGCCTGTGACCCGCGCCCAGCAAAGAAAGCAGCACGCTTTTGTCATCCGGCAGCTGACGGCCAGGGAACTCAAACGCAAATACGCCAGGTCTTATTTGGGGATCGTTTGGAGCGTGCTCAACCCGCTTTTGTCCATGGCGGTCCTTTCCTTGATTTTCTCCCAGCTGTTCCGCCGCTCCATCGACAATTACCCGATCTATTATCTGACCGGTTACATCCTCTGGCAAGCCTTTACCGGCGCTACCACCTCGGCAATGACGACGCTGGTGGACAACAAGGCGCTGCTGCTGAAGGTAAAGTTCCCCATGGAGCTGTTCGTTTTGACTAGGGCGTACACGGCGCTGATTAACCTGGGGTATTCCCTGGCGGCCTATGTGGTGATGCTGGCGGTTTTCCAGGTCACACCCAAATGGACAATGGCCTTCTCAGTGGTGATTATCGCCTGTTTGTTTTTGTTTGCTTTGGGGCTGTCGTACATCCTGGCGACGGCTTACGTGTTTTTCGGAGACGTCCGGCATCTTTACACGGTGGTGCTGACCCTTTGGATGTACTGCTCGGCCATCTTTTATCCGGTGGAGCAGCTGCAAGGCCCCATCCGCGCGGTCATAGACGCAAACCCGCTGTACGTATACATCCACTGCCTGCGAAAAGCGGTGATGTCAGGGGCTTTGCCCACCGGCTTCGAACTGGCGCAAATGCTGCTGTGGGGGGTTGGAACGGCCGCGGTGGGATACTGGGTGTTCCGGCGCAGCAAAAACCGGATCATGCAACGGGTCTAAAGGAGGCATACATGGGTATTTGGGAAGGGCACAGGCGGGCAAGCCGGCGGATGCCAAGAGACCCGGCGGTGGACATTGAGGTCAGAAACGTCACGATGGAATTCCGCCGAGCTAAGGATGAGGCGACCAGCTTAAAAGAGCTGGCGGTGCGCACCCTCCGCCGGCAGCATTCATACGAAACCTTCCGGGCGCTGGACCGGGTCAGCTTCTCCATCCGAAAAGGAGAGGTTGTGGGGATTGTGGGAACCAACGGCTCGGGAAAAAGCACGCTTTTGAAGATCATCTCCGGCGCGCTGGTCCCTACATGCGGCCAAGTGCTGGTAGACAAAAGCAAGGTACAGCTGCTTACCCTGGGCACTGGGTTCGACCTGGAGCTGACCGGGCGGGAGAACGTCTACCTCAACGGGGCGATCATCGGGTACACCAAACGCTACATTGACGAAAAGTACGACCAGATCGTAGCGTTCGCGGAGCTGGAAGGGTTTATGGAGGAGAAGGTGCGAAACTATTCCTCAGGAATGGTATCGCGGCTGGGGTTTGCCATTGCCACCGTCCGGGATACGCCAGAAATTTTGATTTTGGACGAGGTGCTGAGCGTGGGGGACTTGTTCTTCCGCAAAAAGAGCGAGGCGCGCATCCGGGAGATGATCCACGGGGGATCGACGGTGCTGATCGTCTCCCATTCCACCTCCGTCATCCGGGGGAACTGTTCCAAGGCCATCTGGATCGAAAAGGGAAAGCTGCGGGCGATGGGAGACCCGAAAAGCGTGTGCGACGCGTACGAAGGGATGAAAGGAGGGTAACCGTTTTGCGGGCATGTGTGTATAACCTGCTGGTCAACCGGGTGCCGGGCATCCGGGACCGTTACCAAAAGCGGCGAAACCAAAAGGGTACCAGCCGCTTGACGGCCCTTTTGTTCCTTTTATGGCTTAACGTGCAGTACTATCTGCTGTTTCGAAGGGAGCTGGCTTTTCCGGAGCGCTATCCGGTCTACGAAGAGCGGCGGCTGCCGGAGGGGGAAAGCGAGTCCTCCCGCTCTCAACGGGAAGATCCAGCTTCCTTTGCCGAGAAGCTGTCCCGCTGCGACGTGGTTTCCTTCGACGTATTCGACACCCTTTTATTACGGGTGGTGTCCGACCCCACCGACGTGTTCTTCTTTGTAGGGATGTCCCTCTCCTATCCAAACTTTCGGGCCATCCGGGTGGAAATGGAGAAAAAGGTGCGGGAGCAAAAGCGCAGGGATACGGGGAGCGGCGAAGTCACTCTTGCAGAAATTTGGGATGGGGTGGCGCCCGAAACCGGGATTGACAAGACGCTCGGCATGCAGACCGAGCTTTGGTGGGAAAAGGCATGCTGCATTGCCAACCCCTATATGAAGCAAGTCGTGGAGTGTCTTAGGGCAAAGGGCAAAAAAATCATTGCTGTTTCCGACATGTACCTCAGCAAAGGCCATATCCGTTCCCTGCTGTCATCCTGTGGATACCCGTCCGTTCTTGATTGCTTTATCTCCTGTGAATACGGCGTCTCCAAAGGAGAGGGAACCTTGTTCGACCGGGTGCAAGAACAGGTCGGGCGGTCGTACTCCTACGTCCATGTGGGCGACCACGAACATGCCGACTACCACCAGCCCCGGCGCCATCACATGCAGGCCTTCCTTTCCCTCAACGTTAATCATATCGGAAACCGATACCGCCCAAGCGATATGTCCGCCATAACCGGGGCTGTATACCGGGGCCTTGCCAACGCCCATCTCCACAACGGCCTGACCGCCTATTCCAAAGAATACGAATACGGGTATCTTTATGGGGGCCTGTTCGTTACGGGCTACTGCCGGTTTATCCACCGGTATGCAAAGGAGCACGGTATGCAAAGGCTGCTGTTCCTTTCCAGGGACGGTGCGGTGTTGCTTAAAGCATACCGGATGATGTACCCCCAGGAGGCCGACACTGCTGTATATGCGTATTGGTCGAGGCTGGCGGCGGTGAAGCTGGCGGCCCGGTATTACAAATGGGAGTATTTCCAACGGTTTTTGTATCACAAAGTGGATCAGCAGATCCCGTTAAGCCAAATTGTAAAAAGCATGGAGCTGTCCTGCATGCTCCCGGATTTATGCCGGCGGACTCACACAACCCCGGAAACGTTTTTGACGAATAAAAACGTCCATTCCGTTCAAAGCTATTTCCTAGAAGCCTTTGAAGACGTGCTCGCGCAGTACGAACCGCAGCGGGAAGCGGGAAAAGCCTACTACCAAAAGCTTTTACACGGCTGCGACCGGGCAGCGGCGATCGACGTCGGCTGGGCGGGCAGCGGCGCGGTCATGCTCGACTGTATGGTCAACCGCGTCTGGGGGCTGTCCTGCCCCATTACCGGTATCTTGGCGGGAGGCCCGTCCGCCCTCAGTCCCCAGGCGGACGGTGCAGAGCCCTTCTTTCTCAACGGGAAGCTTGTCAGCTACCTGTATTCCCAACGGGAAAACCGGGACCTTTGGAAGTTTCACGACCCGGCGCAGAGCCACAACCTTTACTGGGAGCTGCTGTTGGGTGCGCCCCATGGAAGCTTGAAGGGCTTTTATTGGGATGGGGACGGGAAGGCAACATGCCGGTTCCAAGCTTCGCCGAAAGAACCGCAGCGCATTGAGGAAATCCATCGGGGGGTGCTGGCGTTTGTAGAACAATTTCTCGAAGCAGAGCGCCGGCTTGCCATGGAAATCCCCATCAGCGGACGGGACGCTTACGCTCCGATGCTGCTCGCCTGCAGCCGAGGCAACCGGAAGTTTCGAAAAGGGTTGGAGGAGCTTTTGGATGATGTTCACATCGGATAAGGAAAAGGGCCGGCGGGCGGTGCTGTATCACGCGGTCAGCTCCTACCAGCTGCTGGAAGTCATGCTGCACCGGCTGATAAACCACGAAAAGGAAAAAGCGGTTTTGATTCTGCCGGACTTTATTACGCAAAAATATCCCAAGTACCAGAGGCTGGAAAGGCTCGGCCTGTTTGACGAGGTTTACCTCTTCCCCTACCTACGCATTCCTCATCGGGAGGAGGCAAGGATTTTAGAGGATGTCAGCCGGTGCTGCCAGCAGCGCATTCCCTATGAGATCACCGATTTTTCCGAAATTTACGTGGCCGGGGCGCACTTCTACTTCTCCCTTTACCTGATTGAAAACCACATCCCGTTCTCCTTTTTCGAAGACGCAGCGGGCATGCTCAGCCGGTGGAAGGAACACGATGAGGCTTTGAGCAAAACCTTTCCCATCCATGCGGCCATCGCTAGGAAATACGGGCTGTTCGACGGACGAAACCCCTATATCCGCCGGATTTACTGCCTGAAGCGGGCGCAGACGGTGAATGTTTCCGGAGAACGCTATGAGGATTTTTCTGTGGAAGAGGCTCTTCAAAATCTCTCCCGCCAAAAGCGCAAACAGGTGATCCGCTTTTTTATCAAGCGGCGCATCTGCACAAGGGCCGACGCCATCCTGCTCACCCAGCAGTACGCAAACCTGGGGATTATGACTCAAGAAGAGCAGCACCGTCTGTACGAAGGAATGCGAACGGCCATCCCGCCGAGTACTCGTCTGCTGATCAAGCGCCACCCGGACGACACGCTCCATTACCAGGACATCTTTCCCCATGCAAAAGAAATCAAGGAAGTATTCCCAGCCGAGCTGCTTCCCTACGTTTTTACACGAAAGCCGAAGGTGATCTACACCTTTGACTCCACCGGTTGCGAAAATCTCCATACACAGTTTCAAATTAGAAAGGTAAGAAGGGAACTATATGCCGAATAATCGAATTTTACTCCTTGTCAATTCTGTTTATCAATTACTGACGGCAGTGCATATGAAGTGTACTCTATTGCAAGAGGCAGCGATAGACCTGCTAGTATCCGACATTACCCCCGCGCTTAAAGGGTACATTCCTCGTCTGAGGGGGACGGGGCTGTTCGAACGCGTCCTCTTCGCAAACGTAAACGATCTTAATCGGTCGTATCCTCTAACGAAGCTGGACGCGTTAAACGAAGCGTTCGCAGATAGCAGACGCATCTTCCAATGGGTACTCAGCGACGACTTGGACGTATACGACGCGGTTTATTTTGCGAATTTTGACCTGTTTACCCGGATGCTGGCCAACTGGTACTATGCGCAGCTGTGCGAATTCGTATGGTTCGAGGACGGGTTTTCTTCTTACGTGATCGATTATCTAAAGGAGGACCGGGCCGCCGTTAACCGTCACAGGGAAGGGCGGCGGATCCAGGATAAGGTCAGGCGGGTGCTGCTGTACGAGCCGCGGCTGGCGATGCGGGGGGACGGGCTTCTCAACTGTCCGTTGCCCAAAATCTCGAGAAAAGACACCGCCTTTCGTTCCCTACTCAATGGGATTTTTGACTACCATAAGCCCGAAGACCCTGCAGATTTTATTTTTTTAGAACAGTCCTTCCGGGCGGAGGGGATCCAAAGCAACGACCTTGCTTTGATGAAGGAATGCCAAGAAACGGTGGGGCCGGGGCGGTTTGTTGTCAAACCCCATCCCAGAAATCCGGAAAACCTCCCCCTTCAAATGGGCCTAACCCGCCGGTATGACGGGGACGCGCCGTGGGAGCTGTTTTTGCTAAACGAGGGGGCGGCAGACAAAACCGTCCTGACCGTCTGCTCCAATGGGGCGCTGACGGCAAGCCTCGTCTTTGGAATGGACATGAACACGGTGATGCTGTATCGGCTGTTTGACGGGAAGGTGCTGTGGAAAGAGGACGAGATCCTCAAACGGTATTTGCAGACGTTCCAGCGGCAGTTCGCAGGGAAAAACTATTACGTCCCGCAGACTGTGTATGAGCTGCAGCATATTTTACGGTATTTGGGAGGGCAGCATGGAGAACAATCCCATTAAGGTTTCGATTATCATACCGGTGTACCAGGTGGAAAACTACCTGGAGCGAGCGGTGGACTCGGTTCTCGCCCAGACCCTGGAAGAAAAGGAGATTATCCTAGTGGACGACGGGAGCACAGACGCTTCCCCGCAGATCTGCGACCGGTATCAAGAACAGTATCCGGGCCTAGTACGGGTGCTACACAAGGAAAACGAAGGGCTTGGACTGACCCGCAACGCCGGAGTTCGCATGGCTAAGGGGGAATACGTGGCCTTTTTGGATTCCGACGACAGCGTGGAGCCGGACATGTATCAGGAACTGTACGACAAAGCGGTGGAGGGCGGTTACGACTATGTGATGTGCGACGTAAAGATCATCTACGTGGACGAAGGCCGAAGCTCCGTAGTGTCCTCTTACCCCAGGGAAACCATCGATCTCGCCGATTACATTGCCAACGGCAACAACATCACCTACAGCGTCAACAAGCTCTTTCGCAGAAGCATCTGGGAAGAAAACCAGTACGAAAAGATGCTGTTTGAGGACATTTCCCTCATTCCCTCTTTGGTCACCCGGTACCATCATGTGGGCTACATCCCCAAGCCTTTTTACAATTACTACCGCCGGTCCGACACCATTTCCACCACCTTTGCGGGAGAGATGGTGGACATCATTCAGGCGTTTAGCAACTTTCTCGACCGAAGCGACCCGGCCTACCGGGAAGAAGTCGTCTACTGCACGGCAAAGCAGCTTTACTGGAACATGCTGCAGTCCAGAGTGCTGTTCCAGGCGGACTTTATTGGGCTGCTTCAGAAATACAAAAAGGATTTCCTGTTAAACCCGTATCTTGCCAAGGACAAGCAGAGGAAAAAGCTGCTGGAATTCTTGGATTATGAGGTTATCCCGGAAACCTTCTTCTGTGTGCATTTGGGAAGGCCAATCCCCCTGGGCTACCTGGAGGAGATCCGCACCGATTTCCCAAAGGCGCGGCTGATTCAAGTGGACGAAATCAACTGCTCCGAAAAGGAGCTGCCCGGCTGTGTACTAAAAGCGCTGGAAGCGGGGAACCTTGGGTTTGTGGAGGAGTATTTGGCGCTTCGGCTGCTGTATAAGGAAGGCGGCATTGTGTTGAGCCCAGACATGCGGGCCAATCTCAACCTCAAGCGGCTGCGGCTCAACCGGGTCTTCTTCGGCTTTGACAGTGAAGAAGATCTGTTGGGCGGCTGCTTTGGGGCGCTGAAGGGGCACTACGTCATCCAGGCGCTGCTGGATTCCTACCGGGATGAGTCCATCTTCAACAAAGCCATGCTCCCTTTAAAAGACCGCATCCGGGATTTTCTGATGATACACTTTCAGCTGAAGGCAAACGGCCGCAACCAGCTGCTCAAGCACGAGGTCCAAGTGTATCTGCCAAGCGTGCTGGCGTACGACATGAAGGACGGGGACAACTGCTGCAAAAAAGCGCAGTACCCGGTTGCACAGGGGTACGAGGTGGTAAGCGATGCGGTGCTCAAGATGTGGTCCGACCGGCTGCTGGAAAACTGGAACCTATATAAGCAGGAGCGGGGCACAAAGGCGGCTGGGGGTGCAAGGCCGTCCCCGGCTGCGAAAGACCCGCCGACCCTTTCCCTGCAGGAGATGGACCGGCGTATTCAGGAAGTGGTGGACACGTACGAAAATTCAACCTGCTGGCGGCTGACAAAGCCGATTCGGGCCGTCGCCAGGCTGCTCGGAAAATAAGGAGGGAGTTTGGATGCATACGGTTGCAATCATTCCGGCGCGGTACCATTCCAGCCGTCTGGCCGGCAAGCCGTTGGAGGACATCTGTGGAAAACCGATGATTTGGTGGGTGTACCGCCAGGTAAAAAAAGCGAAGGGGATCGACGAGGTCTATGTGGCCACCGACCACGAACGCATCCGGCAGGCGTGCGGCCATTACGGCATCCCCTGCAAGATGACTTCGCCGGATCATCCCACCAGCACCCAGAGGATTTACGAGGTGGCCAGGCAGGTGAAGGCGGACGTATACGTCTGCGTCAACGGGGACGAGCCGTTGATACAGCCGGACTTGATCGAGCGGGTGCTCCCCCCGTCGACGGAGGGCTTCTTTGCCACCAACCTGATGGCCAAAATTCACCGGCCATCTCATGTGGTGGATGAGTCCAACATCAAGGTGGTGACCGATACGCAGGGCAATGCGCTGTTTATGTCCAGAAGCCCCATCCCCCACCCTAAGGCGGCCCTACAGTTTGACTACTATAAGCATCTGGGGGTGCTGGCCTATTCGCTGCAAGCCCTCGCGTTCTTTGCACAGACGGAAAAAGGGGAGCTGGAAAAAATCGAGGACGTCAACGAGCTCCGCTTCATCGAGCATGGGAAACCGCTGCGCATGATCCCGGTGGAGGCGGACACGCTGTCGGTGGATACGAAAAAGGATTTGGAATACGTTCGAAGCATCATTCGGGACCGGCTGGAGAGAGGAGAGGAAGAGGCATGAGCATTCAAGTTCTGGACTGCACGCTGCGCGACGGCGGGTATATCAACGACTGGCAGTTTGGAAAAAAGAACATCGCGTCCATTTTGGACAAGCTGGAACAGGCAAACATCGACATCATCGAGTGCGGGTTTTTAACCGGCATGGTGCAGGATGAGGAATGCTCGCTGTTTCACGACGTTGAGGGGATTGAAGCGGTGCTTCCCCGGCGGGAACGGACGTCCATGTATGTGGCGATGATCGCCATTGGGGAAAAAGAGCTGCACCCCTCCTCCCTGCCGCCTTACGACGGAAAGAGCATCGAAGGAATCCGGCTGACCTTTCACAAGGAGGAGGTGGGGCAGGCCGTCGAATGGGCGAAGATCATCATGGAAAAGGGATACCAGGTGTTCATGCAGCCGGTGGGGACGGTGTTCTACACCGATCTGGAGCTGCTGGAGCTGGTGGAAAAAATGAACCGCCTCAGACCCTACGCCTTCTATATTGTCGATACGCTGGGGAGTATGTACCGCAACGACGTGTCCCACCGGTTTTACCTGATCGACAAAAATATGGATCCGGGCATCCGTCTGGGGTTTCACGGGCACAACAACCTGCAGCTCGCCTTTTCCAACGCCCAGATTCTGGGAAAAATTCAGACCAAACGCACCCTGATCCTGGACGCCACCGTGTACGGGATGGGGCGGGGCGCAGGCAACCTGCCGACAGAGCTAATCACCCAGTATATCAACAAAAACATCGCGTCCCGGTACGATGTGACCATGGTGATGGACATTTACGACGAATACATCTGCGCGATCAGGAAACGGTACGAATGGGGGTATACGGTACCGTACCACATCGCGGCGAGCCACGTCTGCCATCCCAACTACGCCGCTTATCTGATCGACAAGCAGACGCTGACCATGAAGGACATTGAAAAAATCATCCAATCCATCCCGGGAAAGCACAAGGTATTGTACGACCGGGGGCTGATTGAACGGCTTTACACCCAGTTCCAAAGCAAAAAGATCGATGACAGCGCTTGTGTCGGGGAAATCACCGCGCTCATAAAAGGGCGACCTCTTCTCCTGCTGGCCCCGGGCAAAACCCTAACAACCCATGCCGACGCCATCCGGTCGTTTATCGAACAGGCGCATCCTTTTGTCATATCGGTCAACTTTGTCGATTCCCGCTACCAGGCGGACGCCTGCTTCGTAAGCAACCACAAGCGAATGGACGTGATTGAGCGGGATCTTCAGCCGCCGGCCCGGATGCGCGTCATCCTCACCTCCAACATCCCTTACCGTGCCGGGGAGGACGACTTGTTTGTCGATTACGATCAGTACACCAACGACGATGAGATGATTTCCGACAACGCGGGGCTGATGCTGCTAAAACTGCTGATCCGGTGCGGGGCGAAAGAGGTGTTTTTGGCGGGGTTCGACGGGTTCCTCCCCAGCGCGAAGGGGAATTATTACCGCCAGGAGCTGGACATTCCTCTCAAAGAAGAGGAGGCGCTGGAAAAGCAGCGCCGGATTCGAAAGCAGCTCAAAGAACTGTCCCGTTTCCTCAATCTTACGTTTTTGACCCCTTCGGTTTACGAGCAGGAGGAAGCGGATGTATAAGTGCGTTTTATTCGACATGGACGGTACCTTGGTCAATTCCTATGAGGGGATTTACCGGGCGTACCGGCAGGCATTTGCGTGTTTGGGCCTGCCCTTTCTGGGGGACGCCTTTGTTCAGACCGCTATCGGCGCACCTCTCCCCTTTGTGTTCGAGCATCTGTGCGGCATGAGCCGGGAGCGGGCTGTACAGGCCATCCGCTGCTACCGGGAATATTACGCAAAACAGGGGTGGCGCCAGGTGCAGGTTTACGACGGGATGCGGGAAACTCTGGGCGAACTAAAGGAGGCGGGCTGCTTTCTGGCGACCGCTACGCTAAAAAAGGAGACGTTTGCCAAGCAGATTCTGCAGGAAACGGGGCTGCTCTCCTTGTTCGACGCCGTGTGCGGGATGGACGAGGACGACCGGCTCACCAAGGCCGACCTCATACGCCGGGGCATGGAAGCGGCAGGCGCTCTGCCGGAGGAAACGGTCTTGGTGGGCGACAGCGAATTCGACCTGGCGGGGGCCGGACAAGCTGGAATCGATTTTTTGGCGGTCACCTACGGGTTCGGGTTTCGCACGCCCCAAGCCCGCGCACAGCTAAACGGCCGCATGCAGGCGGAAAGTCCCCGTAACATTGCCGCGCGGCTCAGGCAAGCGAGCGCGAGGGTATGAAAAGCGCCCGGGAAAATTTCTCCGGGCGTTTCTTTCTGCGCTTTTGATTTTTCAAAGAATCAAGTAAGCGGCTGGTTCCAATGGTTGCGATCCTTGAAGGCTTTCAGCTGGTCTTGGTAGGCGACAAAGCTTGTTAGGTCCATCGTGCCTGTGCTATCGTCATACGTACCGTCTGGATTAAAAAGCATCACAATTAGTTTAGAGTGTTTCCCAAATCCAGTATATATTGCTCTACCATAATCATCGGAAACGATATAAACTATGGGATTTCCCCTGCTTCTTGCATCGTCACCAAGATAAGAACGATATCGACGATACACCACTTCTTCATCCATCGGCCCTTTTGATTTTGCTCGTACAATCTCCACCTTTACGCATTTCTCTTCAGCAGTGGATTTTAGATGAAATCTCTGAACAGATCCGCTCGTCTGTGGAGTACAACAGCGACGGGAGCCTGGTTACCAAGGTAACCGACGCACGCGGCAACGGAACCACCTATTCTTATGGGGGCAACCCGGGGCTTGTCACCAAAGTAACCGACGCCAAGGGGAATGAAACCAGCTATACCTACGACTCCAACACCGATGCGGTGACCTCGGTATCCTCCGGGAGCACCGCCAACAGCTATACCTACGAGGACGACCAGCTCACCAAGATTACCCACAACGGGTTCGACTATTCCTTTACCTATGACGGCTTTGGCAACACCACTCAGACCAAGGTGGGGAGCCAAACGCTGATGGCCAACACCTACGGCCCCTACAACGGCCTGCTCCAGCTTGGCACCTACGGCAACGGCAAGACCGTGGGCTATACCTACGACGAGTTCGACCAGCTCATCGAGAAAAGCTATGACGGGACTGCTGCCTTCCGGTACAAGTACGACGCGAGAGGGGCTCTGTTCGAGCAGGAAGACCTGCTCAACAACATCACCACCCGGTATGAGTATGACCTGATCAACCGCCTGACCGGTGTGCGCACCAGCCACGGGCAGGAGCTGCTGGTCCGTTACGACGACAAGAACCGGGTGGACTTTAACCTCAGCAAGGTGCTGGGCGTTGCCACCAAGACCCAGTTCCTCTACGGGGACACCTCCCAGCAGCAGAAGCCCGGGCTCATCTATGGGGTGAAGGTCAACGGCAATCAGGTCCTCAGCTACGGCTATGACGGCCTGTCCCGTCTTTCCACCCGTACCCTGAACACCTCCACCCCCTTTGTCACCCGGTACGAATACCTAGAGGGAAGCGCCCCCAATTCCACCACTGCTCTTATTAAATCCGTGCAGAATGGGGACAAGACCCTCTATTATTCCTATGACGAGCTAGGCAACATCACCGAAATCCGGGACAACCTCTTCCCGAACCTTTACCCATTGGTGCGGTATGAGTATGACGAGTTGGGGCAGCTGGTAAAGGCATATGAGTACGACAGGGGTATGTGGGCCTACGGCTACACCTACGATGACGGCGGGAACATCCTGAAAAAGAGCGTCTATGACCTGACGGTGGATGACGAAGGGACCATTGTTGACCATGAGATCGTCTATGGGTACAACGATGCCAACTGGAAGGACAAGCTGACCAGTTACAACGGCCAGACCATCACCTACGACGAGATCGGCAACCCTCTCACCTACCGGGACGGCATGGCCTTCACCTGGCAGCATGGGCGGGAGCTGGCCACCTTCTCGAAAGCCGGGACAAATGCAGCCTACCACTACAACGACTCGGGGATCCGGGTGAAGAAGGTGGTAAACGGGGTTGAGACGGAATACTACTTGAATGGCTCGACGATCCTGACCCAGATCACCGGGGACGACCGGTTGGATTTCCTATATGACGACACAGGAAGCTTGCTGGGGTTCCTTTCCGATGGGGAAAGCTACTACTATGTGAAAAACCTGCAAGGGGATATCACCGGCATCCTGGACAGCAACGGCAGCCAAGTGGTAAACTATGTCTATGATGCATGGGGCAAGGTGGAACTTGTTTCCGGGACGATGTCCTCTACTCTGGGCCATCTCAACCCATTCCGTTATCGTGGTTACTACTATGATGAGGAATCCAGCCTTTACTACCTCAACTCCAGGTACTACGATCCCGAAACTTGCCGATTCATCAATGCGGATGGGTATGTAGACACAGCTCAAGGCATTCATTCCCAGAATATGTTTGCTTATTGTGCAAACAATCCTATTAATAGGTCTGATTTAAATGGGCAGTTTTGGGGTCTCGTAATTGGTATCACGTTTGTTGTTGGACTTGTAGCATCTTTGTCTGGTTGTTCCTCACAACCCGCACCAACTTCAAATACTGGGGCAGCACAGCCATATGTAAATATGCCTGGAAGTAGCGATAAAAACTCTCCAAATTGTTATGCATATGCAATTGGATCACCCGTCAATGAACAACCTGGTGGGAGAAGCGGGAAGTCACCCACTAAATGGAATGATGTAAATGATGTTGGAAAATCTGTTGAGGCAGACCTGAAATCTATGGGAAAAACAGTTCGAAAAATTGATGGACCTAATGCAAAGGTTTATGACAATGAGTTTAAGATTGCATTAAGAGTGGGGACACAGCCATATGCATACAATCCATATTCAGGCGAACTATATTACGACTATCATTTCATGCGTCAGACAGATACAGGCCAATGGGCTGAAAAACATGGTATCGGTGGTGCTTCAGTTTTGTGGGATGCTGGAATGACACCAGATACAATCCCATGGACACTGAATGGTGTTCCATATTATGACAGTCCTATTATTTATTATGCAGTTGGGAATTGAGGTTGATTATGAAATATTTTAAATGTTTTTTCTTATTTATGATGCTACTATGTACGTTATCTGCATGCAGTAAAGGAGAGAGTAATTTGAAAGGAAAAATGTACTCACCTGATCGAAATATAACGGATCTTGTATCAAAGACATATAGCAATTCACAATTATTGACTATAACTCAACTTGACGTGACTATGGATGAACTAAATAAACAATATCCGATTGAATGCTTAAGAAAAGTCGGAAACGCCTGTAGAGTGTCATATCTTGGAAACGATAGTGTTGCTGTGATTTTTTTTGATAGTAACGAAAATAAAATTTTAGGGAGGGTCTATAATTTAAATCTGACAAAAGCTGATTTTAATGAGTTAGCAATCGGACAATCCTTAGAAAGTGTACAAAAGATTGATCCACATGGAGAATACCTATTTTTATATACTGGCAGCAATGATGCTCCCAAAATTTCCACGCACTATACGAAAGATGGATATTGTATTACCGTAGAGTATAGCGAAGAAAACACTATTTTGAGCATTTCAACTAACTTAATCTAAAAATATTAAAAGCGTTATTAACAAGCAAGGCCCGCCAAATGGCGGGCCTTTGTCATGTAATATCTATTACCACTTGGCGATAATCTTAGCATATACCAGCTTCTTCTCATAACTGTACTTGCTGATCACAACCATCACCGGATCCCCAACATGGAAGTCCTCGTCGCATTGCCCCGCACTGTAGGTGCATAGGCAGTCCATGTTGTCGTCCAACCGGCAGAATACCCCTCCTTTGTATTTCCCGGTGATGAACGACGCCCGCCGGCTCCCAATGGGATGACGGATCTCCACCCCTTCGAATGGGTGCGGCTCCACCTCCTTCAAGGAAAAGGCCAGCTGATCCCTCTCCTTGTCGTACCCTTTGATGACAACCGGGCATTCATCCCCAGGCCGGTACCGTTCGTGCAAATCCATTACCGTGTAGGATACGTCCTTCATGGACAGGGTCATATCGTACCCATAGCATTCCGCTAGGATGTGGGAATACCCCACCGCCAGAATCCGGGCCGTCGCCTTGTCCCCCGCCTGTACCTGGTCGCGCTGGAAGGTGTACCTGCGGTAACGCATGGCCTGGCGGCGGGAGGCCACACAGCATTCTTCTTCCTTGTCAATGTCGGTGACCACATAATCCATCACGGCGCCGCCCATGGACCGCAGCACATGAGTAGGCTGGCTGCTCTTTTCATCAAACCAAATCTCCCGTTCCGGGATCAATACCTTCACCCGGTAATCAATCACCACCAAGCTGAAGACCTCCCGGTCGAATTGCCGGCCGTTCTCCGGGTCGGTCAAAGACACTACGTTGGAATCCATCCCGGTGATTTTCCCGGTTAAAATGGAACCGCTCCGGCAGGACGCATAGATGGCATTCCATTCCTTCTTCTGCGCTTCGGACAGTCCCCGGTCCCATGTCACATCCAATTGCCTAAAATCCATAGCTTTCCTCCTTTTCTTGCGGCTTTCCAATATAGAATCGAATTTTGCCGTCGGTTTGTATCACAAAACAATGGTCACAAAACACCTGGAGCGCTTCCTGCTGCCCGAAGTCTTCCAGTAGGAATACCAGCATGCGGTACTTGTGGTGGATCCCCTCCAGCATGGCGTTGACAATGGGTTCCCTCCCTGGCGCTACCGGGCAAATATCATACCGGATCAGTTTCCCAGCCTTTTTCTTAAAGAAGGTGATGAGGAATGGGGGCGTCCCCCGTTGCTGCATCTCAATCCCGTCCCCAGCCAGACGGAGCATCACGTCCACCGCCAACAACATCTCTTGGGAAACCGTGGTGTCCTCCGCCTGGAGCAGATCCTCCCCTTTTTGCACAATGCATCCCATTGCGATTAACTGCCGGATGGCTTTCCCTATGTAAGCCGGAACCTCCGACTCCATCCGCAGCAGCTGTTTCGCCTGGTCTACCCGTAACGTTCCATACATCCGCAAAAGCTTGAGCAGTTCTTTTTGAGGCTTGGTCAAATATTTGATAGCGCATCCTCCTTTCTTTTGGACGGAAGAAAGAAATCGGAATCCTCCAGGTATTCCGGAGGCAGGGACAAAATCAGCGAACTGTCTTTGGCACAGATGCCGTTGAAAATCACCGACATGAGGTAGGCCGTGGGGTTTGCCACCTTTGCTTTGTTTTCCTTCATGCAGTCCAGCGCCCCCATCAGGATTTCTGCGTCCAGAAGATGCAGGGCGCTTCGCACCTTGGCTTGGGGCAGCCTTGCATTCCCCACCTTCAAGAAATCTGAGTAATACATCCGTTCAATGGCGGCGCGGAACATAGTTTGAATGTTTTTCTGGAAGAGGCTAAGATCGCATTGCTCATAAATCCCTTCCAGCTCTTCCGCGTCCTCCTCCACCCCTCTTTGTTGGATGGATGGAAGATCCGTCTGGTTCCTTTCCTGCTTTCTAATCTCTTTCTTTTTAGGCTGCCGATCCGGCAGGTCTAGACCTTCCATTCCAACAGGTCCAGAAGTGCCGTTTTTACACATCAAGGCATGCGGTTTCGGCAGGTCTTGATGTGCCGGATCGGCAGATCTGTCCGCCTGGTCCTGGTTTTCCTGCATGACGTCCGGCTCTTCCAGCCGTCCTACCTGATTGAAATCCTCCACAAATTCCGACGCCTCCTGGTCGGACAGCTCCAGTTTCAACACATACAACAGATTCGGGTATCCGCGGCCTTGCCGCTGCTCATAGAGCAACCCTTGTTCCATCAGCTCTTTAAACGCCGCAATCGCTTTTTTGTAGCTGATATTCAGGGTGTTTGAGACCTCTTCCCGGGTATAGATCAGATACACTTCGCCGTCCTCGTTGACCCATCCATTCTTCTGGGACAACGACAACCGGTTGAGCAGCAATGCATACACAAATTTGGCTTCCAGCGACATGGCCGTGTATTTCGGGTTGGCAAGCAAGGCAAAAGGGAACCGCAAGAAATCTTCCTTGACCACATCGCGGATCCGATAGCTCCGTTCCATCCTTCTTTCACTCCTTCCTTAACAGGTTATACTTGTAAATATAATAATCTGAGGTATAATAATTCCATGGAGGTGTCTGCCATGAAGAAATTTGTCGACCGGGAAAAAGAACTGGCCACGTTGGAATCCGAGTATGCCAAGGACAGGGCGTCTTTCGTCGTCCTATACGGCCGCCGCCGCGTTGGGAAAACCGCCCTGTGTTCCGAGTTTATCAGGGGAAAACATGCTCTGTATTTTCTTGCGACAGAAGAGTCGGAGGCGCAAAACCGCAACCAGTTTAAAGAACTGGCCGCGGAATATTTGGCGAACCCCCTACTCAAAAGCGCATCCGTCGATAACTGGGGGATCCTGTTTGACACCATTTCCCAAACGCCGCTCCTTCAAAAGAAAGTGATTGTTCTGGATGAATTCCAGTATTTAGGCAAGGCCAATCCTGCCTTTCCGTCCATCTTTCAAAAGATCTGGGAAAAACTGAAGGATACCAACATCATGGTCATCCTGTGCGGTTCCCTCATCACCATGATGGAGGATCAAACCCTCAATTACGGCAGCCCTCTCTATGGCCGCCGAACCGCGCAAATTAAACTCAAACAGATCCCGTTTCAATACTACCAGGATTTTTACCCGGGTAAATCCCGTAAGGAATTGATCGAATATTACAGCATTACCGGAGGCGTTCCGAAATACATCGAGCTGTTTTATGACGATACCGACATTTATCAGGCCATTCAAAACAATGTCCTGAACCGTTCCAGTTTCCTGTATGACGAACCCACCTTCCTGCTTCAGAAGGAAGTGACGGAAATCGGGAGCTATTTCTCCGTGATCCGCACCATTGCGCAGGGGAACCATAAACTATCGAAGATCGCCGGCGCATTGGAGGTCAAACAGACCAGCTTGTCTAAATATCTGCGGACTTTGATCAATCTGGACATCCTGGAGAGAGAGGTCCCGGTTACGGAAAAGGATCCGGAAAAGAGCAAAAAAGGGTTATACAAGATCAAAGACAATTTCCTTCTGTTCTGGTTCCGGTTTGTCTACCCCAACATCGGTTTTTTGGAATCGGACCAGGAACAGATCGTCATGGATAAAATCCGAAAGAACCTAGTGGACAACCATATCGCCTTTGTCTATGAGGACATCTGCCGGCAGCGGATGTGGCAGTTGGCGGGGGAAGGCACCTGGGATTTTACCTTTGCCCGTGTAGGACGGTGGTGGGACAACAAAGGGGAAGAAATCGATGTAGTGGCCACCGACGACGATGGAAAAAACATCATTTTTGGGGAATGCAAATTCTGGAAAAACCCGGTTGGGATCAATATCTTAAACGCCTTGGAGAAGAAGGCCGCTTTGGTAGACTGGAATCGCACCGGGCGTAAGGAGTGGTATGTCCTGTTCAGCATCAGCGGATTTACCGATGAACTCAAACAACTGGTTGACAAGAGAAAGAACCTTCTCCTGATCGAAGGATGAGATTAAATCTCATCGGGAGAAACTTCGGTGAGGGTCTTACAGTCGATGCCTTTGGAAAGGTCAATCGGGGGATGCAGGTCCAGTTCCTCCGGTGTGGGGATGTATTCGCCGCTTTCCTCCGGCTTTGGGATATGGGCTTCAAAATCCTGCGAGGGACTTTGTGCAACGGTTGCACAAAGTCCTTCTTTTTTGCGCCAACCGGGGACGTAATCCACCGCCTTGACCGACCGTAACCTCTCAAAATCCGGATGCTCTTCCGGGACAATCTTAAAAAGCTTCAGCGGCAGTTCCCCGCGCATCAAAAAGAGCGCCTGATCCCGGGGCAGCCGCCTTACTTCATCGGCCATCATGAGGGGACGCCCGGTGGAGGTCTTGGCGTGTACATAAGGCCGGGTGGTGTTGAGTACCGGGGAAAAAAGCGGCGTCATCGGGACGTTTGCGTTATTCACTCGCACCGTCACATCCCCGCACTGGGCCGACCAGAAATCCGCCGTCATTTTGTCGTTGCAGCCAAGGAGCAATTGATAGTCGCAGTCGCCTACGATCTCCTCCCACTCGGTTTTGGGGTACCGGTCGGCCAGCTGCGCCACGCTCTGCACCACACACTGGATGTTGATGTTGCGGGACCGGGCGGTACTCAGGATCTTTTTAAAATCGATGACGTCGATGTTACAGAATTCATCCAGCAGGACATTGACGGTCACCGGCAGTTTGCGGGTGGGCTGTTTCCGCGCAGAATTGGACAGGCGGACAAACAGAAGCGAAAAGAACAAGGAGGACAAAAAACGCAGGGAAGAATCCTGATCGGAGATGATGCAGAAATAGGCGCAGGGTTGATTCCCCGGCAGTTCCAAATCGATTTCGTTGTATTTGGTGATGCTGTCCACCAGCTTGTTTTGGAAAACATTGAGACGGCTGCCTAAACCCACGAAAATATTTCCCCAGATGTTGTGAGGGGCTTGGCGGAAGATGCCGTAGGGAGGCAAAGCCGGATGCCCTCGGGGCAAGGACCGGAACCGTGCATCCAGTTCGTTGACACTGGTGGTTGCGAGGATCTGATAAATCGTCCCCAGGCTTCTCTGTTCTGGTGGAAGAAGCTCCCCGGTTCCCGGAACCGTCATGGTTTGGACATAGAGGATCAGCGCCATCAGGAGGTTTTTCTCCGCCGTCGCCCAAAAATCCTGACTTTCCTTTTCGGTGGAGGTGTTGCGGATGATGGTTTCCGCTATCTGCTGTACCAGGTTCACGTCGGCAGCCGAATCCATCAGGCAGTTCCAGGCGTCGGAAGCTTCTAAATCCAACAAATTGTATGCCCGCACCTGATACCCGAGGGCGCGGAAATGGTCGGAGAATGTTTCGTAGTATTCCGCCTTTGGGTCGGCAAAGATGATGCTTTCCCGCCGCCTGGCCGCCTGCAACGCAAATGGCATACAAAATCCCCGGCTTTTGCCGGAACCAGGAGCACCGTATACGATAATGTTGTTGTTTAACCCTCTCTGATCTTTCAGCCCCACGTAAGTACCCTTGTCTGTTTTTCCAAACAGCGGCGCCGTTACTTCCTTGAGTGGGCCGGCCTCCAACACTTCTTTGATATGGGATGGTTCCATCCAGCCGGAGGTCCCGTGGGTCCCTTCCGGCAGGATTTCAATTTTTCTCTGCTTGTCCAACTTGGTTTTGTACCCGGATATGAGGCTGTACCCTTTTTTGGTAAAGAGGCAATAGAGAATAACGAGGAAGGCCGTAATCCCTAACCCGGTAGGAGAAAAGAGAGCGCCTAAGTTTACAAATGGATCCCAGGTAAACAACGGCTCGTTTGAAGAATTCCAAGTGTTGTCGATCCCTGCTGAAATGGAATGGATAACGGCGCCGTAGAAATAGGCGGCGAGGAACCCGATCCCAATGGCTTTCGGAATATCCTTTTTGTGTTTCTGATAAAGCTCACTGCATTTGCTTTCCAGCTTTTCGAGCTTGGAAGAAAGCCGGAACATGCACATACCCTCCTTTCTGGGTAAGAAAAGGCGATTGATTTGGAGAAGGAAGGCTGGAAGGGATCTGAAGAAGCCCCTCCACCACCTCCAGCTCCAATGGGTGAAGGATCACATTCCTTCCTTGTAGGTATTTTCCCACCGCTGTAAGCTGGTTGGCGAGCAGGATAATATGAGCGGTAACCCCTTCGTTAACCACAGATTCAAATTGGTTGAAATCGCAGCCGATCCCAACGAGATACGGCTCTTTTGTGGTGCGATGGACAGCATCGCAGGGGCGATCAGCGGCGGGCATATATGCGGATCCAAGCAGCTTTTTTGCCAGCCGGGTGCGGTAATCCGGCTCCAGCAGGATACGCAGTTGCCGAAGCCCCCATTGAGTGAGAGGGACGTATCCCACACCGCAGGAAAACATCCGGCTTGCCTGCGCAAATGTTTGGGTAGTTGACTTCGTTTTCCTATCCCTGGAGTTTTGAGATACCGTTATGACTCCATCCAGGCTGGGTTTTCCCGTATATACGACAAAAGGTTTGCGCCCCATCAAAAGGCGGTCGGCCGTAAAAATGCGCTCCTCTGCCATAGGATACAGGCCGTCGTTGCCGTCGGATAGGTAATAAGGGATCAAGGCGATGTCTGCGCCATAACAGATCCCTGCAAACCGGGAACCGCCCAGAAGGTTGGATGCCGCCTTCCGGCGCAGGGCAAAGGACGGGAGAAAAGAGGGGATTTTGCTGCCTGCCTCTAGTGCATCCAGAAAAACGTTGGCGCCCATCCGGTAAAAGAACAGGACAAGCTCCGCCATCTGTAACCGTCGCGTCAATACTGCTCCCTGTCCCCGGTACTGCCTGTCCGGCTCATAGTGCAGGCCGATGGAATCCAGAAACGCGTAGCCTTGGAGGGTTACACGATAACTCTGCCCACACCGGCTTTGCCGCAGGTATCCAATGCTTCGCAGAAGAGCAACGGCCTCTTCTGCGAGGTATTTGCCGCACGCAACCGGCAAGTCTTTGCACCAGGCACACAACCGAAGCGCTTCGATTTCCTCTACTGAAAAAAGCATCATCCGCACCTCCCAACGTAAGCCTGCTTGTTTTGGACAAAATATATAGAGGAAAAACCTGATACGCAAAGCAAAACCGGTATGCTTTCCTGTGCTTGTTGCATCGGTCTCCCGGCCATCCAAAAGGGAGCCCTTTGGGGCCGGAAACAAACAGGGGTCAAACCTCGTTTGCCTGCATACAAAACAGGAAATCCCCCGCCTCTTCTACGGGCAACACATATATGTGGCAGCAGGCTTCCGGGCTTAAACGGGTAAACAGGCCAAGGGATAATTCAAATTGGTTGTCGTCCGGGAAAACCCGGCCTTTGAGTGCATTGATGACCGACTGGAAGGCTTTGTTGTCGTGGTCGAAAGCACGGCAGGTCTCCACATCGCAGTGTTCCACAATGGCAAGAAATGCTTGGTCGTAGAAAGGGACCGTGCCTCCGCCCGATTGAAAGCGGCGCAAAAGCCGGGTAATGCTGTCGGACAGATAAGCCGTCCCACCAAAAAAGTGGTCACGTGGAAGAAGGGTATTAAGCCGGATGTGCAGCCATCCGGTGTCCAAGACCGTTACATACCCATACACCTCCTTTTTGATGAATTCGCCGTCCGTGTACGAGGTGGAAACAGGGATGCGTGCCTGTTCCACCAGGCGCCTCATTTCAATGCAGGCCAGCTCCATTTGGTGAATACCGGCATCCAAAAAGGTATTGAATCTCTGCTGGGAAACTTGTTCTCGAAGCAGAGCCTCCACACATTTTTGGGCGGACAATATGCAGTTGTTCATCTTCAGGAGCGTCCCTTTATCCTTGTCCATCCGCCGTCCCCGCCTTTCGTTTTTCCAAGTCCGCCCGGTTGGTGGTAATCAGGTCATATTCCTTTTGAGATGCCCGGATCTCCACATGGACGCGGGTTTTCCCTGCACACAAAAGCCCTTGCCCTCGGCTGCACCGTACGATCTGCATGGTTTCTTCGTCCGAAAGCCCCAGCTTCTCTTGCAGCTTTACTGCTTCCGCCTCTTCCATTTGCAGCAACAATTTCAGACGGCTGTTGTTCAAAAGAGCGTCGCCGAATTTGCCGTTGCGCAGCGCAAAGTAGTCGATGGTATTCTGCGTGGCAGAAATGAAGACGCCGCCGTATCCACGTACTGTTTTAATCAGCTCGATCGCAAAATCCGCCGCCTGCTCGTTGCCCTCTTCTCCCGCGATCTTCCACAATTCATCCCCGATTATGGCGACTTTCCGAATACGTGAGCTGGTCAATTCGTCCCGGATAAAGGAAGTCGCTAGATAGGTACAGGCACTCACGTCCTCTTTTTGCGCCGAGCTGGTGTCCAGTACCACAAAAGAGGAATGAACATCTACGTTGGTCTGTCTTCCAAAGCCGAATTCCGTTAGCTTTTTCACCACAAGCGCGATGTTTTTCAAAGACGGGTACTTCAAGAGGACGGGATACAGGTGGGTAAAATCCGGCATATCCCGAAACGATCCATCCTCCTTGAGAAGGGAAGAATTGTCTTTTGTAATGCCGAACTCTTTGTAACATTCCAGAATGGCGGTATCCAGTTGATAGGATTCCTCCGGCGTCATGTTGGGATAGTGTAAGGCAAGATAGGTATGGATCACCTGTACTTTTTCCAAAAGGACCGAATCGTTCCGGGAAGCCCCGTCCCTCATATCGCTGTCGATATCCAAGGTCAGCTTTCGGATTTCCATGAGATTGATGCTGTCGTCCGATCCCGGTGAGATCTTTAGATATTGCCCGCCAATGGCTTCGCAGGCCGCACGGTATTCAAACCCTTTTTCCGGTACAATCATAAACACCTTAACGCCGCACATCCGCAGCCGCATAGCAAGCAACAAAAGGGTAAATGTTTTGCCTGCGCCGCTGGCTCCGAAGATTGCCAGGTTGCCATTGCTGTACCGGTCCGTGTTGTAGAGGTCCAGGATCGTAGTAGAATTGTTATACAGGTTGACGCCCAGCAAGACACCGGTATCGTCGCAAAGCTCAAACGAGGAAAATGGGAAAGCCGAAGCTGCCCCAAAGGTAAGGATGTTCCTTCGGGATAGCTTTGCAATCTCCGGGTCCAGCTGTGCCAGCGGCAGCATGGAACGGTAACAAGCTTCGTGCCGGTAGTCGGCCCTACGTATGATCAGGTCCATGGACTTACACTGGTTTTCCACATTGGACATACGCTTTTCCAGCGTTTCCTCATCGTCTGCAATGACTTCAATTAAGGTATGCATATAATAGAAATCCTCATTTTCCCGGTTCATCTGATTTTTGATATACATACCGCTGTCAATGGCGTCGTCCAATTCTTCGAAGTCGGTGCGGGTTTCTCCCACATCCCGCATCCGGGATCGGTTAATCATGGTGGTCTTAGACACCTTCGGGAGCATTTCCTCCTTGTTTTTCCGTTCCAGGAAAAAGCTGATGGAAACCCCGTCGCCCATCTCTATCAAAGGGGAAAGCCACGCGAGCCCTACCTGGGTAGGATAGCCATACCCGGCCACAAAGAAATAGGCGTGATAGACACCGTCGATCAGCACGTACTTTTTCGAGGTCAGGTCGCATTCGTTGGGCGATAGCAGGTCTTGTAAGGACATCCGGCCGGCTTCCTCTTCCTCCGTCCACTCCCCTGTATAGCCAGGCTCCCCGTAGACCGGGGAAAACATCCCGGCCAAAGCATCCAAATCCCTATGGCGCGCCTGCTTTTTATTGAGAATGGTGTAGAGGGTTTTCAACAGGAAATTATCGTAATCCTCGTGCCGAAGCACTTCCAGATTGCAGTAGTCCAGATATTGATAAGCTGTTTCCGCTTGGTCGGCCAGTTCCCCGGCAATGGCCTCAAAATCCTGCGCGCTTCCCTGGTAGGGGAAGGACATATAAAACTTATGTGTTACGGTCTCATGTTCGGCCATATAGTTGACCAGCTGGGCGTCCTCATAGATCATTTCCCGGCAATTCTCGTTGATTTCCATTTCATAATGCCGTTCCATCTGCTTACAATAAGCGTCGATGTCGGCACGCTGGGTACGTACAAGAATTTGGAGAAAGGAAGGGGAAATCTTGAGATAGGACGCTAGATAGTGAATGATGTTGAGCTGTTCCATGGCGCTTTTTAAATGGAAATTACAGGGCAGCACTTCCAACAGCTTTACATTCCGATTGTCTTCTGTGCGGATGACTCCTTTTTCAATATCCGTCACAGGCGCCAGCTTCTGCGTTCCATTTGGATACCGGGCATAGGAGCCGGATTCCATTTTTTTAGAACCCAACAACAGTGTTTTTAGATCCGGCAAGCGTTTTTTCTGGGGCATATAGCCGTTTCACCTCCGTAGATAAGAATTTTTCGGTTCCGTCTCCAGTTCCAATACACTCGCACAAAGGTAAGCAAGCTGTAATCCCGGATTCCCATCAGAGCAAAACCACACAAAGGGACGATCACGATCAAACATCCCACAAGGTTCCACACCAGGCCGAAGGGCAGGATGGACAGCAAAAGCATCAGGGTGGGAATGCCGAGAGCAACTGCTTCCACCGTATTGCGAATGGGGAACATCCCTAAGATTTTTCCGGCATCGGTAAAGTTGGTTGGAATATGTACAGGTTCCATGCTTTTCTCCTTTCTATGAAAGATAACCGGTAGGATCTACGTCCTCGCCGTCTAAGCGGACTTCAAAATGGCAATGGGGGCCGGTGGCCCGTCCGGTCTCTCCAACTTTTGCGATCAACTGCCCGCGCTGTACCTGCTGGCCTTCGCTGACAAGCAGTTCGCTGCAATGGGCATACAAGGTTTGCAGGCCGTTTCCATGGTCAATTATGACGTGGTATCCATAACCGGTCGTATTGTATTTAACGGTGATAACCGTGCCGGCCTCGGCTGCATAGATACCGGTTCCCGTGGGCCTGGCAAGATCAATTCCGGTATGGAAATTACCCGGTTCCCCGGTAATGGGATCGGTCCTGGAACCATAGCCGGAGGTCAGAACACTCCTCCAGTCTACATCCGGGAATGGGCTTGCCAGCTGCCCGGTTCCCGTATCCGGAAAAACCACAGAGCTGGAGCTTCCCTGTCCAGTCAGCGTCTTATACATCAATTCCGCCCAATTGCGGTCGGTCTCTGAAAAGCTCTCCAGAATTTGCTCCGGCGTCAGATAGGTAATGGTCAATAACATCTCCGAAGGAGAAGACCCTTCCGCCTCTGAACTGGACTCCCCTGCTTGCGAACTTGCTTCCTCCACCGTCTGAGCAGGATCGGAAGAAGCGGCTTCTTCCTCTTCTTCCTTTTCAGTAACGGTATACGGGATGGTGTCGGCCACATAGGATCGGATACTTTCCTCGTTCATGTTCCGAAGATCGTTCCCACAATGTACAGAGTAAAGGGCGATAAACCAATTCTGTTCCATAGGGCCGCCTTCTATGACCACTTCATAGTCCACGTTTTCCGACGTATCTTCTTCGGAATCTTCTGAGGAAGATACATCCGGGCTGCTCTGGGCTTCTTCCTCTCCATCGTTTATCACCGAATCTTGTATTTCCTCTACCCTTTGGGTGCAATACTGCTCATATTGGGCGTAATATCCGGCTATGGTCTCCGCCTGGGCCGTTAGGTCTCCAACCTCTTGATCAGAGGTGCTGTCATAACCGAACATCATGGACGGCAGGCAGCAAAAGATAATGACCGGCAGCATGATAATCACCAGCACAATCACCAGGATATACGGCCAGAAACGTTTGGCTGCTTCTAGTAGAGCGGCCTGCCATCCTCCCCTTAGGGCGGCAAGGATGATCCTTCGGATGGCGTCCGCAAGCTGGGCAACATCACCCAGTCTTTGTGCACCGCTTTTACTCATTGGAACCCTCCTCTTGCTTTTGAGGCTGTTCCGGCACACCTTTCGGTTCCGGTTTTTGTCCTTGAGGGATCGGCCGTGCCGAATGGAACCCGTTCGGGGTAAAGGATCGATTTATCGGCCTGGAGGCTCCTGATGTTCCTGCCCCTGGGTATGTAGAGGGACGGGAGGATGCGGGAGCGCTCGGACGGGAATTCTCCTGTGTGCGCCTAAATGCCGGTTGCCCAGAGGATGTGGGGTTTCGACTTCCTGGGAAGGCGCGGACATTCGGCTGCGCTGGGCTTGTTCCAGCGGCCCTGGTGGAATCGTTTCCAGGGCTATGGCTTCCCGATTCTGCTGCCGGTGCTGCGGCAGGCGCAGGCGACGGTGACATATTCCCTGTGTTTTGTGGACCCGGGCCGGGGCTGTGGAAGGCATTGTTTCCACTGCGGGAAGGCGGAACCGTCCCAAACCGGTTGGCATTTACGGTTGTCCCGCCGGCAAAATGGACGTTGGATTTTGATTGTGCATTGGAATGGCCGAAGGACTGGCTCCCATTCTGGCTGGACTGACGGGTGTTTGTATTTGTCGTCGTATTGGCGGCTCCAAACCGTGTATTCTGATTGTTTTGTGCGGACGTCTGATTTTGTGCAGAAGATTGATTGGAATGGGTTTGCGAATTCCCTCCGGTATAGCTGCTGCTCTGATTGCCGAAAGAGGTGCTGGAATCTCCAGCATAATGCTGTGTGTTGGCTCCACCGGTATAGTTGTTGGCGGAATGATAACCTGCAACCGCCGGACGGCCGCCACTGCTTGGCCGAGATGGAGATTTTGATCCAGACGCCTTGTGGATTACGGAGGAAAGGACGGTACGGGCTGCTGTCATAACCAGCATGCCCCCGGTCCCCCTGCCCAACGGATCTCCAGTGATGGCTGGATTGAGGCCGATTTTGCTGATGGTATTGTCCACCTTCCTGGCAACTCGCACCAATCCTACCAAAAGCACGCACCAAGGCAGCACCAGGTCACCAGAGGGCATGGTGGCTAGGCCGGATAAGATCAGCTGTAGAAAGAGGACGTTGAGAACCAGCATCAGGATCATGGAAGCAAAGCAGCGGATATATCCGGCGCAGATTTCCTTGGTGCTTTTGCTGCCGCCCATAGCAAGGCCCAACGGGGCCAGAAGCGTCAACACCGCTACAATGGCGTAGCGTTCCCCGATTTCCAGGAAGAGCTTAATGAGCTGCAATCCCAGGATAAAGCCGATGATTATGACCAGCACCCACGCCGCGCCTACGGCAAAGAAACTTTCGTCCGGCATAGTGACCGCGACATGTGTCGGGATACCGATTAAGTCAATGACTGATTTTCCGATGCCGAGCCCAATCGTGCAAATTTCTTTGGAAAAGATCAATAGGAACCCGAAGATGCCAGTCCGGCAGAGAAGGATGACCGGGGATTCCCCTTCAAACCCCAAACCGGAAAACATGGATTTCATACATTGAAACACGCAGTTCCCGATAAGCAGCCCCCAGCCCACCGCTACAAATACAGAATAGAGGTCGAGGACAATGGGGACGGATTGCTCAAAAAAAGTTAAGTCTGTATTAAGTACGCCCAGCAGGGCGTTGGCCACATAGGTAAGGAGGTCGATAAACAGGCTGTAGATCCACTGTACCAGCCCTTTTATAATGCCTTCCAGCATTTTGCCTCAACCTCCTTACGGCAAGGTGTTGTATCCGTCGAGTAAAGGACGCACGTAAGCGATGAATGCGCCGATGCCGTTGATAACCGCCCACGCAATCCACACGCGTTTTAGCCAATCCCATGCCTGATCCACTTTGTGCTGGTTGTTGGACATCTTCGCCCCAATAACCGCTACAGCCGACATCAATCCGGCCAGCGCCGTACTGATCCCGGCAATGCTGTTGTATACGGTCCGGATGATATCGTCGGCCACCGTAAACATGTCCCCACCTGCTGCATACACCGTCGATGTGCAATACAATGTTAAAATTGAAATGAAAACAACAAGGCGGGCGCATTTTTGAATTACCTTCTTCAAACGCTTCCCTCCTAATTGGTCAATGGGACCTTCTGTATCTGCGCCCCGCCGTTTGACAGGACAAATTGACGGATGCGTGCCATTTCCATGGCCCGGTTTATCGATCGGTTGTCCGACTTGATAAAACCATGCAGCAAAATGATGGATCCTTCCTCCGTCAAAGAAAAAACAATCCGGACCATCTGTTTCACCCGGCTGCGCAGTTCATACAATCCCTTGTATCTCCCATTTCGGATCGCCTTGACATGCGGCGGCTGCAATGGATGGTCATGAAGCTGTAAAAGCAAGGAGTGAATCTTCTCCTGCTGTTTCGGCG
Organism: Solibaculum intestinale; assembly: GCF_040096205.1. Classification (NCBI taxonomy): domain Bacteria; kingdom Bacillati; phylum Bacillota; class Clostridia; order Eubacteriales; family Oscillospiraceae; genus Solibaculum; species Solibaculum intestinale. The sequence goes on along the minus strand of NZ_JBBMFD010000009.1, from coordinate 47,329 downwards.
CAAGGGTTTCAATAAATTGGTCTACTGGGCGATGCCCATTGCAATCCACATAATGATAAATTTCACGGGACATTCTCCGTTTTCGCCTCCCTTTCCCGTAATGCATTGTCGAACAGCTCCAAAAAGGCTTCCATATAGCATTGGAGCGCAGGGGGATTGGCCGCCAGGAGCTGAAGATGGTCGGGTGTTTTCCACATGAGGAATCCATACATAACTACAAGATAAAGGTACATGCCTATGTAATCTTCCATGTCCATCAGCTTATGCAGCGTCTGATGGACACTTAAAATCCCTCCCTGCCAGTGTGCAATGCGGATGGATAGCTTATCAAAAAAGGATGGAAAAATCGATGCGGCAAAATTCCCGATTTGTATGCGATTGGGCTCATTTAGATTATCGATGAAATACGATTTCCGCAGTTGATCCAGTGCCCAGGAAATTTGATCTGGATTTGCCGTCACATTTATCACTTCAGACAAATCCACAAAAGATAAATAGTACTTTCTCATTCAGCCACCTCCTGATAGGAAAAAGAGCAAGGCCAAATTTGTTTGGCCTTGCTCTTCATCATTTTCAATGGTTATCCTATTCTTTGTTTCTGTTTGCGGATCACCAGCAACAAGACAAAGGCTGTTGCGGATACCACCAACAGGGCAATGGGCCAGGCCGGGAACTCCTCACCCGTGTCTGGCACTTCCGGTATGGGTTCGTTCTCCACCTCCAGTTCGATGGTCTGCCCATTCTCCGTTATTTGGACCGGCAAGGGTGCAGAAAGGTTCTGATATCCGTCTTTTGCAGCCAATTCCCGCAGCTCATAGGTCCCATAACGGATTCCTTCCAGAAGCAAAGCTCCATCCTCGCCAGTAACACCGCGGGCAACCTCGTTTCCAGCTTCGTCGTAAAGGCCGAATTCTACACCGGACAAAGGATTGCCGGTCAAACCATCTTTTTTGACAATGCGGATGTTTCCGGTAATCCAGTAATTTTCCTTGGTGTATTCCAAGACAGTATCTTCGGGTTTCAATTCAATTTCGGTGGCTGCTTCATCGAGAACATACCCTTGCGGTGCTTTGATTTCACGCAGATAGACCGTTTGGCCCCAAATGTTGTTTGTAAACCGGATGACGCCGGTTTCGTCGGTGATCCCGGACTGTAGAAGGGTTCCCTGTGCGTCAAACAGGCCAAACTCCGCGCCTGCCAACGGTAAGCCGGATTCGTCTATCTTGTGTACCACAATCTCCACCGGCCGGCGCTCATTCTCCCATTCAAAGGTAACGCTTTCGTCCCCTGCTTTGATCTCAAACTCTTCGATCTTGTCGTTGACCAGATATCCTTCCGGGGCCGAAATCTCCCGGATAAACACGGTTTGTCCCCATAGCTGCGGGCTGAATTGGATATATCCATTCTCATCGGTGGCCTTCTGCTCGATCAAATTCCCTTCTGCGTCGTATAAACCGAACACGGCTCCGGCCAAGGGCAGCTTGGTATACCCATCTGTTTTGTAAATCTGAATTTCACAAGGTATGCGGTCGTTTTCATACTGGAATTGCAGTTCGGTTTCTCCAGGCTGGATTTCTACCGTTTCCACATGATCGGACAGCTGGTATCCTACCGGGACTTCCAGCTCTTTGATCTGGAAGGTTTGTCCCCACACTTGCGGAGAGAATCGGGCATAACCATCCTCACCAGTGACGGCCTTTTCCACTAGGTTTCCCTCTAAGTCAAACAAGCCGAATGTGACGCCGGGCAAAGGCTCTCCTGTATGGCTGTCGGTTTTATACACGCGGATTTCACAGGGGATGCGGTCGTTGACAATGGGGATTTCTTGTGTCAGGCCATCGGTTTCTACGGTAATCTGCGGGCCGGCCTCCAAAGGATAATATCCCGTCTTCCCTTCCAGTTCCCGGACGGTATACTCGCCGTACCGAATGTTCTCAAATGTAAGGGTTCCGTTTGCATCGGTCCGGCCGCGGGTGACCTCATTGCCTTCTGAATCGTAAAGCCCGAACAAGATCCCCTCCATGGGCTGGTCGTTAAACCCGTCCCGTTTGACGATTTTGATGCTGTTTTCGATCAGTTTGTTAAAGAAGGTGACGGTACTGTCTTGCCCATAGGTCAGTTCCACTTCCTGGCTGCCGGGCTTAATGTATCCGACGGTTACGTCACTATCCAATTCCATGACGGAATAGTTTCCCACCAACAACCCTTCCACATAGATTTCTCCGTTTGCATCGGTATAAAACGTTTCGTCATAGGCAAAATCTTCCCCCGCATAAGGGATACCGACGATCCGGAAGGGGACACCTTCAATATTTTGCATGTCGGTGCTCTGTTTGACGATTTTGAGATTGGCTTTTTGGGACACATTTTCAAAATTGTTTTCAGAAGTCTCTGAATAGACAACCGTTACTTCCTGGGGATCCGGGGTCACAAAGAAGGCCGGGACATCGTCCTCATATAAGGTATAGCTCCCGATGGGGACGTCATGGAATACAGCGACACCGTCTTTGTCGGTGGTTGCCGTCCAATCAATTTCATCTCCGGCATAGGAAGTACCTTTCAGACGGAACACCATTCCTTCTACAAAATGGTTGTTTAGATCGTCGGTCTTTACCACCTTAACGTCGCCGGCCTTTTTGTCGTTATAAAAATGAAGTTCCGGCTGATCTCCGTATGTGAAAGTAACCTCTTGGCTGTCCGGCAGAAGATATCCAATGTTGACGCTGGATTCTACCTCCGACACGGTATAGGTACCGCAGGGCGGAGCGTCCGGATCGGTTTCTTTGACATCCACAACGCCTTGTGCGTTGGTCGTGTAGGTCTTCTCCCAAGGCTCGCCGGTGGAGGTAGTTCCTTTCACAAGGAATTGGATGCCCTCCAGATTCTTTCCATTGTACGATTCCTTGACAATTCGCAGAGGAATCTTATGGAGGGCGTTATAAAACTGCGTCTGTGTGGTTTCGTCCCCTTTGATGACCACCACTTGTGAGGCGGCAATCTGGTAATTGCCGTTGACCGTTTCTGCAACTTCTTCTACGGTGTAGGTTCCAATGGGCAAATCTTCCACATAGATTTCTCCGGAAGAATCGGTATAGAAGGTTTCATCGTAGAGAATCCCCGCGTCGGTGGTTCCAAAGATGTGAAAGCCGATGCCTTCTATAAAGTTGCCGTCTTCCGACGCTTTTGTGATCGAAAGGTTTCCCTTTTTAAGTTCGTTATAGATTTCAACCGTACTGGTTTCCCCGCCGTTGACACGGATATTTTCATCGGTGGGGGCGACGATCCAATCCGGGATGCCGGTCTCTGGATATCCTAATTCTGTGACGGTATACGTTCCGGTGTAGAGATCGGTCAGTTCAATGCGGCCCGAGGCATCTGTCTCATGGATTTGGTCGTATGATTTGCCGTTGTCGCATTGACCAACCACGCGGAATTGGACGTCCTGGGTCATAACATCCTGTTCGGAGGATTTTTCGATGACCAATCCGCCCTTCTGGTACTGGTTGAAGAATTCCACAACAGTGGTCTGGTTCGGTAGGACTTCTACCGTCTGGCTCTCCGGTTGGTGGTAATAGTCCGGGACATTGATTTCAGAAATGGTGTAGGTGCCGGCGGTAAGACCAGGAACGGAGATCCGGCCGTCTTCCCCGACGGTTACTTCCTGATTCACTCCGTTTCCTTCAATCCGAAACTGCCATCCTGCAACCGAAATATCCGGATCGGCTTTTTTGACAATATCCAAAGTACCGGTATTCTCAGTCTGGAAATTGACATAGAACTGAACCGGGTCTTTAACGCCGGTACACATGGTTTGATATCCGACATGTCCCCAGACCAGGAAGGGGTTGCCGTATACCGGAAGGTCTTTTCGGTAAAGGATGCTGACCGGCTCGGTGATGGGATTGGAAGTGGTAAAGGTATAGCTGTTTCCATTGCGCGTGACAGAGATACCGTGGGTGTCCTCGGACAAGGCTTGTAAATCCACATCCGACAAATTTTCATCGGTCAATGTCACGGAATACAGCCCGGACTGGGCATCATACTGCATCGTATGGGTTGGGGCTTCATAGGAGCTGACGTTTGCAAAGCTGGGGATCTTGGAATGCTGCTCCATTTGTGTGAGGATCCAGTTGTAGGCAGCTTCCGCCGGCCGGTCTTTCAGCTGATCGTAAAACTGAGTGGCTGGGATGGGGCCGTTGTCCTGCAATGTTGTGGGGGACGTGCGGAGGTTTTGCTGGTATTCCCAGATGATGGCTTGGGTGGCAAAATAATAGTCGTCCTCGTTAATGCCGGAAATAGGCAAAGGCTTTCCATGCTGGAAGCCATACACGGTTGCCAGCATAATGCCTTCCTGGGCAACCCGGGGAAGATTCATGAAAAACCGGCTGTTTTCCCCGTTGACGCTGGTGTATCCATTGTTGGACGAACCAAAGGATACGCCCACTTCAATGCAGTAGACCCACTGTTCGTCTACGTTGAGTTCCGTATACAGGTACATGTGGGGATGATCACGGTCGCCGGCCGACGTGGAATAACTGGTGTTGCCTTCCTCGTCATAGAGCATAACCGGATAGTTGGCCGGGCAATGGAACGGCAGCCCATCCGATCCCATGATTAGCCGGCCGAACCGGGAACTACACACGACGCCCTCGGTGGATTCCCATGCGGAGGCCACTGTCCCGCTGAAAACAAGGGTAAACAAAAGGATGATACTGATAACGGCGGATAAAATCCGGTGAGATAATGTTCTTTTCATAAAAAACCTTCTTTCTCAATAACAAAAGCTCCCTGCCGGAATATCCGGCAAGGAGCTTTTTCTGGTTTTTAGTGCAGCATATACACGAGATATTGACCGCCAGAACCCTCTATATAGATTGCAAAGTCCTGCAATCCCCATTTGTTTTTATCGTATTCCACCATCTCATACAGTTGCCGTCTCACAAGGGCAGGATTTTTGCTGCTGGCGGACAACGTATATGGATTCCACCAAGAACAATTATCCGGCGTCCGAAACGTGCCGTCCGGATGGGTAGGACGATGGACCATGCCGAGGGTTTCCCCATACCGGATCAGGTCGGATTGAATAGCGGCGATATCAAATGGATAAACATAGGGCTTCAAGTCGTCTGGAATGGGGTCTGGTTCTGGAGTCGCCGAGGAGGAAGGGGATGCTTCGGAGGATTCGGATGGGGCAGGCGGCGATGAAGAGGGGTCTGGAGCCGATGGAGACGAACCCCATCCCCCATGAGAATCGCTGCTTTCTGAGCTTGACGGGGGATTTGAAGAAGGAGGATGCATTTCACCGCCGCTCCCCTGGTCGGAGGATTGCCGGGAGGAAAGATGCGAAAGATCCTCCCGGTATCCTGGTTTGGAACCTTCTGAAATTTGGGAAGATTCCCTGCTGGTATCACTTCCTTTTGATGAGAATGTCGGGTCTGGGTTTCCCGCTGTCGATCTATCGTCAGATGATGCTGATTCACTGTCCTGCCCACTTCTTTCGACGAGCATAAAAGCAGAGCTTGTTCCACTGGGCAACGAGGATGTAGAACTCTCAGGGGTGTTTTGATTCCCGCATCCCGCTATTCCCAGCAACAACATGACCGCCATGGCCGTATATTTCCATGCTGGTCTCATCATATACACCAACTTTCGTTAACCCTTCTATATATTAAGCCTGTTGGCAGGCTTGCTTTGGGTATGAAATTTATTTTTGATATTGCTCCAGGAAGCTCTGAAACAGTCTTTGCGCCTCCTCATAGGACAAAGTGTCGGGCAGCTGAATGGTCATTTTCCGGATATTTTGCTTGTCCATTGCCGCTTCATAAAAAACGCGCTGAATCGTCTTTTGAGAAGCGGTCCCTTCCTCTACCAGCTTTTTGACAGCATCGGCCTGCTTCATTTTGATCTTTCCATACTGTGGCATAATCTGATAGAACAGAAACGCTTGAAGTTCCTCCGGGATATATGACAACTTGACACCGACACGGAAAGACAGGGTTCTTTGATCCACCGCTTCCAGCAATGGTTTGATGAGATAGGTCAAACGAATGAGATAAGCAACCATACGCCGGCTTTCCTTATTCTCTTTTCCTGCCTCCGCCAGCGAATCTTTCCGCATAGAGGGATCGTCTGCATCCGATAAGTCGTTTCGCTTTCCTTGGGAGCTGGTCAATTCCAGTTTCATCCGATAGGCATAGGCCCGTTCGCTATAGGATAGGTTCCTTCTTTGGCGAAGATTTGTGTCCAACATAATAAGGGCTGCTTGCTGGTCGTCAATGTCCTCACGGATGATGGACGGGATTTCTTTTCGACCGCAAATGACTGAGGCGCGATAACGGTTGCGGCCGGCAAGGATTTGATATTTTTTACCTTTCGTTGGACGCACGGTAATGGGTTCCAGCACACCATGCTCCCGCACACTCTCTACCATCCGGTCCATATCTTCTTCGGAATACGGGAGAAATGGCTGCGGCCTTCCTGTGATCTTTTCAAAGTTATCGTCCTGATATTCCTCCAAACAGTCGGTTGGTAACAACACACAGGGATAGGATGATTCCTCTTTTCGCTTGACTGCTTTTTCTTCTATTCCATCGGAAAAGAAATCGCTGTCTTCCTCTAGAAGCGAAAGGTTTTGTACCTGGTCTACAATTGCCCTTCTACGCATGGGACATCACCTCTTCTGCTACTTCGGCATAGGCCGCCGCTGCGTCGCTGTTCGGTGCGTACTCGTGGATGGACATACCGAAGCTAGGCGCCTCGCTTACCGATGTGCGTTCCGGGATGATAGGGGCAAAGATATGGATATTCCCAAAGTCCCGGTAAACCAATTCACGGAAGCTTTGATTGTTCTTCGTCCGGGCACGATATTTTGTAAAGAGGATCCCCTCGATAGACAGGTGAGGATTCATGCGTTTTTTCAGGCCGTTGATGATGGGGAGCACTTCCCCCAGCCCTTCACAGCCGAATATGTTGGCTTCTACAGGAATCAAAACGGAATCCGCACAGGCCAAGGCGTTATGGCAAAACAAATCAAATCCGCTGTGAGAATCCAGAAAGATATATTCATACTCCTCCTTTATAAAGGAGAGCGCGTACTCCAAAAGATGCTCACAATTGGTGGCGCTGGGTAAAAGCTTTACCAGCCTTGCCAGCTTTGTGGTGGATGGAATCAGATCCACTTCGCTGGTATGGATAACGCAGGAATGAACCAATTCCGACAGCTCTTCATCGTCAATGTCATCATGATCGATGAGATAAAAGAAGATGTCGTAGATGGTCTTGCACGCTTTGAGTTCACTTTGACGCACCCCAAAATGGGTAGTCAAGCTATGCTGCGGATCAAGGTCCACCACGCAGACCTTTTTCCTTTTTGATATGTATGCGCTTATGTTTACTGTGGAGGTCGTTTTTCCGTCCCCACCTTTACAGGTGGCGGTGCATATTACCTTACACATACTTTCACCTTTTCTGTCCTTTCTGCCGTACTGGAAAATTACAAAATTAGATAGAAATTTTCTATTCAACTTCCTTTCCTCACTCCTATTTTGCCCTTCATTTTGACCGCTACTGATACCGCTATAGCGGTGTAGAGTAAGGAAAAATTATAATAAATATACAGATAATACGTCGATATAAAGACAGAATATACGGTTTTTACTACAAAAAACGTGAAAATATGCGTTAGACGTCGGGCTCATAACCCGAAGGTCGTAGGTTCAAATCCTGCCTCCGCAACCAGCAGACTGAGTCTGGACGCAATTTGCGTTCCAGGCTCTTTCTTTTTTGAAAGCAATATGCTCTCACGCAGCATCTAAAATTCCCCTTTAATCAGAATAATCCGAACTTGTTTCCAATAGAAAACAGGTTCGGATTATTTGTTTTTGCCCGTTGCGAAGCAGCCCGCTTCCACAACCGGGTGAGCGCAAGCCAGCTTCTAAACCAGGAAGGCACCGCAAAGAGACAACCGATAAGGAAATGCGAATACCATTATCAAAACGACGCTCTGATTTTCCGGATTTTAGATTAATTTTGGTATCTTATCAGAGGGCAACTATGATATAATAAAAACGATCCTTTTGGATGATTGTAGACGCATTGGGTACCGCATGAGTATTTCAATTGGGATCAGCGAAAAGAAGATGTTGCATGTCTGTAAATATAACCTTCACAGAAGATCAGATTACAGGATTATTTGGTGAACTAGCAGCAGAAGATGAAGAAAAAGTGCGATTTAAAAATAGCTTTTTTAAAAGCACAACATACGAAAAAATTCACAACGATCGTCCGCTAAGAATTCTGGTGGCGCATAAAGGCGTTGGAAAATCAGCTTTGTTTAGAATGTCTTATGAAGAGAACTTGGAGCATAATGTGCTATCGCTATGGATTCGTCCCAATGATATTGCCGATTTGTGCCAAGTGGATGAAGATAAAAATCCATTGAGCTTAATAGAAAAGTGGAAATCTGGGCTTAATTCCCGCATTGTGGAATTAGTGATGCAACAATTTCACATTGAGACGGATTATCCACTTGCAAATGCCGCTATTGAAAAGGGAATGAAGCTGATAGACAAAATTACAGCCATAGTAAAAGGAATCGACGGTAAAGTTGATATAGATAAATCCAAAAAATTAATTGCAAAAAAATATATTTCCAATCACAAAATCGTGATCTATATTGACGATTTGGATAGGGCCTGGGAAGGTACGAACAGCAATATTAAAAGAATTGCAGCACTTTTAAATGCAGTACGCGATCTTACGAACGAGTCTCCCTGTTTGCAGTTTCGAATTAGTCTGCGTAGCGATGTTTATTTTTTGGTACGCACTGCCGATGAATCGACAGATAAAATTGAGGGAAATGTAATATGGCTTACTTGGACCGAACATGAATTGTTGGTTTTTTTAGCAAAGCGTGTACAAAGCTACTTAGGAAGGCCTATTTCAGAAACTACTTTACTGAAAAAGCCACAATTTGAAATAGTTAAATATTTATATCCAATTATGGACAGCCATTTTATGGGAGAAGGAAAATGGAACAATCGCCCAATTCATTATATCCTTTTATCTCTAACAAGAAGAAGACCGAGAGATTTGATTAATTTATGTACGCAGGCAGCACGCGAAGCCAGCAATAATCGCAATAAGACAATTAAAACCACTGATTGGGAATGCGTTTTTTCCCGGTATTCGCAAAACCGTTTGCAAGATACGATCAATGAACATCGATACGAATTGCCAGAGATAAGGCGCCTTTTGTTGGGTATGAAACCAAGCCACGAGCAAAAGAAATTGTCTGGCTCTCACAAATATCCTGAGGAACAAATCATAAATAAGATATCTGGAATCATGCAGAGTGGCAAATTTGTGTTTTCTGATGGGCGCATCGCCTCAGCAAAAGAACTGCTTACCTTTATGTATAAAATTAATTTTTTAGTAGCTAGGAAGGATTTGCGCGACGGATACATTGACCGCAAATATTTTGAGGATAACAATTACCTTTCAACGGAATGTGTCGAGTTTGGATATGAATGGGAAGTACACCCAGCATTTCGTTGGGCACTATATCCAGAAGCAAGGAACATCTTCTCTACCATTGATTTGCCGACTTTAATATGAAACTCATGTTTTAGTAGAGTTTGATTCATTTTGCAGCGCAGCATCAGGTATTAATTACTATTTGCTTACTGTCCGCCATAGAAAGACGCCGCCGTTCCCCTACGTCCATTTTCTGCGCTTTGGACGGTTTGCGCCGGTTGCAAATTTGGACGAAGGGTGTTATACTTTGTAGGAACAAACCTGCGATGGAGAGGTAAAACTGCAAAGCGGTCGCACAGAGAGCCGGCGGGGCTGGGATGCCGGCGGATACGAGGCAGACAAATGGGCTCCGGAGGGCGCGGCGAACAGGGCCGTTTTACGGCCAGTAACCGGCGACGCAGCATCGGCGTTATAGATGAGGGATGTGCTGGCATCCCGCTTTTAAGCACAGGCTTTCCCTTTGAGGAAGGCAAAACAAGGTGGCATTTTTACAGGTTTCGCGCCTGTCCTTGGGCTTTTGGCTTACAAGGGCAGGCGCTTTTTCTTACGAAAAGGGAGGTCTTTTGAATGGCGAAGCAGCTGGTAATGGGCAACGAGGCCATTGGCCTGGGCGCCCTGCGCGCCGGTGTGGGGTTTGTATGCGGGTATCCGGGAACCCCGTCCACCGAGATTCTGGAAACGGTGGCCAAACACAATCCGGGCGACGTGTATGTGGAATGGTCGGTCAACGAAAAAGCGGCGATGGAGGCGGCGGCCGGAGCAGCCTACGCAGGTGCCAGGGCGATGGTGACCATGAAGCAGGTGGGGCTCAACGTGGCCTCCGACCCACTGATGAGTCTGGCCTATATCGGCGTTAAGGGCGGCATGGTGATCGTGGCGGCCGACGACCCGGGCCCCATATCTTCCCAAACCGAGCAGGACACCCGGCATTTCGCACGGTTTTCCAAGCTCCCGGTTTTTGACCCCGCTTCTCCGGAGGAAGCGTTTGAAATGATCGCGGACGCCTTCGATTATTCGGAAAAATACCAAACTCCCGTGCTGCTGCGGCCTACCACCCGGGTCTGTCACGGGTGCGCGTCCATCGAGATGGACGGCGGCCGTAAAAAAATCACGCCGCAAGGGTTTCTCAAGGATTCCAAATGGGTCATCTTCCCGCGGCTTACCTATCAAAACCACAAAAAGATCGAGGCGCGCTGGCCGGTGCTGGGGGAGGACTTTTCCGCTTACCGGTTCAATGAAGTGACCGGCGGCGGCAAAAAAGGCATTGCTGCGGGCGGTGTGAGCGCTTCCTATGCGAAGGAAGCCCTGGCGCAGATGGGCAAATGTCCAAAGTTTCTCAAAGTGGCAACCCCACATCCCTTCCCCGAACGGCTGGCCCTCTCCTTCCTGGAGGGGCTCGATGAAGTGCTGGTACTCGAAGAGCTGGATCCGGTGATCGAACGGGAGCTTGTCTATTTGTGCGGCAAGCATCATCTGCCGGTAAGGATTTGCGGCAAGCTCACCGGGCACACCCCCAACGCCGGGGAAAATTCCACCGAAATCGCAAACACAGCCATTCGTTCCTTCCTGGGGCTACCACAGGAGGAATCAATGGGAGCGCCTCTTCCCTCTCTGCCCGTGCGCCCACCGGTTCTCTGTGCGGGATGTCCCCACCGGGCGTCCTTCTACGCGGTGAAGGTGGCGATGAAGGGGAAAAAGGCGGTCTTTTCCGGGGACATCGGCTGCTATACCTTGGGAAACGCCAGCCCTCTCGACATGGTGGACACCTGCCTTTGCATGGGCGCGGGGGTGACGGTGGCACAGGGGCTTCACCGCATCGAGCCGGATGCGGTGAACTTCGCCTTTATCGGGGATTCCACCTTCTTTCACACGGGGATTCCCGGCGTGATCAACGCCGTATATAACGAAACCGACATCGTCCTGGTTGTGCTGGATAACGCCACCACCGCCATGACCGGGCATCAGCCCCATCCGGGCACCGGCAAGACCATGATGGGAGAAATCTCCCGGAAGGTAGACATCGCGGGGGTGCTGGGAGCGGTCGGCGTCGGGCATGTGGCCAAGGCCGATCCGTTGGATCTGAAAGCGGCGGTAGAGGCGGTCAGGGAAGCGGCGGCGGTCAAGGGCGTATCGGCGGTCATTTTCGAGTCTCCCTGCATCGCGGTGACAAAGCCGGGACCCACCTACCGGGTGGACGCTCAAAGATGCACCGGCTGCAAGCGGTGTATCCGGGAGCTGGGATGCCCGGCGATGGTTTTGGAAAACAACAAGGTGAAAATTGAGCCGTCCATGTGCTACGGGTGCAGCGTGTGTGCCCAGGTCTGTCCCTTCGGGGCGATTGGAGGGGAAGCAAAATGAAAAACTGCATGTTGGCGGGCGTTGGCGGGCAGGGAACCGTCCTCGCCTCCAAGATCATCGCCCAGGCCGCTATGAAGGAGGGCCTTTCGGCCCACACGGCGGAAACCATCGGCATGGCCCAGCGGGGCGGCTGCGTGGTCAGCCATGTTCGCATCGGAGAGGACGCTTTTGCGCCTCTGATTCCCAAGGGGACGGCGGATGTGGTCATCGGGTTTGAGCCGGCGGAGGCGGTGCGCTGCTTGCCCTATCTGAAAGAAGAAGGCGCAATGGTGGTGAGCACCAAGGCGGTGCAGCCGGTAACGGCATCCCTCTCCGGGTCCCCCTACGATGCGGAGGGGATGCTTGCCTTTTTAAGGGAACGGGTAAAACGGCTCATACTGGTGGACGGCGAAGAGGTCTGCCGCCAATGCGGGTCGGCGAAGGTGTTGAACGTGGCTTTGCTTGGCGCAGCGGCGGGCGCCGGCGTTCTTCCCGTGACGCTTACGCAAATCGAGGATACCATCCGGGAAAAGTTGCCCGAGCGGTTCCTCTCCATGAATCTGAAGGCGCTTGCGGCGGGGGCCGAAGCGGTGACTGGGGGAAGGAAACAATGAACATGAAGCAAGAACAATTTGATCTTATCAAAAAACAGCTCGGCCGTCTTGCTGCTGTTGACGGCGGATTTTATCAGAAAAAGTTTCGGGACTTTGACGTAACGTCCATCCAAAGCCAGGAGGATTTCGAGAAGCTCCCCTTTACCAACAAGGACGAGCTGCGCGAGGCGTATCCGCTGGGTTTGCAGGCGGTGCCGGATGAGGAGATCGTACGCATTCACTCCTCCTCCGGCACCACGGGCACCCCCATCATCATCCCCTATACCAAGCAGGACGTGGAGGACTGGGCGGTTATGTTCGAGCGGTGCTACCGCACGGCGGGGCTTACCAACCGCGACCGGGTGCAGATTACCCCCGGCTACGGCCTTTGGACGGCGGGCATTGGGTTCCAGGCAGGCGTAGAGCGGCTGGGTGCCATGGCCATCCCCATGGGACCGGGCAACACCGACAAGCAGATTCAGATGATGATTGACTTAAAATCCACCGTGCTGGGAGCCACCTCCTCCTATGCGCTGCTGCTGGCGGAGGAGATCACCCGGCGGGGCGTCAAGGACCAGATCCATCTGAAAAAGGGAATCATCGGTTCGGAGCGGTGGGGCGAGAAAATGCGCAAGCGCATCGCAAACGAACTAGGCGTACAGCTTTACGACATTTACGGGCTGACGGAGATTTACGGGCCGGGCATCGCTATGAGCTGCGACGAGGAATGCGGCATGCATTACTGGGATGACTACGTCTACTGTGAAATCATTAACCCCCACACCCTGGAGCAGGTGAAGGATGGGGAAATCGGCGAGCTGGTCATCACCACTCTGCGCAAGGAAGGGGCTCCCCTCATTCGCTACCGCACCCACGACCTGACTAGGTTCTTGCCGGGCGAATGCGCCTGCGGGCGAGCCTATCCCCGCATCGACACTCTCATCGGCCGCACCGACGACATGGTGAAGGTCAAGGGGGTCAATATCTTCCCCGGCCAGATCGACGAGCTTTTGCGAGACATCGAGGGTGCCAGCAGCGAATACCAGGTGATGATCGACCATTTAAACGGCAAGGATATTATGACTTTGTTCTTTGAAACCGACGCGGCGGGTGACCGGGAGCCGCTGGAAACCAATGTACGCCAGCATTTTAAGACGAAGATCGGCATTACCATTGTACCGAGAGCCGTATCCATCGGGGAACTGCCCCGCAGCGAGAAAAAGTCCACCCGTATTTTTGACAACCGGTATTAAGCGATGGCGGAGTTTACGAGAGTTCCTTTCACGCGGGCGGATTACGGTGAGCTGGTGACACGGCTGGAGGCCATGGCGGAGGAGGGGTACCGGGCATTTAACGCCCGCATCGTCCCCGACACGGCGGCGCCCATGCTGGGGGTGCGGGCCCCGGCGCTGAAGGCCCTGGCAAAGCAGATTGCTAATGGGGACTGGAACGGGTATCTTTTGGCGGCGCAAAGCCCGCGGTATTACGAAGAAATCCTGCTCTACGGATTGGTGCTGGGGTTTTTAAAGGAACCGACCGAGATCGTGATGGAGCGGGTACGCGCCTTTGTCCCCAGGATCGACAACTGGGCGGTTTGCGATAGCACCTGCATGGGACTCAAAACCGTGGCAAAGCACCGAGAGGAATGGGGGCCGTTTTTAGGCGAGCTTTTGTCCTCGGAGAACCCCTGGGCCGTCCGGATGGGGCTGGTGCTGCTTTTAAGCCAGTGCCTCACCTCAGACACGGTAAGGCGGATTTTGGAGGCAAGCGGAAGGATAAAAAGCGAACATTATTATGTGCGCATGGCAAACGCCTGGCTGATTAGCGTATGCTACATAAAGTTTCCGCACGAAACCGGGCCTTTTTTGCAGGACTGCCCTCTGGACGACTGGACTTTCAACAAGGCGCTTCAAAAGATCACCGAATCCTACCGGGTGTCTCAGGAGACCAAGGCGGCCATCAAACGCCTGAAGCGGTAGGCGGATGCGTATGGTTGCTTCTATGAGCTCTCGCCGCATCGTTCCAAACATCCCGGGCAAGTCAATGCCCGCGGCATGAGATATTGCAGGCACGACATACGGCTTGCCTGTGCCTTTATCCACTGCCTGTAAATGGACGGCAGCGTTTTCCTAATGGTAAGATGCCGATGGCCTATCGGCACACAAAAAAGGCCCGGAAACCCATGGGTTTCCGGGCCTTTTTATTCTTCTGCTTATGCTTTGCCAGCGCAGCCGAGAACCGTGTTGATCTTATGAGCAACCATGTCCTTGATGGCGGCACGAGCAGGCTTTAAGTACTGCCGCGGGTCAAAATGATCCGGATGCTCGGCAAAATGCTCGCGGATAGAGGCGGTCATCGCCAGACGCAGGTCAGAGTCAATGTTGATCTTGCACACGGCCATCTTAGCGGCCTGGCGGAGCATTTCCTCAGGGATGCCGATGGCGTCGGGCATGGCGCCGCCGAACTTATTGATCTTCTCCACAAACTCCGGAATGACGGAGCTGGCGCCGTGCAGCACGATGGGGAAGCCGGGCAGGCGCTTGGACACTTCTTCCAGAATGTCAAAACGCAGCTGAGGCTTCTGGCCGGGCTTAAACTTATACGCGCCGTGGCTGGTGCCGATGGCGATGGCCAGCGAGTCTACGCCGGTGCGCTCCACAAAGTCCTGCACCTGGGCGGGATTGGTATAAGAAGCGTCCTCGGCGGAAACGTTCACCGCGTCCTCAATGCCGGCCAGACGGCCAAGCTCGCCTTCCACGGTGACGTTGCGCTCATGGGCGTATTCCACCACTTTGCGGGTCAGGGCCACGTTCTCTTCGTAATCGTAATGAGAGCCGTCGATCATGACGGAGGAAAAACCACCGTCAATGCAGCTTTTGCACAGCTCAAAGCTGTCGCCATGGTCGAGATGCAGAGCGATGGGCAGGTCGGTTTCGATCAAGGCGGCCTCTACCAGCTTCATCAGATAGGTATGGCTCGCATATTTGCGGGCGCCGGCGGAAACCTGCAGGATCAGCGGGGCGTTCAGTTCCTTTGCAGCCTCGGTGATTCCCTGAATGATCTCCATGTTATTGACGTTAAACGCACCGATCGCATAACCGCCATCGTACGCTTTCTGGAACATTTCTCTGGTGTTTACGAGAGGCATTCATCCATCACTCCTATTTCTTTTCTGGCAGCGAGTGGCTGCCGGGCCTTTGGCGGAGCCGTCCGCCTTAGGTACCCTTTATTATACTCTAAGAAAGACAAAAAAGGAAGGGACTTTTTGCTCAAAATTATGCTTTTTCCCCGCTTTTCCCGCTCTGACGCACCCAGTGATAAAGGACCTGCTGGGCAAGCCCCGCGCAAGAGCGGTATTCCTCCGGGAAACCTTGGGGAAAATGCTCAAGAAGAGCCCGGCGCATCCAAACGTCCACGGGAAAGGCCTCCATCCGTCCCAGGCCGTAGAGAAGCACGCATTCGGCTACCTTGGGGCCCACTCCCATGACGGTTTGCAGGGCGGCTCTGGCATCGGGCATGGGACCGGCTTTAAGCGCCGTTTCGTCGAGCTCTCCGGACGCCATACGCCTGGCGGCGTCCAGCAGGTAGGAAGCCCGGTAGCCGCAGCGAAGGGGGGCCAAGTCCTCCTTTTTCAGGGCGGCGAGGGTTTCCGGCGAGGGAAAGCCGAAATGCCCGTCCTCCAAAGCAGGACCGAAACAGGCGCACAGACGCTCAATGATCCCCTTGATGCGGGGGATGTTGTTGTTGGCGGATAGAATGAAGGAACAGAGGGTTTCGAAGAAGGGCTGGCGGAGAATGTGGATGCCAGAGGCGAAGGCACAGGCCTCACGCAAAACCGGGTGGAGAGCCATCTGCCGGCGCAGAGCTTCATAGTCCCGGTCCAAGTCAAAATAATTCCGCCAGAAGGCAGCCTCGTCTTCTTTGAGCGGGGTAGCCGGGGCAATGAGCAGGTTTCCGTCCCGGTAAGAAACAAGCGCCGCCCGGTCGGACACCACGCCGAAAAAGCCGGTTCCCCGCTCCTCCCAGCGAAAGCACTGGCCGCACAGAAGCGTCGCCCGAAGGTCGAGATCCGGCGCCTGCAAGACAATGGTACCGTCAAGTTGAACCGCGGGAAGGGGCATCGTATTTTCCTACTTTCATTCACAGGTTTGTAACCGTTATTATAGCAGCTTTGTGGTATAATTGTAACATTACGCAGAAAACAAATTTACCCATAGGACGTGATACATCCATGAGAGAGGATATTTGCACCATTCCCGTGAGCGAGGTGTTCGAGCCCAAGGACGGATGCCCCATCTGCCGGATGCGGGACACAGTGGAGACGCGGATGGTGGAATACATCATGGGCGCTGCCATGATGGAGCCGGACGTGCGTATGGAAACCAACCGCCGGGGCTTTTGCGAGGACCACTTCCGTAAAATGCTCGGGCAGAAAAACCGGCTTTCTTTGGCGCTCATGCTGGAAAGCCGGCTGATTGAAATCAAAGAGCAGGTATTTGACAAAAAAAGACTTTCCTTTCTCACCGAGGAAGCGGGCTGCTTTGTGTGCGACAAAATCCAGTGGGGCATGGAACGGATGCTGGATACGGTATGCCGGCTTTGGGTACAGGAAGCGGAATTTCGCGCCCTGTTCGACGAACAGCCCTTTTTGTGTCTGCCCCACTATGAGCAGCTTGTCAGCGCGGCGGGAAAGCTTAAAAAACGGGATCGGGCGGCCTTCTGCGAAGCGGCGGCCAAGGTATCCGGACGGTATCTTCTGGCGCTCAAGGAGGACGTTTCCCATTACTGCAAAATGTACGACTATCGCAACGCGGGCAACAATGAGGACTGGGGAAATTCCCGGGACGCGGTGGAGAGAACCATACAGTATCTGGTGGCCCGGTCGGTCAAGGATTCCCGCTGACGGCGGAAAACAAAGGAGCAAACATGAACTATTCCTATCTGTTGTTCGATTTTGACGGAACGCTGGCCGATTCCTATGGAATGGTGCTGGCAATCACCCACACCCTGCTCAGGCGTCACGGCATCACCAAGGTGGAGCCGGAACACTTTCGGGACCGGGACGATCTTCCGGTGGCCCAGAAGGTGCGGATGCTTTCCTTTATGATGAAAATACGGCCGGAGTTCATTGCGCTCTACGGCGAGAATCTGGAGAAAATCCACTTGTTCGACGGGATGCTGGAGTTACTCCTCGCCTGCTCCAAAAGGGGCTATCGGATCGCGGTGCTCTCCTCCAATGCGGTGGAGAATATCCGCTCCTTTTTCCATCGGTATCCCCTCCCCTTCGAGCTGGAAATCGTTTCTTCCAACGGGCTGTTCGGCAAGCACAAGACCATCAAGGAGTTTGCCAAGGAGCACGGGGTAACGGTGTCTGATCTTCTGTACATCGGGGACGAAATCCGGGATGTGAAGGCCTGCAACCGGTGCGGGGCGGATATTGCGTTTGTCCGATGGGGGCTGGACGCCGGCGCAAGCCTGGAGGAGTGCAAGGTGCAGTACGAGGTGGACACGCCCCGGGAGCTGGCGGAGCTTCTGCTTGGAAAAGAGAAGGCCGCCGAGAGACCCTGACGGATACAGCCGACAGCAACATTGCTGTCGGCTGTTTTTTATCGGCGTTGTCTCAGAGACGCCTGTTCTTTTTGCCGGCGCGCACGTGCGGCTGGGGTGAAAGCAAACCCAGCTTTTCCAGCCGCCCCTTCTGTTTTCCACAGGCGGGTTTTCACAGGGCAACGGGCGGCTGACCAGACAACGTTTAACTCTGGGTATCGACAGAAGTTTACATAAATTTTAGGATCCTCTTTTCCTGTGGAGGAAATCAAAAGGATTTTCCACCATCCCTTTTTGATTTCCGCCGACTTTTCCACCTTTTCCACGGAGTTTTCCACAACTTTTATGTTAACTCTCCTATACCCCGTGTATATGCATTGCATTTTCCTTGTCCGGGCGGGCTTTTTTCCGGAATCCCCTTGCATATTCACCGGATATACAGACAAAAATACCAGCAGATGGGAAACACGTGGTTTTCCTTTTCACAGGCAATGTGGAAACTTGTTGAAAAGTCTGTGGAATTTGTGGAAACCCCAGGAAGAATACGAAGAAGACGAGGTGGTTTTGCATGATTCGAGGGGTAAATAAACATATTATTGAGGTTTCGGAAACGGAAAACGAGTATTTTGAGCGGGCGATTCTTTTTGTGCGGCCGGATATGCTGCATTTGAACGACGCTGAGCTGCGCCGCCGGGCGACCAAGCTGCTCATCGGTATGGGCCAGCCGGGCGGAAGCCTCAAACGAGCGGGCCGGCTGGTGATGATCTCCCGGATGGTCTGCTGCGCTCTCATCGGCGCGGCCATTGCAGCGCTGATTATGAAGCTGATGTTCTTTTAAAAAGACGATGAAAGCAAAACGGGCCTGGAAACGGCATCCAGGCCCGTTTTGCTGCGTTTATGGAAGGGGCAGGCCGAAGCGGGCGGTGGGTCATAACAGCGGACATTCCCCCATACAATATAGCATCCGCGCACGATGGATGCGGCATGGGATTGGAGGAGTGATCCGAGCGTGATTGGAAAGAAAACGCCGGCAAGGCCGGTGGCCATACGGGGGCTTAGTCCGCAGGAGGTGGAAAAATCCCGGAAAACACACGGTTCCAACGAGCTGACACAGAAGAAACGAAACGGTTTTTTCAAGCAGTTCCTGGTGAGCTTCGGCGACCCCATCATTAAAATCTTACTGGCGGCGCTGGCCATCAATGTGATCTTTTTGTTCCGGGATTTCAACTGGTACGAAACAGCGGGCATTGCGGTGGCGATCTTTTTGGCCACCTTTGTTTCTACTTTGTCGGAATACGGAAGCGAATCGGCCTTTATCAAACTACAGGAGGACGCGCAGAAAATCCAGTGCCGGGTCAAGCGCCTGGGGGGCATCCAGTCGGTGCCCATGGGGGAAATCGTGGTGGGCGACCTGGTTCTTTTGCAGGCAGGCGAACGGGTGCCGGCGGACGGAGTGGTGGTCTCCGGGGAGCTACATATCGACCAATCGGCCTTAAACGGCGAAAGCAAGGAGATTACCAAAAAGCCTGGGTTCGATCTGCCGGAGGACTTCGACCTGATGTCCCGCAACCAGGTGTTCCGGGGGAGCATCGTGTGCGCGGGGGAAGGCGTGGTGCAGATCCGCAGGGTGGGCGACGCCACCTTCTACGGGGACATGGCCAGGGAGATGCAGGAGGAAACCAGGGAAAGCCCGCTGAAGGTGCGGCTGGCGGGGCTTGCGAAAATCATCAGCCGGCTGGGATACTGTGCGGCGGCGCTGGTGGCGTTTGCGGACCTGTTTCACTCCTTTGTGATGGATAACGGCTTTGACGCGGCCAGAATGGCGCTGATGTTTTCCGACTGGCCCACGGTACTAAGCCATCTTTTGCACGCGCTGACGCTGGCGATTACGGTGGTGGTGGTGGCGGTTCCGGAAGGGCTTCCGATGATGATTACGGTGGTGCTGTCCTCCAACATGCGGCGGATGCTCAAAGACCAGGTGCTGGTGCGAAAGCTGGTGGGCATCGAGACCTCCGGAAGCCTGAACATCCTGTTTACCGACAAGACGGGAACGCTGACCAAGGGAAAGCTGGCGGTGAGCCAGTTTGTGTTCGGAGACGGGAAAGAGCCGAGGAAGGCAGGCGGAATCCAAAGCTGCAAGGGGCTTTACGAGCTTTTGGAGCTCAACTGCGTCCATAACTCGGGGAGCGTGGTATCCGACGGGAAAGCGCTGGGGGGCAACGCCACCGACCGGGCGCTTCTAAACTTTGTTCTCCCCCTTTCCAAAAACGTACAGGGGTACACGAAGCTGGAAACGGTCCCTTTTGACAGCGCGCATAAGTTCTCCGCCGCCCACATCAAGGGCAGGCAGGACCTGATCCTCATTAAGGGCGCGCCGGAACGAATCGTGTCCGCCTGCACGCGGTATTACGACGAGAAGGGGCGGATACGGCCGCTTTTGGACAAAAGCCCGCTGCGGCACAAATGGAACGAGATGACCCAGAACGCGGTGCGGGTGCTGGCGCTGGCGGTGTCCGACACGCCGGTAACCCAGAAAGGGGAATTCAAAAACCTGTGCATGATCGGGCTTGTGGGCATCCGCGACGAACTCCGGCCGGAGGCCCGAGGCGCCATTAAGGAGGTGCAGGGGGCGGGGGTCCAGGTGGTGATGATTACCGGGGACAACAAGGAGACGGCCACGGCCATTGCCAGGGAATGCGGCCTCATCAGCACCCACAGCCAGGGAGCAGTCCTCACCAGCAGCGAGATGGCGGCTATGGACGATGGGCAGCTCAAAGGGGTTTTGCGAAACATACGAGTGGTGGCAAGAGCGCTGCCCACCGACAAGAGCAGGCTGGTGCGCTTGTCCCAGGAGATGGGGCTGGTAGCGGGAATGACGGGGGACGGCATCAACGACGCGCCGGCCCTAAAAAAGGCGGACGTGGGGTTTGCCATGGGCGCGGGCACGGAGGTGGCCAAGGAAGCGGGAGACATTGTCATATTGGACAACAATTTTGCCTCCATCGTCAAGGCGATCCTGTACGGGCGGACCATTTTCAAGAGCATCCGGAAATTCATCGTGTTCCAGCTGACGATGAACCTATGCGCGGTGGGCGTGTCCATCATCGGGCCGTTTATCGGCATCGACACGCCGGTGACGGTGATCCAGATGCTGTGGATCAACATCATCATGGATACGCTGGCGGGGCTTGCCTTCGCGGGGGAACCGCCGCTAAAGGATTACATGAAGGAGGCGCCCAAGCGGCGGGACGAACCGGTGCTCAACCGCTATATGCTCAACCAGATTGTGTGTATGGGACTGTTCACCATATGCGTATGCGTGGCGTTTTTAAAGCTGCCGTCCATCGCGGGGCTGTTCCGGCCTTCGCCGGATTACATTTACCTGATGACGGCGTTTTTCGCGCTGTTTATTTTCTGCGGGGTGTTTAATAGCTTCAACGCCCGGACCCACCGGCTCCACCTGCTTAGCCACATTTCGAGAAACAAGTCCTTCTTGGTGATTATGCTGGCGGTGGTGGCGGTGCAGCTGCTGCTCATCTACTTCGGCGGGAGCCTTTTCCGCACGGCGGGGCTTACTGCGAAGGAGCTTCAAACGGTGCTGTGGCTCTCCTTCCTGGTGGTGCCGGCGGACCTATTGCGCAAGATTTTCCTGCGCCTGGCCCACAAGAAAGGCGACTTATAAGGCGAGCTTCGGCCCTCTGGGAAACCAGGGGGCCGAATTTTTTTGCAAAAACAATTGCTATACTTCCTATTAGTAGTATCAGGCCCTGTTTTTTTCCGGAAAAGGAGGTATCCTTGCGGAAAAAGGAGGCGGTTTTATGACAATGGAGCGAATCAAGCAGCTGCGTCTGGAGGCGGGGATTTCCCAGGAACAGGTGGCCACGTACATCGGGACCTCGAAAAAACGGTACCAGGCAATGGAAGCAGGCACGGCGCGGATTCGGATTGGCGATATGGTGGAGCTTTGCGATCTTTACCGGGTCAGCGCAGATTATCTGTGCGGCCGGAGCGACCGGAAAGAAGCGAGAGCGGACGTGGTCTTTTCCCACCGGGAACGGCCGAAGCCTTGTGAATAAGAAAAGCAGCCGGGTATTTTTTCGCCGTCCATGGAAACAATATCCTGTGAACTGCGGATGCGCAATCACCGCGTCCGGTACTTTCAAGGGTAAGGATGGTACGTTTCATGGCTGCAACACAGAAAAACCGTCAGAATGTCGGTCTTGCCGAGCAGATCGGAGCGCCTGGAGAACTCCAGTTTCGCAAGGCGCCGGCGATCAAGCGGCAGGTGGAGAGCGACCTAAATATACTGCGGCGGCATTACCGGGAAGAATTGCAAAACGACGACCGGCACGGGGTGGCCGAATGGCTGTGCGACAACTTCTACCTGCTGGAACGGGAGGGGCGTTCCCTTCTGCGGGTGATGAAGACGGCGCGGCCTCTGCCTACGCGCCGAGAGGACCGGATGTGGGCAGTGTACCGGCTGTGCGAGCTGCTGTGCGCGAAAACAGGGGGATTCTCGGAGGAGACGCTGACCGGGATCCTCAAAGAGGCGGGAAAGGTACGGCCGCTGGAGGGATGCGAGCTGGATTTCATCGAGCCGATGCTCAAGGCGGCGCTTCTGCACCAGGCGGCCAAGTGCTGCGAAGGAAAACGGGACGGGGCGGCAGCCTTACGCATGGGTGCGGCGGTAGGGTCTATCCAGGAAATCCCGAACTTGGACTTTGGGCTTATCACCGAGCCGTTTAGCCCGGTGGAAGAAATCCTGCGCAGGGACCCTACGGGGACCTATCCGAAGATGGCGGAGGAATCAAGGGCCCTTTACCGGGGCAGGATCAGCGATCTGGCCATCCGGCGGCGGGTTTCCGAGATCCAGGTGGCAGAGGAGGCGCTTACAAACGCGCAGGCGGCTTCTGAAGAGCGACAACGCCACATCGGCTACTGGATTTTGGAGGAACGCACGTTTCTTCACAAGCGCAGGCGGCGGGGCGTGACGGCCCTTACCGTCAACGTGGTACTGGCGGCGGCCATCGCTGCGCTGGCGGGAGTTTGGTGTGGAGCGTATTGGAGCATCCCGCTTTTGTTCTTCCCGCTCTGGGAGGCGGTCAAGCCGGCGGTGGACTACTTCGCCCTCAAGGGAATCCCGCCCACCATTCTGCCGCGGATGGACCTTCGTGAAGGCATCCCGGAGGAGGGGAAAACGGCGGTGGTCATCTCCACCTTACTCTCTACGGCGGAAAAGGCCCAGCCCCTGCGGCAGCGGCTGACGCGGCTTTGTTTTACAAACGGCGGGAAGAATATCCTTTACTGCATCCTGGCCGACTTAAAGCAGGCGGACACGCCTACGTTGCCGGAGGACGTATCCGCCATCGCGGCGGCAAAGCGGATTGTCCGGGATTTAAACCGCCAGTACGGAAACCGTTTTTTGCTACTGGTGCGGCCGCGGGTATACAGCAAGACCCAGCGGGCCTACAGCGGATGGGAAAGAAAGCGCGGCGCCATCACCCAGCTTTGCCGGATGGTGGCGGGAGAACGGCTGAAGCTTTTGGAGAGCGAAGGGGATCTGGGACAGCTTCCCTCGGTGCGCTACCTTCTGGCGCTGGACGCGGACACCGAGCCGCTGATGAACACGGTGTCCGAGTTGGTGGCGTGTGCGCTGCACCCGCTCAATCGGCCGGTTTACGGAGAAGAAGGCGGACGGGTGACGGCGGGGTACGGCATTCTGGCGCCCCGGATGGAGACCGACCTTGCGTCCTCCGCCAAGACCCCGTTTTCCCGGATTATGGCGGGGTTAGGAGGCGTGACCGCCTACAACACGGCGGTGGGGGATTTGTACCAGGACCTGTTCGGCGAAGGGATTTTTGCCGGCAAGGGGCTCATTGACGCAAAGGCGTTTTATACCCTGCTGGACACCGCCATCCCGGAAAACCAGGTGCTCAGCCACGACATTTTGGAAAGTGGGTTTCTGCGCACGGCCTTTTTGTCCGACGTGGAGATGACCGACGGGTGCCCGTCGGCCATGCTGCCGTGGATGGCGCGGTTGGGCCGGTGGATCCGGGGGGACTGGCAGAACATGCTGTGGCTCTCGAAGGGCTATCGAACAGCAAATGGGAAGAAAAACCCTTTGGACGGGCTTTCCCGCTACAAGCTCTTTGATAACCTAAGGCGCAGCGCGACCCCGGTAATCGCTTTGGGCTGCGTGATCGCGTCGGCCTTCTTTTCGGGGGACGTGGCGGCGGTCCTGGCGGGAGCGGGGCTTCTCTCCTGTGTGGGAGGCGGGCTGTTCGGTCTGGTTTCCGGGCTCATTCACGGCGGGTTGTCCATGCTGTCACGCAAGTATTATTCGAAAGCCATGCCCCAGGCCATGCACGCGCTGGCCCAGGCGGTGTTTGGGCTGATTATGCTGCCCAAAAACGCTCTGCTTTCCCTGTCCGCCATCAGCCGGGCGTTGTGGCGGCTGTTCGTATCCAAGAAGGGGCTGCTCGACTGGGTGACGGCGGCGGACGCGGAGCATGGAAACGACTTGGGAAGCGCCATACGGCAGACCTGGGTGTGCGAGCTTATCGGGCTGGGGCTATTGCTGTTCGCGGCCGAAGGACTGACCAAACTGGCGGGGCTTGCGTTTTTGTTCTTGCTGCCCTTGTGCCTGTTTACCTCCCGGGGGGCAAAGCCGGTGGGCAGTCCTCTTTCCTTCAAGGACCGGGAAAAACTCCATTCCTGGGCGGCGGCCATGTGGCGGTATTACGACGAGCTGTGCGGCCCGGAGGACAATTACCTGCCGCCCGACAACTGTCAGGAGGCGCCGGTGGCCGCCGTCGCCC
This sequence comes from Solibaculum intestinale, assembly GCF_040096205.1. Lineage (NCBI taxonomy): Bacteria > Bacillati > Bacillota > Clostridia > Eubacteriales > Oscillospiraceae > Solibaculum > Solibaculum intestinale. Next base: position 22,500 of record NZ_JBBMFD010000009.1, on the reverse strand, counting down.
ACCGCACATCCCCGACGAACATCGGGTTTCTGCTTTTGTGCACGGTAGCGGCACGGGATTTCGGGCTCATCGAAGGCGAGGAGCTGGCAAGCCGGATGGAGCGGATCGTTTCCTCCATTGAGCGGCTGGAAAAGTGGCATGGGAACCTGCTCAACTGGTACGACACGAAGACCCTGCGGGCTATGGCGCCGCGATATGTGTCCACAGTGGATTCGGGGAACTTTGCCTGCTGCGCGGTGGCGGCCCGGGAGGGGCTGCTGGAATACAAGGGTGAGGACGGGCGGATTGCCGAAATCGCCGGGCGGCTTCACAAAATCATTGCCGAAACCGACCTATCCCCTATGTATAATCCGCGGCGCAAGCTTTTTCACATCGGGTACGATTTGCAGGCGGGAGAGCTGACCTCGTCTTATTACGACCTTTTGATGAGCGAAGCGCGCATGACCAGTTACTTTGCGGTGGCAATGAGGCAGGTGCCGAAGAAACACTGGGGCGCTCTAGGACGGACGCTGGCACGCAGCGGCGGGTACACGGGGCCGGTCAGCTGGACGGGGACTATGTTCGAATATTTTATGCCCCATCTGCTGCTGCCGTCGCCGGAAGGGTCTTTGGGGTTCGAGGCGCTGCGGTTTTGCGTGTACTGCCAGCGGCGGTGCGTGCGGGGAAAGGACGTGCCCTGGGGCATCTCCGAAAGCGGGTTTTACGCCTTCGACGCACAGCTCAATTATCAATACAAGGCCCACGGGGTGCAAAAGCTGGGGCTCAAGCGGGGGCTGGACGCGGAGCTGGTCATTTCCCCCTACTCCGCTTTTTTGACGCTGCCTTTTGAGCCGGTGGCGTCCATGGCCAACCTCAAACGCCTGGCCAGGTTGGGAATAAGGGGTCGGTGCGGGTTCTACGAGGCAGTGGACTTTACCAAGAAGCGGGTGGAGCACGCGCCCTTCGCCATTGTGCGCAGCTACATGGCGCACCATGTAGGGATGAGCCTGGTGGCGGTGGCCAATCTGCTCAAAAACGACATTTTTCAGAGGAGGTTTCTCAAGGACCATCAAATGGATGCGGCAAGAGAGTTATTGGAAGAAAAAATCCCGTCCGGAGCGGTGGTGTTCGAGGATATCGACCGCAGAGAGGTGCCGGAAAAGCCAGGACGGGTTACCGGCACAACAGAGGAATTCACCCAGCTAAATCCGGCCTCTCCCCGGATGCAGCTGCTGCAAAACGGAGAATGGACGCTTTGCATTACCGATACGGGCGCGTCGATCTCCAAATACCGGGGGCTGGATTTAACGAGGCGGTCTTTCGACCTTTTGCGCCGCCCGCTGGGGATTTTTGCTTTCATCAAAGCGGGCAATGAGATGTTTTCGGTGACCAAAGCGCCCCTTTACCGGGGCAAAGCTTCCCACCGGGTGGAATTCGCCCCTTCCTACACAGCCTTTTACGCAAAAAAAGGAGAAATCGAGGCAGGGATGATGGCGGCTTTGCATCCCCGCATGGCTTGCGAACAGCGGATGTTTCAAATTAGGAACCACGGGGGCTCCCGCAAAAGCGTGGAGCTGCTGCTGTACCTGGAGCCGTGCTTGGCAAAGGACGCGGACGATCTGGCCCATCCCGCTTTTTCCCGGATTTTTGTGGAAAGCGAGTACGACGAGGGAAGCGGGGTCATCCTGTTTTCCCGCAAAAAGCGGGGAAGCCAGTCGAGCGTGGCTCTGGCGGCGGGAATTTTGGAGGACATTCCCTTCTCCTACGATTGCAGCCGGGAACGGGTCCTGTCGAGGCCGGGAGGAATTTTTTCTTTACCGGAGGCGTTTGAAAAAGGGCTCAAAAAGGGGCAGGGCGTGCCGGACCCGGCGCTGTGCCTCAAGTGCCGGCTGGAGCTGCCCGCCAAGGGGCAGAAGACGGTGACCCTCTGCCTGTGTGCGGCGGGAAGCAGCGAAGAAGCGCTGGAACGGTTTGCCGCGGTACGGCAGGAAGGGCCGCTCCAGCCCCAAAAGGCGGCGGTCTCTCCCCTTTCGGGCAGCGGCATGGAAGCACGCTTAGGACAAACCATTCTCCCGAAGCTTTTCTTTCCTTTGCGGGACAGCCCGGAGATCCTCGAAGCCCAGCGCCACAACCGGCTGGGGATTCCCGCTTTGTGGGGAGCGGGCATTTCCGGGGACAATCCCATTGTTCTGGTAGAGATGGATACGGCGGCGGACGCGGCCCGCCTGCAGCCCTATATCCGGCTGCTTTCCTGCCTGCACCGGGCGGGAATCCCGATGGATTTGGCGGTTCTCTTTGAGGAAGGGGGCGACTATGCCCAGCCGGTCCTGGGTGCCATCAAGGACGCGGTCAAAGCCGAGGAGGCCGAGCCTCTTTTGCACGCAAACGGCGGGGTACATCCGGTGGACCGGATGCGCTACGGCGAGGAGCTGATTACGTTACTCAAAGCGGCGGCCTGCCACATTGCGCCAAAATCCATGATTCGGGAGGATGCGCCGGTTCCCAATTTCATTCCGGCGGCCTTTTCTTCCGCCGAACCGCGGGTGGAAGCAAGGAAGGCGCTGCTCCCGGTGGAAGGTGGGGTCTTTACCGAAAACGGGTTTACGGTGGAAATGCCCCCTTCCCTTCCCTGGGTGCTCATTCTGGCAAACCAAGCGTTCGGCACCTGCCTGTCCGACCGGGCGCTGGGTTTTAGCTGGGCGGTAAACGCCCGGGAGAATAAGCTCACCCCCTGGTACAACGACACCCGTACCGACAACCGGGGCGAAATGGTGCTGCTGCGCATGGACGGGCACATCTACGACTGCGTGGACCAAAGCCGGGCGCATTTTTCCCCAAGCGAGGCGGTTTATACGGGAACGGCGGGAAGGGTTTACACGACCGTGACGGTGCGGGTCCCCCAGAAGGGTTGCGCAAAGGAGGTAACGCTGGAAATGGAGAACACTGGTACAGAGGAAATCCAAGTACAGGCGGCGTATTATACCGAGCCGGTCTTAGGCGTCAACCGTACCACGGCGCGGCAGCTGGCGGCAAAGTGGGAAAAAGGGGTTCTAACCTTGCGAAACCCCTTTAACAGCGCCGTACCCGGCGCTATGTGTCTGACCTGCGAGGGCGGGGCGGAGGAATGCACCTGCGACCGGGGCGCGTTTTTGGCGGGCCGATGGAACGAACGGGTGCTGGCTCCCGTCCCCGATCCCTGCGGGGTGGTGATCGTACAAAGGAAGCTGCCGCCCAAGCGGCGGGAGACAGTCAAATTTATCCTTTCCTGGGGCGCGGGCGAGGAAGCGGCTAAGGAAATCCTTTCGACGAAGCTGCGGTTTTCGCCCCCCAAGGTGCGCATTCAGGTGAAAACACCCAACGAAGCCTTCAACCAGCTCATCAACCGGTGGCTGCCGCATCAGGTGCTGTCCTCCCGCTTTTTGGGACGCACCGGCTTTTACCAGTGCGGCGGCGCGTGGGGATTCCGGGACCAATTGCAGGATTGCCTGGCGGTCATGCTCAACCGGCCGGACCTGGCGCGGGTGCATTTGATTCGGGCGGCGGCGCATCAGTTTGAAGAAGGGGACGTGCTCCACTGGTGGCATCAGCTGCCGAAAACCGGCGGGCGGATGCACGGGGTGCGCACCCGGTATTCCGACGACTTGCTTTGGCTGCCTTATGTGCTGTGTGAATACCTGCTGATAACGGAAGACGAACGTATTCTGACGGTACAGGTGCCGTATTTGGCGGGGGCGGAGCTAGGCGAGGATGAGCAGGAGCGGTACTTTGAACCGGCACAGTCCCTAATGAGCGGGGACATGTATAACCACGCGGTCAGCGCCATCGAACGGGCCATGCAGTGGGGCAGCCACGGGCTTCCCAAAATGGGCGGCGGCGACTGGAACGATGGGTACAACCTGGTGGGCGCAAAGGGGCAAGGCGAGAGCGTTTGGCTTGCCATGTTCTTAGCGATGGTGCTCGAACGGTTTGCGCCGGTATGCGAAGGTCGGGGAGAGGCCGACCGGGCGGACCGATACCGCAGGGAAGCGCAACGGCTGAAAAAAACGGTGGACGAAACCGCATGGGACGGTGAATGGTACCTGAGGGCCTTTTACGACGACGGCACGCCTATGGGTAGCCGGCAATCGGACGAGTGCCGGCTCGACAGCCTTTCCCAGTCCTTCGCGGTGCTGTGCGGGATGCCGGACAAGGAACGGCGCAACCGGGCGCTGGACGCCTGCCTGCGGCTGCTGGTGGACGAGAAGGGCGGGTATATCCGCCTGTTTTACCCGCCTTTTGACAAGTCGGTCAAGAATCCGGGCTATGTCAAGGCATACCCGGCGGGACTGCGGGAAAACGGCGGGCAGTATACCCACGGGGCGTGCTGGCTGACCATGGCCATGCTCAGGGAGGGCCGGGTGGAGGATGGATACCGGCTGCTTACAATTTTAAACCCGGTCAGCAAGTACCTGGATGAAGAACGGGCGAAGGCTTACAAAACCGAGCCCTATGCCATGGCGGCGGATGTATATGCTCATGAGGGCGCCCAAGGACGGGGAGGCTGGAGCCAGTACACGGGCGCAGCGGCCTGGTATTACAAAATCCTCGTCGAAGAGCTGCTGGGGATTCGTATCCGCGGGGATAAGGTGGAGTTCTCTCCCCGGCTGCCGGACGGCTGGAAAGGGTTTGAAGCCCAGGTGACGCTAAATGGAAAGCGGATTTGCTACAAAGACGGTAAGGTGACCCAGGAAGCGGCCGAATAGCCGCAGGGAAACAGGAAAAGCCCCGCAGCCTTGGAAGATCCTCCCTTGGCTGCGGGGCTTTTCGCCTCACCACTCTATCAAATTTTATCCTTATAATACAAGTGCCGAGGCAGGCCGTCCACCATAATGGGGGTCAGCTCCGCCTGAATGAGGGGGCGCACGTAATTGACAAAGTCAGGGGTGACATAGGTGCCGTCCTCATTGATCCACTCCCGGGGGACCAGCTTTTCTACGTTGGCGATTTTGTGCACGTCGTAGATGTCGGTAGTGCACTGGTAGGGGTCGTTGGAAAGGCGCTTGAGGGTAATCATCTTCCCGCTTTCCCCTTCAAACGCCGCCTTGACCGCCGCGCCACCTACCTGGAAGGCCTCGGTGATGTCCACCCGCGAGACAATATGGGACGCACATCGCTGGAGGGTACTGAATTCAATGGCGCGGGTTTTGCAGCCGATTTCCTTGGCCGCTTTGTTGGCAAGGAAGCGGGCGGTGCCCGCCAGCAGCTTATGGCCAAAGGCGTCCACATACTGGGCGTAATCGGTCAGCTCGCAGACATAGCGGCCATCCGGCAGCTTAATGCCCTCCGACACGGCGATAACCACCGACTCCTTCTCCTTTTGGATTTTGTCCACCCGGTCGATGAAGCAGTCGATATCAAAGCTGATCTCCGGAAGGAAGATCATGTCGGGTCCTTCGCAGTCCTCACAGCGGGCAAGCGCCGCCGCGCCTGCAAGCCAGCCGGCGTTGCGGCCCATGATTTCCACGATGGTGACGTTCTTCTGATCGTACACCAAGCCGTCGCGGATGACCTCCTTGAGGATGGAGCTGATGTATTTGGCGGCGCTGCCGTACCCGGGGGTGTGATCGGTAGCAGCCAGGTCGTTGTCAATGGTTTTGGGAACGCCAATGAAGCGGATGTCAATGCCGCGGATCATGGCGTAATCAGACAGCTTCTTAATGGTGTCCATCGAATCGTTGCCGCCGATGTAAAAGAAATACTCGATTTGCAGCTTTTTGAGGATAGCAAAAATTTTCTTATAAGTTTCTTCGTCCTCTGCAATGTTGGGCAGCTTATACCGGCAGGAACCCAGATACGAAGACGGTGTTCGTTTGAGAAGCTCGATATCTAGGTCATTGCGGATGTGCTCCGACAGGTCCACCACCTTTTCTTCCAAAAGCCCCTGCACTCCGTGCAGCATGCCGTATATTTTTTTCGCACCCCGGTCCTTCGCCGTTTTATAAACGCCTACCAGACTGGAATTGATTACGGCGGTCGGTCCTCCCGACTGCCCGACGATGACATTGCCTTTCATATGTTCCGCCTCCCGCGATTGCCTTAGTCAATGGCTATATTATAGCATAATTATACAGAAAAAACAATCATATATTTCAAATATTATGTTGAAATCACAACAGCTCGGTTTTTCTTCATAAAAAAACAAGGCCTATCTCTAGCATATCACAGTGTAAGGGGCTACGTCTGTCGATTTTAGAGAAGAGGAATTTCTTTTCCGCCGGCACAAGAACGGGAGGGCCTTCGCCCTCCCGTTCTTTCTCTTTTAAGGCGCCGCCATCTGGAAGGCGGTATCCACGTCCTCCAGAACCTTCACGTTTACCGTAAATTCCCGTTCCGGCGTATTCCCCGAACGGCGGCGGAACACCGTGAGCTCCACTTGTTCGCCTGGCTGTTTGTCTTTAATCAGCTGCTTAAACACCGACACATCCGTGAGCTTGTGCCCGTTGCACTGCGTGATGACGTCCCCGGTCTGCACGCCGGCGTTTAAAAGATCGCTGTCCGACTGGATGGAATAGACATAGAGGCCTTCGGGCAAATTGTTGGCCACGGCACGAGCGGCATCGATTACCTGGAAGGAAGCGCCGATGCGAACCCGGCCCAGAATTCTGCCGTTGACCAGGAGCTGGTCAATATAGGGTTGGGCCTGGGTGATGGGGATGGCGAAGCCGAGGCCTTCATAGGAGCTGCCGGAAATCTTCACGGTGTTGATCCCGATGACCTGGCCGTACTGATTGATTAAGGCACCGCCGGAATTGCCGGGATTGATGGCGGCGTCGGTCTGGATATATGGAATTTCGGAATTGCCGTTGACGATGACCTCACGGTTGATACCGGAGATATGCCCCACGCTCAGGGAACTTTGCAGGTTGGGTCCGCCCGGGTTGCCGATGGCATAAGCGTCGTCCCCAATGACTATGCTGTCCGAATCCCCGAAGTTGGCGGGGACAAGACCCGGCGCGTCGATGCGGATGATGCCCAGATCGGTCTTGGTATCGGCAGCGATGAAGCTGGCCATATATTCTTCCCCATTGGCAAGTTTTACTTGGAAGGTGTTGCTGGCGCTGCCGAGCACGTGGGCGTTTGTAAGAATATAGCCTTCTGCATTCATGATGATGCCCGAACCGTAGCTGTTGGAGCTTTCCTCAAAGGTCCCGCTCTGGGGGACGATGGCGGTGATGGCCACCACGGAGGGGGAAACCTTTTCATAAATCTGAGTGGGAGTCAGGATACCGTCCTCGGAAATCGGCTGGGAGGTGACGGGGGTATCGCCGATCTGAAACGGCGGAGCACTGGCGGTACCTCCCTGAATGCCGTGGTTATCGTTGTTGTCCGGCTGGCTGGGAGCCGAGCTGCTGGAGGAAAATCCAGCGAAGGGATCCTTGCCGGTGACCAGGTTATAGATGCCGAGGCCCCCAAAGCCCAGCACCGACGCGCCGAAAATGCAGCACACGATGATGGCGAGCACCTTGAAGGTTCTATTTTTCTTCTTTACAGGCGCTTCCGGTTGAAAGCCCATAGGGGAACGGGGCGGATAGGGCGGCGGGGGCGGATTCTGTCCAGAAGTCCCCGGCTGCCAGGGATTTCCGGTATTTGGATAGGGGGGCGGCCCCGAAACAGGGGCACGGTAGGCAGGCGGGTATTGCCCTCCCTGGCCGTAAGGCGGATAGGAAGGGGGCCCATAAGGCGGGGAGGTTTGCTGCCCGTAGGGCGGCAGAGCCTGAGGGGGAGATTCCGTCTGCTGCCCTGTAGGAGAAGCCGGCGGCTGCGGCTCTTCCCCGAGCGCGGCAAACCCTTCCGGGATGTCGTCGGTTTCTCGAGGTTGTGAGGAAGGGAGAGGAGAAGATTCTTCCCCGTTCATCTGTGCCGCCGGGCGGGGCGACTCCTGGGTGGACGGTGGGTTCACCGGCTCGGTGGAAGCCACCTTCTGCAACTCTTCCTTCACCGCTTCCAGCGGCGCGGTATCGGCCTTGATCTGCCCCGATCGGGCGCTTTCCTGTTTTTCCTTTTCCTCAAATTCTTTTAAAACATCGTATATGTCCTTCATGTACCTGCTCCTCTCCGATTTCGCCCCACAAGGGAAACGACGCACCTGCGAAAAACGCTACTATTGTTATGTCCAGTTTTTTGCCGCATTTGCAACGAAATGAAATTTACTGGGCATCCTTCGGAGGCTTTTCCCCTTTGCCGGTGCGTTCGATTTTGGCCGGCTTTTCCGGTTTTTCCGCCTCTTGCTTTATGGCCGGAAGCCAGAACTCAAATTCTGCGTATTCACCTTCCACGCTGCGGGCGGTAATGTCCCCTCCATGCAGCTGCATAAGCATACGCACGATGAACAGCCCCAGGCCCACGCCTTTTTTATCAAGGCCACGGGATTTGTCCGTTTTATAAAACCGCTCGAAGATTTTCCCCAGGTCGGCCCGGGCGATTCCCTGACCGCTGTTGCGGATGGTAAAGTACACCCAGCCATTTTCTTCCCGGATGGAGATGGCGATATAGCCGCCTTGGTTGGTAAATTTGATGGCATTGTCCACCAAATTAAAGATAATCTGATGAATCCGGTCGGGATCCGCCTTCACATGGATTTCGGGCAAGTCTTCCAGACCGCGGACCTCAATGTTTTTATCATTGATAAGCTTCTCACAGGAGAAGAAAACACGCATGACCATATCCGACAAGCTGAAAAGAGAAGGATTGATCTTCAGCTCGCCCGCTTCCATACGGGAGATGTCCAGCATGGAACGAACCAGGCGGGATAAGCGCTTGATTTCATCGGAAACGGTGCGCAGGTACTGCTCCTGCTTTTCCTCGGGGATGGTTCCGTCGAGAATGCCGTCGATAAATCCGCCGATGGTGGTCATAGGAGTGCGCAGCTCATGGGAAACGTTTGCCACGAAGGAACGGCGCATTCCCTCCACCGATGCCAGCGAGGACGCCATATTGTTGAGCGCGACGGCCAGCTCCGCGACCTCATCTTGGTTGTTGACGGGGATTTTCGCGGAAAAGTCCCCTTCCCCGAACTTGCGTGCGGCCTGCACCATCTGGCGCAGCGGCTTTGCCATCTGATAGGTGAGCGCATAGGTGGCAAGGAAGGAAAGAATCAACACCAGCACAGCGGCCAGCAGGAACATGCGCAGGTTATCTCCAATGTAACCGGACAGGTCTCCGGTGGGGGTGGATAGAAGCACTGCCCCGATGACTCCCACTTCCCCGGCTTTGATGGGTTCTCCGGCGGTATAGTAGGTCTCCGTATAGTTGTCCCCTAGGCGACCCACGGTGTAGGAGGAACCGGCAAGGGACTTCTGAGCCACGTCGGCGGGAATTGCTTTATAAAGCATCTCATCCGGGTCCATTTTGTCGTTTGCGGTGGCAAACAGGAGAACCTGCCCTGCCGGGCTGATGATGCGCACATCCGAATTGGAGGCGGAGGCCATCACAAGAATGGCGGCATTCATGGATTCGGGAATGAAGCCCTCCTCAAAAAATAGAGAATACCGCTTCGTCTGGGGATTCCATTGAATCTGAGCCTGGTTTTTCAGCGCCAGCTCCCCCAGGATATCCGCCATGTCTTTGGCGTTGCGGGTGAGCATCTCCTGCTTGTCGTTAACCCAGTACTGCGCGGCAAAGGAAATGAGCAGAGTGCCTAGAATGGTCAGGCAAATCAGGATGATGGAGGTGATGACGGTGAAATACCGGACAAAAATACTCTTTCGCATTATTCGCGGACCTCGAATTTATATCCGACGCCCCAGACGGTTTTCAGACTCCATTTGTCCGACACGCCTTCCAACTTCTCGCGCAGGCGCTTGACGTGTACGTCCACCGTCCTGGAGTCGCCATAGTAGTCAAATCCCCACACCTCGTCGAGAAGCTGGTCGCGGGTATAGACCCGGTTGGGGTTGCTGGCCAGATGATAGATCAGTTCCATTTCCTTGGGCGGAACGTCAATCTGCTTGCCGTCCACCTTCAGCTCGTAATTGGTCATGTTGATGGAAAGCTTGTCGAAATGGACCTCCTTGCTGTCGCTGGCGGTTTCCGCGGGCGCGGCGCGGCGCAGCACGGCCTTGATGCGGGCCACCACTTCCTTTGCTTCAAAGGGCTTGACCACATAGTCGTCCGCCCCCAATTCCAGGCCCAGGATCTTATCAAAGGTTTCCCCTTTGGCGGTGAGCATGATGATGGGGGTCGACGCCTTCTTTCGGATTTCCCGGCAGACCTGCCAGCCGTCAAGCACAGGAAGCATGATGTCCAGCAGCACCAAGTCAGGCTGCTCCTTCTCAAACGCCTCCAGCGCCTTTCCGCCATCGTACGCCAGCGCCACGTCGTAGCCTTCCTTTTCCACGTACAGCCGCAGAAGCTCGCAGATATTGGTATCGTCGTCCACAATTAAAATTTTCGTATTCGCCATGAAATTATCCTCCCTTTTGCACCTCTTGCCTCTATGCCCGCCGCATTTCTATGGTCTTGCGGAATCAATTGTCCATAAGACCATTATAACAAGCATCCGGGCCAAGTGATGAAATATTTATGAAGGAACCGTAAGCGGTTTATTTCCTGCGGCCCATCATTCTCCGATGATTTTCACTAACACCCGTTTTTCCCGCTTTCCGTCAAACTCGCCGTAAAAAATCTGCTCCCAGGTTCCAAAGTCCAGACGACCATTGGTGACGGCCACCACCACTTCCCGTCCCATAATGGTGCGTTTGATGTGCGCATCTGCGTTGTCTTCATAGCCGTTGTGCCGGTACTGATCGTAGGGCTTTTCAGGCGCCAGGCGTTCCAGAAAACGCTCGAAGTCCGCATGGAGGCCGGATTCATCGTCGTTGATGAACACGCTGGCGGTGATGTTCATGGCGTTGCACAAAAGAAGGCCTTCCTTAATGCCGCTTTCCTGCAGGCACTGCTCCACCTGGGGCGTGATATTGACAAACGCGCGGCGGCTGGGAATGCGAAAAAACAATTCTTTTCGATAGGATTTCATACAGGTACCATTCCTTTCTGTTTCGAATCGGGCGCTCCTCGTTTTACCGCAGGGGCTACTCGTACAACGTACCGAGAGAGCTGCGGAAGATAGGCATAGTATACCACGAATTGAGGCAAAGAGCACGGGGTTTTACGGGCAAATGCTGCACACTCTTTGCACGCTTAATGCGAACGTATGTGCTATAATCAATTCGCAAACATAAGTTCGGCAACGGCGGCGGCTCGTCAGGTTGGCTCACCCTTCTTTTCGTTTCCACACCACGCGAAACTGCCGCCCGCGTCCTTCCCCGCCGCTTCTTCGGCGGGGAGATGTTTGCCAAACGGCATGGGAGGTGAATGCATGGCACAATACGACTGGAACAGCCTGGAGGCGGATTACGTCAAGGGCGGTTATCGAAGTCTGCGCGCTTTTGCTGAGGAGAAATCCATCAGCTATCCGAGCCTCCTGCGGGAGGCAAAACGCCGTCCCGGTTTTGTAAAAAGCAAGCGGGGACGAAAACCCCATAATGCGGCACGTCCAAATGGACCGCTCCAGCTGCAAAACGCCTGGAACAATCTTCTGGAAGCGCTGGAATCCATTACGGACGCAAATAGCGAATGGGCACAGCAAATCTCCCCTCGCAACATCTACGAGCTGGCCTGCGCGCTCGAACGCATCCAAAAAGGATGTCAGGATTCCCTGGCAATGCAGGAAGACGGTGCAAAGGCGATTTCCGAGGCCATCGGCGCGCTGGCCAGGAGGCTTTCTTAAATGAGCTTCCAATGGGGCCAATTCAGCGATTACGCCGTGCGCTCCATTGCCTTAAGCGATGCGCGCCTGAATATCTGGGACGGCGCGGTCCGGTCCGGAAAAACGGTTTCTTCCTTACTCGCGTGGCTCTATTTTGTCACCCAGGCACCGCCCGGCCCGCTTCTGATGGCGGGAAAAACGGTGACCACCCTCAAGCGGAACATTTTGGACACCTTGTCCGACATGCTGGGGGAACGGGATTTTAAAGTGCGCCTGTCTGCCAGAGAGGCCGTTCTCTTCGGGCGCAAAGTTTATCTGGCGGGCGCATCCGATGCACGGGCAGAGGGGAAACTGCGGGGAATGACCCTGGCGGGAGCCTACGGCGATGAGCTGACCCTTTGGCCCCGGTCCTTTTTCCAGATGCTTTTGTCGCGTTTGTCTATAGAGGGCGCCCGGTTCTACGGCACCACAAATCCCGACAGCAGCCGCCACTGGCTTTACACCGATTATCTGCAAAAGCCGCAGCTCAATCTGCTGCGCTGGCATTTCTCCTTGGCGGACAATCCAAATCTGCCGGAAAGCTACAAGGCGGCGCTTAAGCTGGAATATACCGGCATGTGGAAGCGGAGGTTTGTGGACGGAGAGTGGTGCGCGGCCCAGGGGGCGGTATACGATCGGTTCGAACGGGAGGCGCATGTCTGCGTGCGCGTGCCGGGGCCAAAGGCCCGAACGTTTCTTTCCTGCGATTACGGGGTTCACAATCCCTGTGTGTTCGGCCTGCTGACTGAGGAGGAGGGGCACTATCATTTGGCGCGGGAATATTACCACGACGGAAGGGTGCAGGAGCAGAAAACCGACGAGGAATACGCAAGCGACCTGCTGGCTTTCGCCCAAAACGAAGCGCGCTGTGTGGTGATCGATCCTTCCGCTTCTTCGCTGATTGCGCTGCTGCGCAAATCCGGCTGGCAGGTAATCCCAGGAAAAAATGCGGTGCTCGAGGGGATCCGGCAGGTAAGCGCCCTTCTGAGTGAAGGACGGCTGACCGTCGACCCGGGCTGCGTACATACGCTGCGGGAATTCGACTGCTACTGCTGGAACGAAAGCAGTAACCGGGACGTGCCGGTGAAAGAAAACGACCACTGCATGGACATGCTGCGCTACGGTATTCTGACGGATCTGCGCATGCAGAGCAGGCGGCGGGAAAGCTACTCGGGCAAAAACAAACAATGAGCCGGGGATTCCCGGCAAAGGGAGGTTTCGATTTGAACGCGACCGCTTTCTACGAGGAGCTCGGCGGCCTTTATGGAAGCCGGGTACTGGAGGAATTCGGCGAGATCATCCGGCTGTACGACTTTTACGAGGGCAAGGGGCAGCTATGGCCGAAAAACGGGCAGCTGGATTATCTGCCCACCGTAAAACGCACCAACTTTATCAAAAAGCTCATCAAGGCCGAGGCCCGCTTTCTCTTCGGACGCACGCCGGAGCTTTCCGTGCGCGCCATTCGCCAGGAGGACGACGGGATTGCACGGGAAATGACCCTGTTTTTAAACCGCCTGCTGCGAAATAACCACTTCGGCGACCGACTGGTTCGGGCGGCCAGAGATTGCTTTATCGGAAAACGGGTGGCGCTGCGGCTGTGCACCGATGAGGAGGACATTTCCATCGGGTTTCGCCCGTCCTTGGAGTTTCTGTTCGAGCCCAGAGAGGACGACGCGGACCGGCTTAAAAAAATCATTTTCTTTTACCAGCTTAACACAGAGGTTCCTCACCGCAAGCAGCGGATTTGGAAGCAGAAGTTTGAGATGGTAGAAGGACGCTGCTTCCTGGACGAAGGGGTGTATGACGGGGACGGACGGCTTTTGGAAAGCCGGTATGAAAACTTCGATACGGGGCTTACCTTCATACCGGCGTATGTGATATTAAACGACGGGCTGTGCGGAGATTTGAGCGGAGAAAGCGATGTGGCGGAGTTAATCGAGAACCAAAACGCCTACAACCGCCTGACCTCCGACGACATTGACGCGCTGCGGTTTAACCTCTTTCCCCAGCGGGTGGCCACCGACGCGAGCGTTTCCTCTTTGGACAAACTGGTGATCGCGCCGGGTGCGCTGATCGATTTGCAGACCGATCCGACCATGATGGACGGAAAACAGGCGTCTATGGAGATGCTGGAGCCCAAGTTCGGATACGACGACCGGATTGAGCACACACTGTGCCGCATCAAGTCGGACATGTACGAGCTGCTGTCGGTGCCTGACCTTTCCACCGAACAGTTAAAGGGGACGCTGAGTTCGGGCCAATCCATCCGCGCCATGTACTGGGAGCTGTTATGCCGGTGCGAGGAGAAATGGACGGCATGGGAAGCGGCTCTGCGCTGGATGGCCTACGGTGTGTTTCACCTGGCTAGGGAGACGGGAATCGCCTCCTTTCCTCCCATTGAATGGGAACTGCACATCGAGCATGGGTATCCCCTGCCCGACGACGAGGAAACCGAACGGGTAAACGACCTCAAGGAAGTGGAGGCACAGGTACGCAGCCGGCGCTCTTACATGGAAAAATGGAAAATCGCGGCCGATCCCCAAGGAGAGCTGGAAAACATCGACGGTGAAGCGCAAACCCAATGACAGGAGGGATCGCTATGGAAAGCTTACAGGAAATTTTGAGCGAACTGGGACTGGAGATGGGCGAGGAAACCAGAGAAACCCTGTCTCTTGCTTTACAGGAGTTGGTGGACGAAAAGGCCGCCTCTCTCGCGGCCGAGCAGGCCGCACGCCAGGAGGAGACTCTGGAGGAACAAGACGCCAAGCGGCAGGCTCAGGCGATTGCCGCCCAGGAAGCGGCAAACAGCAAAATTGAAGCACTTAAAGCAGAACGTCGCAAAGACCAGGCTTTGCTTATGCTCTATCGGGAAAAGGCCATTGAGCCGGAAACGGCGCTGGCGCTTCTCCATCTGGATACCCTGGAGATTTCAGACGACGGACAGGTGGAAGGACTGGACGAACAGGTCGCGGCTTTGAAGGAACACGACCGGTATCTGTTTCATTCACCGGTCGTCACCGGAAGCAAGGGAAACTTCATCCGGCCTCATCCGTCGGCGCCGGTACGCTCTTTAAGCGACGCGCTGGCGGAGCATTACCACAGATATCCCTATTAAGGAAAAAGAAAGGACTTGGATCCTATGGCTATTACGTTAAACGACATCAAGCTTAACACGACCGACAAACTAGTGGCAAGTGTGGTCGATGAATTTCGACGTTCCAACTTCCTGCTGGCGAACATGCCTTTCGACGACACTCTGCTGCCTCTGGGCAACGGCTCTTCCCCGACTTACAGCTATTACCGCATTGTAACCCAGCCTACCGCGGCCTTCCGGTCTATGAACGGCGAATATACCGCCAGCAATGCGGTGAAGGAAAAGATCTCGGTGGAGCTCAAGGCCTTTGGCGGCAGCTACACCATCGACCGGGTGCTGGCGGCGGCCGGCGGGTTTGTGGATGAGGTGGACGTGCAGACCCGGCAGATGATCCGGGCGGCTCAGACCTTGTTCAATGCCACTGTCATCAATGGCAACACCACAAGCAACGCGGCGGCCTTCGACGGCCTGAGCAAGGCGCTGACCGGCAAATCCACCGAGTATAACGCCCAGAGCGGTTCGGCGAATGTGGATCTGTCCGCCTCGGGCATCGACAGCAACTACAAAACTTTCCTGGATAAGCTCGACGAATTCATTCTGTCTCTCGACCAGCGGCCCACCGCGCTTCTGGCCAATGCCGGCTTGATTGCCAAAATCCGCGCCTGTGTGCGCCGCTGCGGCATCGAATACAAGGCGGCGGCCTTAGAAGGCGGCGACATTCCCACCTATGACGGGATTCCGCTGGTGGATGCAGGCCAGATGGCGGGCGAGGACGGGGCTACCGACGTGATCGCCACCACATCGGGCGTTACCGAGCTGTACGCGGTGCGCCTGGGGCTTGACGGGCTGCACGGCGTATGCATGCACGGAGAATCCCCCATTAAGGTATGGGTTCCCGATTTTACTACGGCGGGTGCCGTAAAGAAGGGCGAAGTGGAAATGGTGGCGGCCATCGCTCTGAAGAACACGGCGGCGGCCGGTGTCTTCCGTAAAATCAAAATCGCGTAAAAGAGGTCTTTATTTTGAAAGGAGCACCATTGTATGAGTACGACAAACCAGGTTTTTAACACGGTTGCTTTGATGAAGGCGGCGGCCCTCACAGAAGGCGACTGCGTTATGACCCGCGGCTATTATGCCGCCGGCGACGGGGGCAGCGGTGTTTATGTGGTGACCAGTTCTGCGGCGGCGGCTGACAACGGCTCCGTCATCGCTCTCAACAACGGTAAAAAGGCAGAGCTCGTCATTGAGGGGGATACCATCCACGTCAAGCAGTTCGGCGCGAAGGCGGACGACATCTCTTTTGACAACGTGGCCTATATCAATGCGGCCTTTCATTGGCTGGCACGAAACGGCGGCGGTACATTGGTTTTTCCTCATGGAGAAACCTTTTCCGTTAAGATCAATTCCAACATAGATTATCTGCGGCTGGGTGCCTCCAACGTCACGATTCTCGGCAACGACTCCACCTTGCAGGTACGGGCGGACTCCGGCGATTTCCAGTCGCTTTTGTACATCGATACCAGCGAAAATGTAGCAATCGACCGGCTGCATTTTGACGACAACGTCCTCAGCAATACGGGTTATCCGGTGACTGGCGACGAAGTAAAACGTCAAATGCTGATTCATTATGAGAGCGTGACCAATGCCGAGCTGCACAACTGTCACTTCTATACCGGCGGCATCTGGTGCGTCCAGGGTAAACTCTCCGGTTTGACCATCGACAGATGTAACTTCTATTTCCGTACTAAGGAGAACATCGGCTGGTATGACGTCAGTACCCTTTATTTGGTTGGCGAACGTATTACAATCCAGGATTGTATCTTCGAAAATCAGATGGAAACAAAGGTACCTCAGACGGCGGTGGAATCCCATGCCACCAAGGTGCGTTTCCTGCGCAACCGCTGCGCCGGATACCAGGGCTCTCTTCTCATCGCCTGCCCGACTTCCAGTGAAGCCGGTGCTTACGCGGATGTGCATGCGGATGACATTGTGGTACAAGGCAACGAGATGATTTGCGCCAATCCCGGTACTGGAAACGGCAGCGGCATCTGTATCTGGCCTTTGTCTGAAAAGAACATCACCAACATTCGGATCCTCAACAATACCATCGAGACCGATTACTGCGGCATTCTTAACAAATACATCGATAACGACAGCGTCATCGACGGCTTGATGATCGCCAACAATTCCATCACTTATGTGGGCAATGAGGAGAGCAATATTGCGAGCCAATATGAATTCAAGGTGCATGGCAAGAACGGCGTCAAGCTGTTGGGAGCAACGGTCATTAAGAATGTGGTCATCTGCGACAACACCATTTTCAATTTCCCGGAAAGCGCTGTGCTGGTAACCAGCATGGAAAGCGGCACGGTGACAGGGCTTATGCGCAAGTATCGCAACATTCGTATTTACGATAATCTGGCCTACAACTGCGGATATAACACCAAGTACTACTACTTCGGTGCAATCAGTCTGATCGACGGGGTGGAAACGGGCGAAATTGCAAGAAACTTCTTCGATTTTGATAAAAACGCCGATACCTGCCTGCGGCCCATCTTCGCCTACTGTGACGATGTCCAGGACAGCGCCGTCAAGATTACGGTCAGAGGTAATGTGGTCAGCGGGCTCTATCCGGAACAGTCGCTGGATATGCCGGAACCGGACGACCGCTATGACTATGGTCTGGCTCCTACCAACAGCGTTTTGATCTGGGACGGCATTACCCACTTTAACAAGGGCGATATCTTTGACTACAACAACAAACGGTACCGCTGCACCTCCAATTTCGTGATGGGCATTCCCTCGGCGTCCAATCCTTCTGACGTTTCCGGCACCAATGTGACGGTGGTGGATTTGATTGCGGTTCGACAGCTCAAGGTAAGCGACGCCTCCGTCTTCCGACGCGGCGATGTGATCAAGCTGGGCGGCGGCTTTGTTCCCACCCGTCAGGCAATTATCGCGGGCGTGGATTATATCACCAACATCATTTATGCGGATGGCCTCGGTTCTTCCTGGTTTGAGCTTAAGTCCGGTGGGACGGCGGCGGGTTCCCCGGTCTATTTTGTGACGAATCTTGCGACCTCCTGTGAAGAAATCTAAAGGGTTTCTCTGTCTTTTGAGAGGACGGATTTTCATTCCTGTTTTCTCATAAAAGCGGCGGCCGGGTCCGCGCACGGCCTGGCCAGCCGCACGGCATTTTTTCGCGCGCAGAAACGGAGGAGGATATGACCCCACTCGAACAGCTTCGAGCAAACTTATGTGAAACGCAGGATGAGGTGCGGTTCTTTTCGGACAACGAGCTGCTGACACTGCTGATGCAGAACAAGGAAGATGTAAGGGCCGCATCCTATGAGGGACTTCTCAAAAAAGCCCAGGCGGACGGCGTTTCCCTTCCCGACGGCACAAAAACCGCCGATGCCAGAGGATACTGGCTATCCCTCGCCAAGCAGTACCGTCCCTGTACGAACCGATGTCTGCAGCGAGCCGACGAAGAGACGAGGTGAACGGCAATGATAAAGGGATGGCGGCACCGGTTTTCTTTTGTGCGGGCCATACGGCCGTTGCTTCGCACCGTTTTGGTTTACCGCCCGGCGTTAAGCGTGCTAGGTGAGCCGGATTACGAGGCCCTATCCTTTGTATATCGGGGCCTTGGCTACCGGTTTTACAAATTCGAGCGCATTACCTCACATTTATCCATTCCCGGGCGCATCGCCCGGGAGCGGACCCAACGCATCCTGCTCCCCTATCCTGCGGCTGCGCAGGGACAGGGGCCAACGGGAGCGGCTGCGGACTTCCCAACGATTCTGCCTGGAGACTTGTGTAAAACGGACGCGTCCAGCTACACGGTTCGGGCGGTACAGCATGACAATGAACTTTATCTGACTCTGGTGGTAGAGGAAGTGACCATAGATGACGCCACTCAAACAAATTTATGAGACGTTGAAGCAGGCGGGCATTCCCGTCTTTTTTCCCGGTCAGCACAACGGAATAGGCATGACGCCTTATGTGGTGGTCCGGGAAGGGGAAACAAAGCCAAACGGCGGGGATCTAACCGGTACGACAGCCTTCGAACTATTTGCCTATGCGCCCATCCACAATTATTCCGGCCTGTTAAGCCTGATTGCGCTGATCAAGCAGGCTATGAAGCCTCTGTATCACATCCGCCCCACCGGGCGGGTCTACGGGCAGGGAATCGAATCGGACTATCAAATGCATCGGGCCATTTTGGAATACGAAGCGCAAAGGAGGCTATGACAGATGAATCTGGACACCTGCCGGTTGGAAGCCGTAGCGGTGGGTTCGCTCATCGCGGTACAGTTCACACTGGAAGGAGAAACCTCATTTCTGGCCTATTCCAAACGTGCGCAGATTACACCGGTGGTATCCAAGGGTAGGTATCGGGAACTGCGGGAGGATACCATGGTTGCGGCGGTGAAGCAGACGCCCGACATCCTGCTGGGGTACGACATCGTTCTGACCGACACCTGCCTCAATCCCCGGGCTTTTGCAGCGGCAGACGGCGGAAAAGCCACTCTTGCCGAGCATGTTTTTTCCTCTTATTTGGCGCCGGAAGCGGGAAACAATCCTGCGCGCACCCCGTTTCATTTGCAGCTTTTCGCTGCACAAAAGGACGAAAATGGAAATGATGCGGGATATTTGCAGCTGTCTTTCTCTGCGTGCACCGGCTGTCCGGCCTCCTTCTCCCTTTCCCAAGGCGAGTTTTTTTTGACCACCTACACCATACAAAGCCGTCCTTTCGGTGCACCGACTTCGATGAGCATCACCCGGCTTTCCTCGCTGCCCTTCGGGCGCGCTTAAGAAAGGAGACGACCAAGTATGACCAATAATGACGACGGAATCCTCTCCATGGAAGCGCCGGCTATTCAGAAGCAGGCACAGGAGGATGCGGCTTTAAAAGAAACGTCCCGGCGGCTCGATGAGATGCAGGCACAGCTGTGGGCGGACGAACGGCGTTTGACGGGGGGTGGCTGCCTGTGAGCTGGTTTTCCTTTCGAGGGATCGAAAGCAGCACCATGGGGGTGCTTTTACTGGAGCGCAAATGGGACCTATGTGGAAAAACCCGCAGCCAGTTTCTTTCCATTCCCGGACTGGACGGTTCCTTGACGGTACCTCAGGCGCGCGAGGACATTACCATGACCTTGCGCTGTGCGGTGCTCAGCGACGATGACGCCGACCTGCAAACGGCATCTCACGAGCTGGCGGCTTGGCTGTTCGGCAGCGGCGAGCTTGTCTTTTGGGATGCACCGCAGCAGACGAGAAGCGCTTGTGTCCTTTCCGTCTCCAGCTTCGAAGGCTTTGAAAAGTGGGGCGAATTTCAGGTGACCTTTCGCTGCGCACCCTATGCCATGGGAGCTGAAACAACGGTGGGAATCAATCAGTCGGTTTCCTTTGAGGGTACCGCGCCTTCCAGGGGCGCTTTCTCTTTCTCCCTGTCCTCGGCTGCCGACCTGATTGTGCTTGCCTGCACGGCAAAAAACGTGACGCTGCGGGGCAGCTTCCAGGAGGGGGACGCCTTTGTCATCAACACGCAGACGGGAGCGGTATGGCGCAACGGACAGGTTCAAAACGAGCTTCTGCAAGTCGGAAGCCGCTTTTTTGAGGTTCCGGTAGATACCACGTTTTTGCACTTGCTGTGCAAAAACGGAAATCTTTCTAATTACCCGGAAGGGGTTTACACTTACCGGCCGAGGTGGTACTGATGGAATTCATTCTGTATTTTTTTGACCGGACGGAAAAGCTGACGGGGCTGATGCAAAATGGGGCCGGCGGCTCCCTTCTCTCAGTTGTCCATGACGAAGCGAAACAGACGCTGACGGTCACGTTGGCGGCGGCCGCGGCACAGGCCGCCGGACAAGGCGATTATATGGGATTTACCGACTTAGACGGACAGTTCCAGCTGTTTGAGATCAAGCGGATACAGGAGCGGCACCAGGAGAGCGGAGTTCTGTGCGAGCTCTACGGCGAACATGTGTGTTACGAACTGCTGGCAACGGTGGTAGATGACTTGACCCTATCCGACACCTCGGCGCAGAAGGCCGCCCAAGCCATTCTGGCATCCACCCGGTGGCAGTGCGGCAACTGCGACAATTTGCCCTTTTCCTCCATTTCCTTTTATTATGAGAGCGCACTCGCCTGCCTGTACCGGTTACAGGAACAATGCAAGGCACGCCTGGTCTTTCGCCTAACCCTCGATGGCAATCATATTACCGCCCGGACCGTTTCTATAGTTGCGGACACACCAAGGCAGACAGGCAAACGTTTTACCTGGAACCGGGACCTTTTGCAGATTACCCGGCAGGCGGACACTACCAGCCTGGTCACCGCCCTATATGGCCGGGGAAAGACCATCGGCATCAAAGAATCCCCCAGCCAGGCGGCCAGAGGCGCCCGGCGCACATTTGCTGACGCGGTTTGGACAACGCCGGACCATCCGGTGGACAAGCCTGCCGGTCAGGAGTGGGTGGGTGATCCGCAGGCTCTGGCACGGTGGGGGTATGGCAGCGGGACAAAGCAGCATCTTTTCGGGGTGGCGGTATTCTCCGATCTCGACGATCCGGAAGCTCTTTTAAAAGCTACGTATGATGAGCTTCAAAAACGATGTATACCCTCGATGCGCTATACCATGAAGGCGGTGGACTTAGAAACCCTCGCCGGTCTTTCCCATGAAGCGGTGCGGCTCAACGACGAGGTGACCGTCATCGACGACGGGTTTGACCCGCCTTTAGAGCTGACGGCGCGGGTTACCGGGCTCAAACGAGACTATCTCAATCCGGCGGACACCGAGCTGGTCATTGGAGATACAGCCCCCGCTTTGGGCAGTCTTCTCGCGAAAATGGAAGCAGAAAAAAACCGGCTTTTGGAAAAGGAAGGGGCCTGGGATGACACCACCCAGAACGCCGGACCGGACAGTCCAGTGGACACCTCCCGGCTGGAGGGCGCCATCGACACGCTGCAAAACAAAATTATTGCCTCCGGCGCCTACGAAAGCGCTACCGTTACCGACAGCGGAGGAATTCTTTTGGAAAACAACCAAGCGGACAGCCCGGACTACGGAGCCATTTACCTGGGGCCCGGCCTTCTGGCCATTGCCAACCGAAAAAACGGCATGGACTGGGAGTGGCGCACCTTCGGTACGGGAGCAGGGTTTACGGCCAGCGAGCTGATTGCCGGGGTGCTGGACGCGGGGCTGATTAAAACCGGGCGTCTGGAATCGGTCAATGGGTCTTCCTGGATTGACATGCAGTCGGGCGCCTTCTCATTTGATAACGGAAAGCTGTCGTTGGATGGAGAGGGAAACCTTTTGGTCGCAGGGTATCTGAACGCGCAAAGCGGGGAACGCAAGGTATCTGTCAATAAAAATCCGATTTTTGGACCAACCATCACCTTTTCGGTGGGAGAAAACGACGCGGGCTACCTCTACGCCGACGATTTTAATTCCCTTGTCATTGAGGCCGGCCGGCTTCAGCTGTCCACCAATGCTTTGGAAACCCCGTCCGGGCATACCGGCTATACGGGAACGGTGGAGGTGGGCGGAAAAACGCTTCGTTTTGACAGCGGGATTCTTTACGAAGTAACCGGATGAGGGACCTTTCCCGACAGAAGTCAAAAAAGAGGACCTGAC
>NZ_JBBMFD010000008.1:0-109291 GCF_040096205.1 Solibaculum intestinale | reverse complement strand
CGGCCCCCCCAAAGCGTCCGGCCCTTGTCTCGTCTGTATGGGGTGTTGCGCGCGCTCTTAGTTAAGCACAAAGATGAGCACGTCGCGTTTGCCGAAGCTGTAAATGTCGCTCATGTTGGAGAAATACAGGTCGGCCACAATGTTGGTGGTGTGAACAAAGCCGCCGGTGTCCGCCGCGATGCAGTAGCCGTAGACGAACTTGCCGTCCGCGGACACGATATACAGCTCCGTACCGTAGGGGATTTCCTTGGGGTCCACCGCCACATGGCCCTGCATGGCAGGGCGTCCCGAAGCGGTGCCCTTGCCGGGCGCGGCCGTATAAGCCGTGCCGGGGCCGGTGATAACCCGGCTGTAATGGACCGGATAGCCGTTTGCGTCCAGCTCAATGGGAGAAGAGGGGGTGAGCAGGGAGAAGCACGGCACATCCGCCGAGGTCATTACTGCGCCGCCCGAACCGGTCAGTTGGCTGACCAGACTGGGATTGCGGGCCACATAGGTGCCCATCTGCACCACTTCATCCACCGGCTCGCTGACCACTTCCTCGCCCAGCTTTACCGATTTGACGATTTTGCCATTTACCATGGTCTGCTCGTAACGGGCTACGCTCACGCCGGCCACGCCTGCGCTCTTCACACGTACCTCGCCTGCGTTTAGCAGGCTCGTTTCCTGCGTCACGGTTCCGTAGGGAATGGAGGATTCGATTTCCACCGTCACCGTTTCCGGTGCGGCGGATTCCTGGGTGTATTGAGCGAGCGTTCCGTAATAGGAAACGCTGACCGCGCTGCTTTGGGTGAGGGAAGAAAGGTCGAAGGCGCCGTCGCGAATGTAAGTGATCTCCAGATTGCCGTCTGCGTTGTGGCGGGTATCCACCAGATCGTCTTCGCCCGGCAGGATGCCGGCCTTTCCCAGGATGATATTCGGCTGCGCCGAGGAGGTGTACACCGTGGTGTCGGTGACGCCGTCGTAGACACGGACCGGTTTAAGCTCAAGAAATCCCCAGACGAGAGCTATGACGCATGTGGCCCCCAAAAGGGTCACCGGAAAGAGGCGCGAAGTACACAAGCGGGATAAGAGCTTGCGCACTCGTTGCATTTCGGTCATACCAACGCTCCTTACTCTGTATTTGCGAAGCCGCCGGTTTTGGGCGCTTCACAGAAAGAAAAAATAACGCATTTTGACTTCTGTTTTTTTCGAACGAGTTTGATTATAGCCTCGCAAACCCAGGTCTGTCAAACGATTGCGGGTGCTTGGATTTGTTCAAACCTGCCAAAGTTTTTGACGTTTTGCTACATAAGGAACTCGTGCGATTGGAAAGTAACGCGGTTTTTTTTCGTTTTTTTGATTTGGAAAAAACGACGGCGTTTTTTTGAATTCGACCATTTTTAAGTCAAAAAAACCAAAGGTCGCATTTCCTTTCTGTGCATTGTTACAATTTTGTAACAGAAATGACAGGGTTGTAATTTTTAAATGGAAGGAAATAGAAAACTAGAGAAAGCAACAAAATTTGGATTTGGATTTGTGCAGATTTTCAAGAGCTTCGTCAAATTGCACTAATCTGAAAGGCTGAAAAAGGGCCTGCCTATCATTCCCGCTAAATGGGTGGAATAAGAGCTGTTTTTCTTGCATAGCGGCGAAAAAAAGAAGGGCCGGGCCAAGGAAAATTAGGAGACTAGCGCTAAGATGTCGTCGGGGGTGAGAGTGGGCTGCAAAGCGGTATTGACGGCAAGGGAGCAAAGGAACGCCGCCCGGTCAATGAGCATGTCGATCTCCCTGGGGGTGACCATCATGGCCCGGCCGTCCGGCTGTACCTTCTCTAGGAGCCGGTCGGCGTCCTCCTCGCCCAGAAGGTCGGCGGCCAGGGTCATAGCGTCTACCACCGTGGGCACCCCCATGGCAATGACCGGCACCCCAAGGGTTTCCCGGCTGAGCTCCTTGCGCTTGTTGCCCACGCCCGACCCCGGGGAAATGCCGGTGTCCGCCAGCTGCACGGTACAACCCAGGCGGGAGAGGCTGCGGGAGGCCAGCGCGTCGATGGCGATGACGGCGGCAGGCTTGATGTGTTCGACTGCCGCGGCCAGCAGTTCGCCGGTCTCAATGCCCGTCTGCCCCAAAACCCCCGGCGCCAGCACCGCCACCGGGCGAAGCCCCTCTAAGCCCGCGGCCCGGGCGATTTCCCCGCGGATGTGGCGGGTGGCCAGGATGGAGGAGCAAGCGTCAGGGCCTAAGGCGTCGGGGGTGGTTTCGGCGTTTCCGATGCCCGCTACCAGAACGGGACCCTCCGGGGGCAGCAGCTCTTTGAGGCAGTCGGCCACGGCGGAAAGCTTCTCGTCGATCTCTTCCGACATTTCCGAGAAAGGCGGCAGCTCGATGGTCACATAGTTGCCCACCGGCTTGCCGATGGCACTGGCGCCCTCTTCGTTTACTACCCGGATGCGGGTGATTTTCGCGTCGCCGCGCATTTCCTCGCTGGACTCCACCCCAGGCGGGGTTTTCGTCCCCGCAAGCTCGGCGGCCTCAATGGCCAGGTCGGTTCGGTATATCATAGATTTAAACTCCTTTCGCAAAAGCAAAGTTTCTATCGCCGCGCGTTTTTCCGCCCGGCTGCCGGTATTAGTGTGGGACAAGCAAGGAAGGAATATGCAAAGAATCCGCCCTGAAAACGGAAGGAGCGCCGGATTCCCCAAATTTATGAATTATTTGCGTCGCTTTTGCGAAAAAAGACTTGCATTTTATGGACACATGCTATATAATAATCTTCGTCGCAAAAACGACAAGTTCTGTTTGGACGCTTAGCTCAGCTGGTAGAGCTTCCGCTTGACGTGCGGAAGGTCAGCGGTTCAAGTCCGTTAGCGTCCACCATAAAGGGCTGTCCCTGCAATAGTGGGGGCGGCCTTATTTTTTTTGTTTTTTGCGGTCCCCGGAGAGGAAAAAAGAACCTTTCCGGGGGCTTTCTATTATAATAAGGTATATGCGTGCTTTTTACGCAAAACAGTCGGATAAATTGCGCATTTGAGCCCGCAGCTTGGCTTTGCGGGAAAAAGACGGTATGCGCGTTGAATTTTTCCTGTAAAACACATATAATAAAGTATTATAGCCAAGTGACAGCCCGCCGCTTTGCCCAATGGTTCCCGGGAAAAGAACCGCCCGGATCTACAGGTGGATTGGGTGGACTATGACTTTATATTCTATCCCGCTCTTCCCGCGCAGAGAGGGGGATGCCCGCTGTTTGGCAAGCCTGTGCGCGGAGAAACGGAGCAAAGAGCGTATGCGTCAGTCAGCCGAAACGTTTTTTCAAAGCCTTAAGGGGAAAAAGATAGCCGTGTGCGGCATCGGGGTAAGCAACCGCCCCCTCATCGAGCTGCTTTGCCGGTACGGGGCGAAGGTCACCGCCTGTGACAAACGAGAGCCGGAGGCCCTGGGAGAGGCGGCGGGCCATCTGCAAAAGCTGGGCGCCGTGCTCAAAACCGGCCCGGACTATCTGGAAAACCTGGACGCCGACATCATCTTCCGTACCCCCGGCATGCCCTATACGCTGCCGCAGCTGGCCGGGTACCGGGCCGACGGGGTGACGGTCACCTCGGAAATGGAGGTCTTTTTCGACCTGTGCCCGGCGAAGCTTATCGGGGTGACCGGGTCGGACGGAAAGACCACCACCACCACCCTGATCGCCGAGATGCTCAAGGCCCAGGGTCATACCGTCTGGTTGGGCGGGAACATCGGCGCGCCGCTGCTGCCCAAGGTGATGGAGATGAAGGAGGAGGACTATGCGGTAGTGGAGCTTTCCTCCTTTCAGCTCATTTCCATGCGCCAGAGTCCCCAGGTGGCGGTGGTGACCAACGTAGCCCCCAACCACCTGGACATCCATAAGGATATGCAGGAGTATATCGACGCCAAGCGCAACTTGTTTTTGCACCAGACTGGCTTTTCCCGTACGGTACTTAACGTGGACAACGCCATTACCGCCTCCTTTGCTATGGAAACCAGGGGGGACACCCTTCTTTTTTCCCGCACCAGGCCGGTGCGCACCGGCGCGTATCTGGGAGAGGACGGCTTTCTCTATTTCTCCCGCAACGGGAAACCGGAGCGCCTTTTTGAGCGGGCCGCCATCAAGCTGCCCGGCGACCACAATGTGGAAAACTACCTGGCCGCCATCTGTGCCGTTTGGGGGGACGTGGACTTGACTGCCATGCGCACCACGGCGGAAACCTTCGGCGGAGTGGAGCACCGCATTGAGCTGGTGCGGGAGAAGGACGGGGTACGCTGGTACAACGACTCCATCGCCTCCAGCCCCACCCGCACCATTGCGGGGCTCAAGGCCTTCCCCGAGAAGGTCATCCTCATCGCCGGCGGGTACGATAAGCACATCCCCTTTGACACTTTAGGCCCGGCGGTGGCCAAATACGTCAAGCGGCTGATTTTAATGGGGGCCACGGCGGACAAAATCGAGCAAGCGGTACGCGCCTGCCCGGACTTTGACGAGATGAAAACCCCCATCCTGCGGGTACGGGATATGGAAGAAGCGGTGAGCGCGGCGAAGGCCGAGGCAAAGCCCGGCGACGTGGTGACCTTGTCTCCCGCCTGCGCCAGCTTCGATTTATACCCGAACTTTGCCGCCCGCGGCAATCATTTCAAAGAGCTGGTCCGCACGCTTATATAAAAAAGCGCCGGACGTTACGCAGAAGGAGAGGAACAAAACCATGGATACCAAGCAGGTTCTCTTTTCCCTGTGCGCGGCCGTAGGCCCCGCCGGGGCGGAGGGAGAAGCGGCTGCGCTCGCCGCAGAGGAGCTGGGCCGGTACGCACGGGTGCGTACCGATGCGCTGGGTAACGTGATCGGGGAGATCGTTCCAGAGAGATATACCCGCCATGTGCTGCTCGACGCCCACATTGACGAAATCGGCATGATCGTCACCCATCTGGAGGACGGCTTTGTCCGGGTGGACAAAACCGGCGGGGTGGACCTGCGGACTTTACCCGACCGGGAGGTTACCATCTGGGGCAAGGAGCCGGTGGACGGAATCTTTTGCGCGGTGCCCCCGCATCTGAGCAAGGCCGAGGAGCGCAAAAAGGTCCCGGCCCTGGCGGACGCCTGGATTGACACGGGCCTTTCCGGGGAAGCCCTTAAAAAGCTGGTAAGGCCGGGCGACCGGGTGACGGTTAAAAGCAGCCCCTGCCGTCTGGCCGGCGGCCGGGTGACCTCCAAGGCGCTGGACGACCGGGCCTGCGTCACCGCCATTCTCCGGGCGCTGTCTCTGCTGCCGAAAGACCATAAGACCCGCATCACCGTGCAGTTTTCCGTCCAGGAGGAGACCGGGCAGGCGGGGGCCCAGGCAGGGGCCTTCCAGTCGGAGGCCACCGAGGCCATCGCCCTGGATGTAAGCTTTGCCTTTACGCCGGACTCGGCCAAGCACAAGTGCGGCCAGTTGTCGAAGGGCCCCATGATCGGCTATGCGCCGGTGCTTTCCTACCCGATTTTTACCCGCCTGTGCGCCCTTGCCAAGGAAGCGGGCATCCCCTATCAAACGGAAATCATGGGGGCGGACTCCGGCACCAACGCAGACTGCATCGCCGTTTCCAAGGCGGGCTGCCCCACCGGGCTCATTTCCATCCCCCAGCGGTACATGCATACGCCGGTGGAGGTCATTGACCTGGAGGATTTGGAAAACACCGCCCGGCTTTTGGCCCTTTACCTGACAAAGGAGGAATGCAGCGATGCTTGACACCCTTAAAACCCTCTGTGAATTGCCCGGCGTTTCTGGCCGGGAGGAAGCGGTGCGCGATTTCCTTCTTTCCAAGCTCGACGGTGTGGCCCGCTGCCGGGTGGACGGCCTTGGAAACCTGATTGTAGAAAAACAGGGCAGATGCCGGGCCAAGAAAAAGGTCATGGTGTCCGCCCATATGGATGAGGTGGGTTTTGTCGTCACACACGTGGAAGAAAACGGCCTTTTGCGGTTTTCCACGGTGGGCGGCATCGACCCGCGGGTTTTATTCGGCCGCCGGGTGCTCATCGGGGAACAGAAAGTCCCCGGCGTGGTGGCCGGCGCTCCGGTCCATCTCTTAGACAGCGAGGAGCGTGTAAAAGCGCCCGACTTGGACAAGCTCTTTTTCGACATCGGCGCCGATACCCGGGAAGAGGCCCAGCGCCTGGTCGCGATCCCGGACTTTGCCGTGTGGGACACGGCGTTTTCCCCGTTTGGGGACGGGTGCGTCAAGGCAAAAGCCTTGGACGACCGAGCGGGCTGCGCGGTGCTTTTGGCGCTGCTCAAGGAGGACCTTCCCTATGACCTGACCGCCGTGTTCACCGTGCAGGAGGAAGTGGGCCTGCGGGGCGCAGGCACGGCCGCCTATGGGGTTGCGCCGGATGCGGCCATTGTGGTGGAAGCCACCACGGCGGCGGATATTGCCGGGGTGGAGCCGAAAGACCAGGTCTGCCGGCTCAAACAGGGCGTGGCCGTTTCCTTTATGGACGGGCACACCATTTACGATAAACAGATGTACGACCTGGCGTTTGCCCTCGCCAAGGCCCACAACATTCCCTGCCAGCCCAAGGCCGCGGTCACCGGCGGCAACGACGCGGGTGCCATCCACAAAAGCCGTGCCGGCGTGCCTACCGCCGCTCTGTCGGTGCCCTGCCGGTACCTGCACGCGCCCGCCGGCGTCATCGCCCAAAGCGACCTGGAAAGCACGCTGTCCCTGCTGCGGGCCTTGGCGATGGAACTGGCAAAGGGATGATCCGTCATATCGAGGATGCTGAGAGTTTAGAGACCCTGGCTTTTTTGCAGGAGGACCCGCTTTTCCCCCGCCTGGCGGTCAACGCCGCCGCTTACGGGCTTTCATCCCTGTTTTTCGACCTGTGGGTGCAGCAGACGGAGAAAGAACCCGTTGCGGTAATGGGACGGCTGGACGGACAAATGACGCTGGTGGCCAGGGACGGGTTCGACGCCGGGGAACTGGCTCTCTTTTTGCAGGCGGCGGGGTTTGAAACCCTGCTGTGCAAGTGTGCAGCGGCGCGGCGGCTGCCCTTTTTCAGAGCGCAGACCGCCGTCCTGCTCCGGCGGAAAAAGCAGGTTTTTCCCGCCGAAACCGGGCTTGCCCTAGACTGGGCCCCGTCCCCCCGCACCCTGTACGCCCTGCTGAAAACCTGCACGGGTGCCAGCATCCGGCTGCCTCCCTTTGACGGCTGGTATGTGGACGTGTCCCACAAGCTGCGCCGGGGGCTCATCCGGGCGGTAACGGCCTGTGAGGGCGGCGGCCCGGTGGGCTGCGCCATGACGGCGGGGGAAAGCGAAGGGCAGGCGCTTCTTTGCGCGGTGGCGGTAGTGCCGGAGTACCGAGGCCGCGGATATGGACGAGCTTTGGTAGACGCCATGAGCGAAACCCTGCAAAAAGCGGGCAAGCAGGTATTCCTGCTGCGCGATGCAAGCGAGAACGAAGCCTTTTATCGGTCGCTGGGTTTTGAACCCTTGGAAGAATACGCCTTTCTGCGGCCGGCCGGGAAGGGAGAAGCCGATGGACAGCAAACAGCTTTTTAGCGGAAGGGCGGACCAATATGCCAGATGGAGGCCGTCCTATCCCGGACCTCTGGTGGACGCTCTTCTACGCCTGGTGTTTGTGAAAGAAGGCCCAGTGATTGCCGACATCGGCGCAGGAACGGGGATTTTCAGCGGGCTTCTTTTGTCCAGGGGGGCTACCGTGTATGCAGTGGAGCCAAACTTCGATATGCGGGAAACGGCCAAGCGGGAATTGCATGGATTCGTGCAGTTTCACGCGGTGGCCGGTTCGGCGGAACATACGGGACTAAGAGACCAAAGTGTGGACGGCGTTTCGGTTGCCCAGGCCTTCCATTGGTTCGACCCCATGCAGTTTCGGGACGAGTGCCGGCGGATTCTGAAACCCGGCGGCAGGGTGACGCTGATCTGGAACTTTTTGGACGACAGCGCGCCGGTAGTTCGGGACAATAACCGCTTGTGCGAAGAAATCTGTCAAAAGAACGTGGAAACCCTGGCCGGCAGCGCCATGCTGCAGGAAATGTGCCGTTGCTTTTTTCAGGATGGCCGGTATACCTTTATCCGCCATCCCAATGACTTTCGCTGTGACCGGGAAGGGTTTCTCGGCCTGAGCCTATCCTCCTCTTACGCGCCAAAGCCGGACGAAGGGCACTATGCCCGTTTTGTAAATGCGGTTGGCAGTCTGTTCGACCGGTATGAAACCGGCGGGGCGCTCCTTTTGCCAAACTTTGTCCACTGTTACGTAGGCCGGGTGGGAGCGTAAGCACCCGGACCGCCTTTTATGCCTTTGGTATCGACAAAATGTGACCTTCCTTCCCCGTATCCGCCGCTTTTTCGGAAACCGGCATACGGGGTTTTTCCCGTGGGGCCGAAACCCGGCCCGGTATACAAAATTGAGAGGATCCCGCGGTGCGCCTCTTCCCAGGGAAAAGAGGCCGGCGGGACAAATGGAGGAACCTATGCTGCAAAAACCGTATTTTCACATCGCTCCTGAGGTGGCGGAGGCGTCCGAGCGTGCCCTTTGCGCCTGCGCCCCCGCCTTTGACCGGATTGACCGGCAGACCGAGCAAAACCAGCAGAAGGTGCTGTGCGCCTTTATCGAGAACCGGGTCAGCGAATCCCACTTTGTCCCTTCCACCGGCTACGGCTACGGAGACCGGGGCCGGGAAGTGCTCGACCGGGTGTTCGCCGACGCCATGGACGCCGAGGATGCCCTGGTGCGCCATTCTTTTCTGTCCGGCACTCATACCCTGTCGGTGGCCCTCTTCGGCGTGCTGCGTCCGGGAGATAAAATGCTTTCCGTCACCGGCATTCCCTACGACACCATCCATTCGGTCATTGGCCTGCGCGGAAGCGGCCAGGGCTCATTGAAAGATTTCGGTATCGCCTTTGATTCGGTGGCCCTCAAAGAGGATGGGGAGCCGGATTACGACGGGATCGAACAGGCCCTCGACGACGCGGTAAAGATGGTGTATGTCCAGCGCTCCCGGGGCTATACCCTTCGAAAAAGCCTGTCGGCCAAGACCATCGGGGAAATCGCCCGGTTCGTCAAGAAAAAGAAGCCGGGCGTGGTGGTGATGGTGGACAATTGCTACGGCGAATTTGTGGACGAGGCGGAGCCCACCGCCTACGGCGCCGACCTGATGGCGGGATCTCTTATCAAAAACCCGGGCGGCGGCGTGGCCCCCACCGGTGGCTACATCGCCGGCCGGTCGGATTTGATCGAGCTGTGCGCCTGCCGGCACACCACCGCCGGGGTGGGCCGGGAAATCGGCGCCACCCTCGGGCACACCAGGGAGCTGTTTCTGGGTCTGTTCCATGCCCCTCACGTCACCGGCGAAGCGCTGAAAACCGCCGTGTTCGCCGCCGGGCTTATGAAGGAGCTGGGCTTCGCGGTCACTCCCGAGCCCTTGGAGGAGCGTCACGATATCATCCAGGCCGTGAAGCTTCAGACTCCGGAAAACCTCATCGCCTTCTGCCAGGGCATGCAGGCGGGAGCGCCCATCGACGCCTTCGTCACCCCCGAGCCCTGGGACATGCCCGGCTATGACAGCCAGGTTATTATGGCGGCGGGGGCCTTTACCATGGGCGCGTCCATTGAACTGTCCGCCGATGCGCCGCTCAGGGAGCCCTATGCCGTCTGGATGCAGGGAGGGCTTAACTTCCATTCGGGCAAGACCGGGGTCCAGCTAGCGGCTACGCATTTATTACAATTGTTCAAAAAGTAAAAAATCGTCCCCATTTTTCTACATGCACCTTGAAAATTTCACCTTGACCAGCGCGGATTGGACTGTTATAATTTACGATAGAAATGTACGAACAACCGTATGGACAAATAGATATTTCTCTTTCTATCTTGTAAGGATTGACAGAACAACTAAATGGAAAATGAGCGAATATTCCATATAAATGTAATGCATGTCTAGGATTTGCCGCCCGAAATCGGAAGGACGGCGTCCCAGTTGTAAGGAAGAAGGAAGAACACTATGAGCTGGATCGGAAAGCAAAAGGCTGCCGTCGCGGCCAAGCTGCGCGGGGAGACGCCGCTTGCGGTGCTCGTCGAGCGGGGCCTGACGGTGGGAAAGAACTTTCAGCCCCAAAAGGGCTGCATCCTCGACCCGTCCCACTGCTGGCTGATTACCATCGGCGACGATGTAACGCTGGCGCCCCGGGTACACATTCTGGCCCATGACGCCAGTACGAAGATGTTTCTGGGGTACACGAAGATCGGCTTGGTGACCATCGGAAACCAGGTATTTATCGGGGCCAACAGTACGGTTCTTCCCAATTGCAGGATTGGGGACCGGGTGATCGTGGGGGCCAACAGCGTGGTAACCAAGGACCTGCCCTCCGGCGGTGTTTACGCCGGCAACCCGGCGAAGCGGATCTGCTCTCTGGACGATTATCTGGAGAAGATGAAGGCAACCATGCAGCCGGGCAATACTTTTGGGGCGGAGTATACCATATCCAGGGGGATCACTGGAGAGCATAAGGAAAAGATGAAGCAGGTTCTCAAGAAGGGGATGGGCTTTGTCGAATAGCCAAACCGCTTGGATCGGGTGAAAAAGGGCTGCTTTGTAAAAAAGGCGCCGGATCTGCGGATGTGCGGACCTGGCGCCCTTTTTTCGTGTGAAACAGCCTTGGAAATAGAACCATACATTTGAGAGGAAGAGACGACATGAAATACACCATTGGGGTGGACTTTGGGACATTGTCCGCAAGGGCGGTGCTTTTGGAGGTGCCAAGCGGGCGGGAGGCCGCAGCCGCCGTTTACGAGTATCCCCATGGGGTAATGGACGAGCAGCTGCCCAGCGGCCGCAGGCTGCCTCAGGATTGGGCTCTCCAGAACCCGCAGGATTATTTGGAGGCGCTGGGGCATACCATTCCGGCGGTGCTCCGGGAGGCGGACGTATCGCCTGACGACGTGATCGGCGTCGGGACGGATTTTACCGCCTGTACCGTCCTTCCGGTGAAAGCGGACGGCACGCCTCTTTGTTTCCTCCCCCAGTGGAAAGACGAGCCCCACGCCTACGTAAAGCTGTGGAAGCATCACGCGGCGCAGGACAAGGCAAACCGTCTCAACGCCATTGCCGAGGAACGGGGAGAAACCTTTCTGGCCCGGTACGGAGGCAAGATCTCGTCCGAGTGGGCCATCCCAAAGCTGTGGCAGATTCTAGACGAGGCCCCCGGGGTGTACGAGGCCATGGACCGGTTTATTGAGGCGGCGGACTGGATCGTCTGGCAGCTGACCGGCGTGGAAACCCGCAATTCCTGCACCGCCGGGTATAAGGAAATCTGGTCGAAGCGGGAAGGGTACCCGTCGGAGGACTTTTTTGCTGCATTGGACGAACGTCTTCGCCGTGTGGTGGACGAAAAGCTTTCCAGAACCATCTCCCCCTTAGGCCAAAAGGCCGGGGAAATCACCCAAAAGGCCGCAGCGCTCACCGGTTTAAACCCGGGGACGGCGGTGGCGGTAGGCAATGTGGACGCCCATGTGTGCGTGCCGGCGGTGGGCATCGACGGGCCGGGCAAGCTCCTTGCCATTATAGGCACCTCCACCTGCCATATCCTCATGGGTAGGGAAGAACGTAAGGTCCCGGGCATGTGCGGCGTAGTGGCCGACGGGGTGATGCCGGGCTACTTCGGCTATGAGGCGGGCCAGTCCTGCGTGGGGGACCATTTCGCCTGGTTTGTGGACAATTGCCTGCCCGCGGCCTATGTGGAGGACGCGAAGGCGAAGGGACAGAATATCCACACCTATCTGCGTCAAAAGGCCCAGAGGCTCAAGCCCGGGGAAAGCGGCCTTCTGGCGTTGGACTGGTTCAACGGCAACCGCTCCGTGCTGGTGGACGTGGACCTAACCGGCCTGATCCTGGGGATGACCCTGCAGACAAAGCCGGAGGAAATCTACCGCGCCCTCATTGAAGCCACCGCCTACGGCACCCGTATGATCGTGGAAACCTTCCGGGAAAACGGGGTGCCGGTGGACGAGTTTTACGCCTCGGGCGGCATCAGCCAGAAGGATCCCATGGCTATGCAGATTTATGCGGACGTGCTGCGTATGCCGGTGCGCATTGCAGGCTCCCAACAGGGCCCGGCGCTGGGCAGCGCCATCTTCGCCGCGGTAGCCGCCGGGAAGGACGCGGGCGGTTTTGCTGACGTGTTCGACGCGGCGCGCCGGATGGGCAAGGTAAAAGAAGCAGCGTATGAGCCGGTGGCGGAGCACGCTCAGGTGTACGACCGGCTGTACACGGAATACAAACGCCTCCACGATTATTTCGGCCGTGGGGAAAACGACGTGATGAAGCGGCTCAAGGCCCTCAAAAAGCAGGCGGACTGACCGCTCTCGATAAAATATCCGCCTGTCCGGCGGATTGCAAGGGTCTATTTGAAAAAGGGGGAATTACCCATGGAACAGCAGTACACCTTTTGGTTCATCGCCGGCACCCAGGATTTATACGGGGCCGAGGTGGTCCGCCAGGTAAACGACCACGCCAGGATCATCGCCAAGGCTCTCGACGAGGACCCGTCGGTTCCCGGCAGGGTGGTGTGTATGCCGGCGGTGCGAAACGCGGGGGAAATTACCGACGTGATGACCAAAGCCAGCGCGGACGAATCCTGCGTGGGCGTCATCACCTGGATGCACACCTTTTCGCCGTCGAAAATGTGGATCGGGGGGCTGACGAGGCTATCGAAACCCTGGCTGCATCTGCACACCCAGTTTCTCCGGGATATTCCCTTTGACGACATCGACATGGATTACATGAATCTCAACCAGTCCGCCCACGGGGACCGGGAGCACGGCTTTATCGGCGCCAGGCTTCGCATGCCCCGCAAGGTCGTTGCCGGGTACTGGGGAGACGAAACCACCCGCGCCCGGGTTGGGCGTTGGATGCGCGCGGCCATCGGCGCTTATGAGAGCCGTCGGCTGAAGGTGTGCCGGTTCGGGGACAATATGCGCGAGGTGGCCGTCACCGAAGGGGACAAGGTGGAAGCCCAGATCAAGCTGGGCTGGTCGGTCAATTCCTGGGGCGTGGGAGACTTAGTCAGCATCGTCGACCGGGTGACCGAAGCCCAGGTGGACGCTAAAATGAAGGAATACCGGGAGCGGTACGATTTGAAAACCGACGATTTGGACGCGGTGCGCTACCAGGCGAAGCTGGAAGTGGCTCTGCGCAAGTTCCTGGAGGTGGGCGGCTTCGGCGCCTTTACCGACAACTTCCAGGACCTGCAGCAGCTTCGGCAGCTGGGCGGCCTTGCGGTGCAAAACCTGATGGCCGACGGCTACGGCTTCGGCGGGGAAGGGGACTGGAAGATCGCCGCCCTTCACCGGATTGTCAAGCTCATGAGCACGGGCCTTTCCGGCGGCACCGCCTTTATGGAGGACTACACTTATCATATGGATCCGCAAAACCAGGGCGTCCTGGGTGCCCATATGCTGGAGGTGGACCCGGACATCGCGGTAACCAAGCCCTGCATTGAGGTCCATCCTCTGGGCATTGGAGACCGGGAACCCCCGGCCCGCCTGACCTTCAAGACCGGGGAAGGGGATGCCGTCGTCATCAGCCTGGTGGATATGGGCGGCCGGATGCGCATGATCGTCAACGACGTCCATGCCGCCGCCCCCTTTGAGGAGATGCCCAAGCTCCCGGTGGCCCAGGTCATGTGGAAACCGTTGCCGGATCTGACCACCTCTGCGGAAGCCTGGATTTTGGCGGGCGGCGCTCACCACACCGTTCTAAGCTACGGGCTGGACGCGGAGATTATGCGGGATTTCGCCCGGATTATGGACATCGAATTTGTTCACATCGGCAAGGATACCAAGCTCGAAGAGCTGGAGAAGGAACTGATGTGGAATGATCTCTATTGGAAGCTCAAATCCTGAGAAAGCGGAGGAACGAGACATGCTGGAAGCACTCAAGGAGCAGGTCTTTGCCGCCAATTTGCAGCTGCCGGCCCACGGCCTGGTGGTCTTTACCTGGGGAAACGTATCCGGCATCGACCGGGCGTCGGGCCTGATGGTCATCAAGCCCTCCGGCGTCTCCTATGAGGAGATGACGGCTAAGGACATGGTGGTGGTCAGCCTTCAGGGCGACGTGGTGGAAGGGAGCCTGCATCCCTCCTCCGATACCCCCACCCATCTGGAGCTTTACCGGAAGTTCCCGTCTCTGGGCGGCGTCGTCCATACCCATTCCCGCTGGGCCACCATCTGGGCCCAGGCTGGACGGGATATTCCCGCCTACGGCACCACCCACGCCGACGCCTTCTACGGCCCGGTTCCCTGCACCAGGGCCCTCACCGAAGAGGAAATCCATGGGGAATACGAGTTGGAAACCGGCCGGGTGATGGTGGAGACCTTTCAAAAGAAACGAATTGATCCTCAGCAAGTCCCTGCGGTTTTAGTAAAAGCCCACGGGCCTTTCACTTGGGGAAGCACCCCGGAGGATGCGGTGCACAACGCCGTGGTCCTTGAAGAGGTGGCCATGATGGCTTGGCATACCGAAGCGCTGCCCCAGGGTGCCGCCCGTGCACCTATGCAGCAAGCGCTGCTTGACAAGCATTTTCTGCGCAAGCACGGCCCCGGCGCCTATTACGGACAAACCAAATAGAGAAAAGGCCCGCTTCCTGGGAAATGCAGGGAAGCGGGCCTGACCTTGTGTTGGGAGGAAATATAGATGAAGGAAATTTTACAAACCAGGCGGCTGCGGCTGCGGGAGATGACCAAAGCCGATTTTCAGAATCTCTGTACGATTTTGCAGGATGAGAAAGCCATGTACGCCTATGAGCATGCCTTTTCCGACGAGGAGGTGCGAGATTGGCTCGAACGTCAGCTGGAGCGGTACCGGAGCGACGGCTTCGGCCTGTGGGCGGTGGAGCGAAAGGATACCGGCGAGTTTGTGGGCCAGGCAGGGCTTACCTGGCAGGAGACGGGCCGCGGGCAGGAAATTGAAATTGGGTACCTGTTCAAACGCAGCGCCTGGCACAACGGGTATGCCACCGAGGCAGCTCGGGGCTGTAAGCGCTATGCCTTTGAGCAGTTGGGCGCCAGCCGGGTGGTGTCCATCATCCGGGAAACGAACCACGCATCCCAGCAGGTGGCACGCCGGCTGGGGATGAAACCTATTGGTAAAATGGTGAAGCATTATTACCATATGGATATGCCGCATCTGGTGTTCGCTCTGGAGAAGGAGGAAGCGGACGGTGTATCCGAGTTGTAAAAAAAACGAGAAATCAAGCAAATCCCGCGTAATTTCCATCTATTTTGAGAAAAAAAGACTTGTAATTTTCTTTGGATAAATGCATAATAGAAAAATATGAGGAAGGACGAACTGGGAAGAAAGGCCCAGTTTTCATAGAGGGGAACGGTTTTTCGGCGAGATTTTACACGCGGATACATATCGCCGTCCAAAAAAGAAATACTGTGAAAAAAGGAGCCGTTATGAAGAAGAAAAACGACGAAGTAGATCTTAACGAGCTGGGTAATGAAAAAAAATCTGGAAAGAAAGTTGCGAAATATACAACCCTTGGATGTCTGGGTCTGATTGTTCTGGCGATCATTGCGGTGGTCATCGTCGTGTGGGTGATTGTGGGCAGAACCGGTTCGGAGGTGCCCACGCCTTCCTGGCCGTCGGTGCCGCTCAATTCCGACCAGTCCATGCCGGACCTGGCAGTGATCGACGAAGACGTGTACAACGTCCTGCTCATCGGCGTGGATTCCCGCACCGAGAGTTTGGCGGGCAACACCGACAGCATGATTATCGTCTCGCTGGACAACACCCATCAAAAGCTGAAAATGGTTTCTCTGATGCGCGACAGTTGGGTGACCATTCCCGGCTACTACGACATGAAGCTCAACCATGCCTATACCCTGGGCGGGCCGGAGCTTTTGATGGACACCATCGAGTACAATTACAATTTCAAGATTGATAAGTACGCCATCGTCAACTTCGAGATGTTTGAGCAGGTGGTGGATACTCTGGGCGGCGTGGAAATCGAGCTGACCCAAGCGGAGGTCGATCATCTGGACGAAAACTATTACGGCACTTTGGGCGAACTGCACGAGGGCGTCAACCTGCTCGACGGCAACGCGGCCTTGTCTTACGCCCGTATCCGTAAAATGGCGGGCGACGACTTCCAGCGCACCCAGCGCCAGCGCAACGTGATTCAGGCGGTGGTAAAGAGCGCGAAGAATATGGATGTGTTCAAGATTGTGGGGCTGGCGAATTCGGTTTTGCCCCATGTAAAGACCAACATTCCCACAAACGAGGTTCTCTCGCTTGCCTATAATTCCATGACCTATCTGCAATACCCGGTGGAGGAATTCCGTTTGCCGGTGGACAATACCTGGAAGTACGGGTCCCATGAGGTAAACGGCCAAATGCTTTCTACCGTAGACTATGACACCAAGGAAAACGGTCTGCTGATGCACGAGTTTATTTATGAGGACGGCACGGCTCCATCCGAGCCGGAGACCTCTTCTTCCTCGTCGGCATCCAAGTCGCCGGCCTCTTCCAGAAAGAAATAACTGAGCAGCAAACCGAGGGGGTGACCTCGATGGTCGATATCCACACGCATATTCTTCCTGAAATGGACGATGGGGCTTCTTCTCTGGAAGAGTCCCTCGAAATGTGCGCCGCAGCGGCGGAAAGTGGAGTAAAAACCATTGTGGCCACCCCTCATTTTTATGATGTGACGGCTGCCGACGCTTTTCTGGAAAAGCGGGAGGCGCGGCTTGCGCTCTTGAAAAGCGGCTTGATGGAAAGAGGGCTGTCCCTGGAGATTCGGTTGGGCGCCGAGGTAGCTATGCGGCCGGAGCTGTATACCCGCCGGGACGAGTTAAAAAGGCTTTCTTTGGGCGGAACCCGGTATCTGCTGGCCGAAATGCCCTTTTCTCCCATCCCTATGGAGGATGTATTTGATTACATTGAGTTGATTTTCGATCAAGATTTGATTCCAGTAATCGCTCATCCGGAGCGGTATGCCTATTTTCAGGAGAACTATGACATTCCGAATCTTCTTTTGGAGAAGGGGGCAGTGCTGCAGGTGACGGCTCAAAGTCTGCTGGGCGCGTTCGGCCCTCAGCCGATGAAGCTGGCGCAGGCCATGCTGCGGGCGGACGCCATCGACTGCCTGGCATCCGACGCCCATGAGGCGTACGGCAGGCGGGGGGCGGACCTGCTTGCAATCCGGGAGCTGCTTTTTGCCCAGGGAATTCCGGAAAGCCTGCTTTCCCGGATGATGGAGGAAACGCCGGGCCAGATTATGGCGGACGCGGACATTTCCGACCGGCAGATCGGGTA
Source organism: Solibaculum intestinale (assembly GCF_040096205.1). Taxonomy (NCBI): domain Bacteria; kingdom Bacillati; phylum Bacillota; class Clostridia; order Eubacteriales; family Oscillospiraceae; genus Solibaculum; species Solibaculum intestinale. The sequence continues at coordinate 91,983 of NZ_JBBMFD010000008.1, read as the reverse complement.
TATTTTGCCGCCCAAACGGTTTGGGCGTTAGGGTACAGAGGAGGAACCGATGAGGGGACACCGCATTTCCAACTTTTTATGGAGAACAAGGAAGGGAAACGCATGGGTATGCGGCGGGAGCGCCGCGCTGTACATAGGAGCGGCTTTGTGGTTTTCGTGGACGCCGGCCAAACTGGTGGGAATTTTCCCGCCATGTTTTTTTTATCGCGTGACGGGATTTCGCTGTGTGGGCTGCGGGGGGACCAGGGCAATCGAATCCCTTCTCCATGGCCAGATCGGGCAGGCGGTCTATTATAACCCGCTGGTGGTCCTGATGGCGGCGGTCGTCCTGTTCGCGTGGATCTGGCTTCTGGCCGGGTGCTTTCGCCGGGAATACCGGCCGCCGCGCCTTCGTCACGCGGGGGCGTACGCGCTGGTTTTTACCGGCTTGGTGGTGGTTTTCTTGGTGGTGCGCAACCTGCCCGTTTACCCGTTTATGCGCTGAACGCCGCTCGATTAAGACAATACCCGGTATAATCCAAGACCGGGTGATAAGGAGAACTTCATGAAAGAGAACAAATACGACGACAAAGCATTTTTTGAACAATACAGCCGGATGTCCCGCTCTGTGCAGGGATTGGAAGGCGCGGGCGAATGGCATGAACTGCAAAAGCTTCTGCCGGATTTTCGTGGAAAGCGAGTGCTGGATCTGGGCTGCGGGTTTGGGTGGCATTGCCGGTATGCGGCGGAGAACGGAGCGAAGCACGTGCTGGGAATCGACCTATCCGAGCGGATGCTTGCAGAAGCCGAGAAGCGCAACCCGGCGCCGGAGGTAGAATACCGCCGCGGGTCCATTGAGGATTACGCATATCCGGAGAATGCCTATGACGTGGTTATCAGTTCCCTCGCCTTTCATTATGTGCAGGATTTTTCGCTGCTTTGCCGAAACGTCGCCCGGTGTTTGACTGGAGGCGGAGATTTTGTCTTTTCCGTGGAGCATCCGGTCTTTACCGCGTTTGGCACACAGGACTGGTATTGCGACGAAGCGGGAAACCGCCTGCACTGGCCGGTGGACCGGTATTTCGAAGAGGGAAGGCGTACCGCTCATTTCTTGGGAGAGGAAGTGGTCAAGTACCATAGGACGCTGACTACGTACCTAAACAGCCTTATGCACGCGGGCTTCTCGATTTCCTCCGTTGTAGAGCCAATGCCTGCGCCGGAGCTGCTCGCCGCTGTTCCCGACATGAAAGAGGAACTTCGTCGGCCGATGATGCTGCTCGTGGCAGCGAAAAAGCCGGACAAAGAATAAAAAAACAGGCATAAAGCAGGGAGGCAGAGCTTATTTAGCTCTGCCTCCCTGCTTTTTCGTCCACAAAAAACCTCCATCGGTTTTGTCGCGTTAAGGCGCTGGGGGGATTCTCTTTTGAATTTCCAATATGGCCTGGTCCCGGTTTGCCATTGCCGTAACCGCATAGGTCTTGTCCTTTGTCTGGATAAACAAACGGTGCTTAGCCGCATAAATGGATTGAATCGCGGAAAAGGGCAAATGGAATTTGGTCCCTTTGAATGCGGTACAGCCCTCCACACAGGTTTCATACACCGCCACGTAAGACGACTGGCTTTTCCAAACCGTCAAAATGGCGACAATGGGAAAGGCGATCAGCACAGTGCCGAAGAGATAGGAAAACGATTCATAACAAGTGCGGCTGATCGGGCGAAAGGCCGCCGGATTATTCAAGCAGTAGATTCCGATAAAATAGAAAAAGGGAAAGCTGACGGCGAGGATGGCCAAACGCACAATCTGCACTTTTTTTGTTGTGACGATCAGACTGCCTTTCTGCATAGCCTTGTACTCCTCAAATCCGTTTCATGAGAAATGCCCCCTAGGAAAAACCACTTGTTAATCATCTTTTTTATAATTGTATCTACTGTTCGTGGTATTGTCAAGAATAAATATGGAAAAGATGATTAGCGGTGGGGTGACTATGCGGCTTTACACATTAGGCGAACGGTGCAATATTTCAGGGGAACGCATCAAAGAGGCCCGCAAGCAGGCGAAAATGTCCCAGGAAATCCTGGCTGCCAGGCTTCAACTGCGGGGCTTGCAGATGGGGCAAATGGCAGTCAGCCGGATCGAGACGGGAAAAAGGCTTGTGCCGGATTTTGAATTGCCGATTATTGCGGATGCATTGGGTGTTACCACGGACTGGCTTTTAGGCATTGATTCAAAAACGAAATAAAGGCGGCATGACCAAAACGTCATGCCGCCTTTATTTCGTTTTTTGATTCGCTTCTGATGAAACTTTTTTTATTTCTGCCCTTTTGCCCAGAGATACAGAAAAAAGAGCACAAAAAGCAGGAGTGTGAAACAGGCCAGCAAAAAGCCGCCCCATAAAAAATTGGCAGAAGAAAACGATTCCCAGTCCCACAGGCAAAACACAACCGTCGCCAAAAGGACTAGGAAAGCCGCAGCCGTCAAAATAAGACGAAACGGCAAGGTTGTACCGAATCTCTTGTTCTTTTTTTCGTTTTCACCGTCCCGCGACCTTTTTGTATGCATTCGATCTTGCCTCACCATTCCCATCCGATTTGCCCGGACTGCCAGAATCATTTTCATTTTACTGCACATCCTAAAATAAGTCAACTATATTCAGCAATAAGATATGCCAATGGTTGACTTTGTATGAGTACACTTATTGTGTAAGGCAGGTGTAACGGATGGTTGACTTAGGAAATCGGCTTAAAACTCTTAGAACAGGCAAACACATGACCCAGCGGCAGCTGGCACAGCTGATCGGCGTGACCAAATCCATGGTAAGCGCCTATGAAACCGCAATACGATACCCGTCCTATGACATTCTCATCCGGCTGGCAAGTGTGTTTGGCGTATCGACGGATTATTTGCTGGGGCTGGAGAACCGCCGGCGCCTTAATGCGGAAGGGCTGACGGAACGGCAGATTCAGATCATCAATGAGCTGATCGGGGAATTAAGGAAACCGGAATAAGAAAAGCGCCGTGTGCATTTTTCGCACACGGCGCTTTTCGTTGTGTTGGAGACATTACCGCGGGAAAATCATCATAAAGTCACGGTAGTAATAATAATAGAGGTCGTCCAAATCGCCGCTCTCTATCGCATAGATAATCTGAGCCAGGGACCCGTCTGCAATCAGCATAATCAGAGCCACCACCGCCAAGGCAACACCAATGATATTGAGCACCAGGCCGGCAACCGCCATCCCGCCTTTATTGCCCTTCGAAAAACAAATGATAGCGAGAATCAGGCCGATGACGCCAGGCAGAATCCCAAAGAAACCGGCGCAGCAGCAAACGATGGACAAAATACCAAGCACCAGGGAAGCGATTGCCATACCGTTGGCAGGCTTCGGCTGGGGAACGGTATAAACCGGCTGCTGGGGATAGGGGTTGTTTGCATTACCGTAGGAATTGGTCTGCTGAGGTGCCTGATAGGGAGGCGGATAGGCAGAAGGCGGAGGTGTCGGTTGACTTACAGGCGCCTGATAGGGAGCACCGGGCTCCTGGTAAGCATTCGTGCCTTCGTTTTGCGAAGAAGCCTGTGGTGCAGAACCGGCCGGCGGTTCTGTCGGAGGGACAGGCTGAGTGTTGTCTATGCCCTCGTTCGGATGGAAAGGATCGTTACTCATAAAGCGACCTCCTGATTTCATTTGTATAAATTAATGATAGCAAGTTTCCGCTTGTTTTGCAAGGTCTAGAAAAATTTTTTCCGCACAGTTCTCTTACAAAATAGAGGGTGGAGAAAAGGTTCTTTCATGGATACGCGGGCAGCTAGAAGTTTATGCAGCTTTGCGGCGAACATCAGAATGGAATTAGCCTGGTACCTGTCCGGGAAGCTTTTCATATACTGCTATCGGATCTACAGCGTATCCAGTAAGCGAAAGGAGCATTGACATGAACAAAGATTTTGATTTGTTTGCTGACTATACCTGCGCACAAACCAAATTCCCTGCCCAGACGCCGGTTGCCATGGCATATGTGCCGCTTCAGTTTCTGGAATCGATTTATGAGCCGGAACAGGGGTTTCACGCGGGAACCATATTCCCTGAATTGGATAAGCCGTTTTTAGGCGGAAAGAGAGGGTGCATCTAATGGAGTCGACCAACGAACGCGAGGCCATGCTTCGCAGGCTGTCCGCCCTTTCCTTTGCCATGTGGGAACTGCACATTTTCCTGGATACCCACAACTGCGACAAGGAAGCCATGCGCAAGCTGGAAGCGTACGACATCAAGTATAAGGCGCTGCTCAAGGAGTACGAGAGCAAGTTCGGCCCGCTGATTCTCAACATCAGCGACGCCAACAACAATGCCGACTGCAACAACCGCTGGGCCTGGACCCAGGGCCCGTGGCCGTGGGAAGATGGAAAGGAGTGCTAGCTGAATGTGGAGTTATGAGAAAAAGCTGCAATACCCGGTAAAAATCGCGAACACCAACCCCGCCCTTGCGAAGATTATCATCACCCAGTACGGCGGCCCGGACGGCGAGCTGAGTGCGTCCCTCCGCTACCTGAGCCAGCGGTATACCATGCCCTATCCGGAGCTCAAAGGCCTGCTGACCGACATCGGCACCGAGGAACTGGCGCATTTTGAAATGATCGCCGCCATCGTCTATCAGCTGACCAAGAACCTGACACCGGAAGAAATCAAGAAGAGCGGCTTTGACACCTATTTTGTGGATCACACCACCGGTATCTATCCGGTTGCCGCCAGTGGCGCGCCGTTCACGTCTTCTTATTTCCAGGTCAAGGGTGACGCCATCACCGACCTGCACGAGGACCTGGCTGCCGAGCAAAAGGCCCGCACCACCTACGACAACATCCTTCGTATGTGCGACGACCCTGATGTGCGCGACCCCATCAAGTTCCTCCGGCAGCGCGAAGTGGTTCATTACCAGCGGTTCGGCGAAGGGCTTCGTCTGGCAACCGACAAGCTGGATTATAAGAATTTCTACGCCTTTAACCCGGAATTTGACTGCAAAAAGCCCTGCAAATAACAAAGGAAACCCATCCATACAAAAAGGGACGGGGGAATACCCCCGCCCCTTTGATGGGGTACCCCCCATTTGTATACACTTCCTCGGTCTGTTCCCGCAGCGATATTCGTCTTAATCCGCTAGGAAAGGGGATAGGAAGCGACCGTCCTGCCTTCCAGTACATATGCCGTCCTCTCTTTGAGGGCTACCTGCGAGCCGCTGGCGGAAACCTGTGCCGACGCCACTACGGAGCCGTCGGCGGAATATGCGGTGACCGCGCTGGGTGCCAGCACCGCCGTCAGCCCCTCGCTGCACGATAAAGCCCGCACTTCCCCTGCCGCTACGCTTGCGGTCTGGGATAAGGCGGCGTTTAAGAAGGTCACGCTGCATTCCCGCCGGTCCTCATAGGGAGAGAGCGCGACAGCGATCTGACCCGTTTCCTCCAGGTCCCAGGCGGCTAAATACGCATCGCCGTAGGAGAACTCCTGCATGTCGCTGCCGTCCGGCTTGACGCTGACAATCCGATCATCTCCAATGCCGATGACCCGGTCGCCGCAGTAGCGTACCGCAAAGAAAAGGGTATCGTTGAAATTGAGATAGGCAGGGGTATCGCTGCCAAAATCCAGAAGAGTCAGGCTGGAGCCGAGCCCCCCGTCCTTGGCGTAGACGGTGGCTGCCGCCGCGCCTTTGCCGTCGGGAGCGGCCGCCACGTCCACCACCATGTTGGAGGCGGAGGACCATTTGAACCGGACCGTTTTCAAATCACTGCCCAGCACCACCAGCTCGGATACATACCCGCCCGTTCCCTCCGTCACCAGCACCAAATCGCCGCTTTGGCTGATGTCCGCTGCCAGAAGGTTATAATCGGTCTTGCCTGTGATCACCGTGCGTTTTCGGTTTTCCACCCGGTAGCCGGTAGAGCCACGGTCGTACAGCAGCGCCCGGGTGTCGGTTTTGCGCAGCACGGGCGTTTGAAACTTGTGCTGCCGGGAGTAGATCTCCTTGGCCGTGTCGTTAAAAAGCTGGAGAGAGGAATCGGATAACAGCGCCACGTCCGAGCCGATAATGGCAAGGTCGGATACCTCGCTGCCCGCCGCCGTTACAGGAAAGCCGTCTCCCGTTCCATAGTTGCCGAAGGCCTGGTCGAACCATTCCTCGATGCGCACCCCGGAAAACAGGTCCCGGTTGGCAATGCCCCACACCGCCGTGCCGGCCACCAGCACCAGCACGCACAGCCAAAGGAACAGTTTGAGCCCCCGGCGCCGTTTGGGACGTTCTTTTACCAGCTTGAGTTTCGGCTCTGCCTCTTTGGGCGTATCCTGCGCCGGTTCGTCCGGACGGCGCAGCCGTCCGCTTTTGTGGCGGAACATGGCCCGTCACCTCCTATTCTTCGATGAAGTCACGTTCGTCATAGAAAACCCGCTTTAAAATCAGCCCACATGCAGGCGCCGTCGGCCCCGCCGCCGTGCGCAGGCCGCTTTCGAGGCTGGCCTTGATAGAGGCCTTGGACCGTTTTCCCTGGGCCACCTCCAGCAAGGTACCCACCATAATCCGCACCATATTGTAAAGAAATCCGTCCCCTTCCACCGAGAAGGTTACCACATCTCCATCCCGCTCCACCTTCGCCGCCCAAACGGTGCGTATCGTGTCCTCCACGTCGCTTTTGGACGAGCAGTAGGCAGCGAAGTCATGCCGGCCCACAAACGCCTGGGCCGCCTCATGCAAAAGCTGCGCATCCAAAGGATGCCGGTAATGAAGGGCCCGGCCCTGCCAGAAAGGGTTGCGGACCGGGGCGTTATACATCCGGTAACAGTACCGCTTTCCCTTGCAGGAATACCGGGCGTGAAAGGAGAGGGGAACCTCCCGGCAGCCGTATACGGCAATGTCAAAGGGAAGGCGCACATTGAGAGCCGGGATCATCCGATCGCAGGGAATCCGGCTGTCCGTCCGGAAGCTGACGCAGAACATGTCCGCATGAACGCCCGCATCGGTGCGGCTGCATCCCTTTACGTCGGGGCGGGCGCCCAACAGCCCTTCCATGGCGCTTTGCAGCACCGCCTGCACCGACTGGGCGTTTTGCTGGACCTGCCAGCCATGGTACCGGCTGCCGTCGTAGCGCAGGGTCAGTAGTATATTTCGCATCTCCTTCCCCCTTAGTACACCCTCGGCAGCAGGATGGAGGCGGCGATAATGCCGCCGAATACCAGAGCCGTTACCCCAAAGGCCCAGTAGTCTCCCGCCCGCATCTGCAGCTTCTTCATCCGGGTGCGCCCTTCCCCGCCGTGGTAGCACCGGCATTCCATGGCGGTTGCCAGGTCAAAGGCCCGGCGGAAGGAGGAGACGAAGAGAGGAATCAGAATCGGGACCAGCGCCTTCACCCGGCTGAATAACCCGCCCGATTCCAAATCCGCTCCTCTGGCCTTCTGGGCCGACATGATCTTGTCCGTTTCCTCAATGAGAGTGGGGATGAAGCGCAGGGCGATGGTCATCATCAGGGCGAACTCATGGACCGGCAGCTTGAAGACCTTCAGCGGGGCCAAAAGCCGTTCCAGCCCGTCGGTCAGGTCGGTGGGGGAGGTGGTGTAGGTAAGCAGGGAGCTTCCTATAACTACCAGTATAATACGCACCGCCATAAACAAAGCGGTGAATACTCCCCGGTCATAAATGTGGATAAACCCCCATTCGAACAGGAGAACCTCCCCTTGGATGTAGAAAATGTTTAAAATCGCCGTAAAGGCGATGACAAACCAGATCGGCCGGATGGAACGCAAAATCATCTTCACGGGAACCCTGGACAACGCCGTGACTAAAATGAGAAAAGCGGCGGCCAGCCCTAGGCAGAAGAAGTTGTTGCCGATGAAGACCATGACGATGTACGCCACCACTAGGACTAGCTTCGTGCGGGGGTCTAAAGCGTGGATGGGCGATTTGGCCGGAAAGAACTGACCGAAAGTAATGTCCCGAATCATGTAGCTGCCCCTCCCTTCACCTTAGAAAGAAGCCGCAGAATCTCGTCGCGCCCCTGCCGTGCGGTATAGACGCAGGTGTTCACATCGTAGCCCCGGGCCTTGAGCCCAAGAAAAATCCGAGTGACCTGGGGGATATTCAGCCCCATCCCGGCAAGCTCGGATGCCCGTGTGAACACCTGATCCACCGTGCCGTACATGGCGCATTTCGATTCGTTCATCACCAGCACCTTGGAGGAAACCCGGGCCACGTCCTCCATGGAGTGGGACACCAGCAGCACCGTGGAGCCCCGCTCCTTCTGGTACTCGCGGATCTGCCCTAAAATCACGTCCCGGCCCTTAGGATCCAGGCCGGCGGTGGGCTCGTCGAGAATCAGCACCTTCGGCTCCATAGCCAGCACCCCCGCGATGGCCGCCCGGCGCTTTTCCCCGCCGGACAGGTCAAAAGGGGACTTCTCTAAAAGCTCCGGCTTTAAGGAAACGAACTGGGCCGCGCTTTTGACCCGGTTATTGACCTCGTCCTCGTTAAGCCCCATGTTCTGCGGGCCGAAGGCAATGTCCTTATACACCGTCTCCGCGAAAAGCTGGTGTTCCGGGTACTGAAAGCAAAGCCCCACCTCAAAGCGCACCGAGCGGATTTTTTTCGGTTCGGCCCAAATGTCCCGACCGTCCACCAGTACGGTGCCGGAGGTGGGCTGAATCAGCCCGTTTAAATGCTGTACCAGGGTGGATTTGCCCGAACCCGTGTGCCCGATGACGCCCACGAATTCCCCTTCGTCGATGGCGATGGAAACGTGGTCCACCGCCGTTTTCTCAAATGGAGTCCCCTGGCCGTAGACGTAGCTTAGCTCCTTGGTTTCGAGGATGGGCATCCATTCACCTCCAGCAGATTCGACAGCACTTCAATGCATTCGTCGTCGGTGAGCACGCCCGCCGGCAGCCCCTTCACCCCGGCCTTTTGCAGCCGGTAGATGAGCCGGGTGGCCTGGGGTACGTCCAGCTCCACCGCCTTGAGCCGGGGAACCTGGGAGAAAACCTCCCTGGGCGTGCCAGACAGTAAAATTTGCCCGTCGTCCATGACCACCACCCGGTCGGCGTCCACCGCTTCGTCCATGTAATGGGTAATAAGGACAATGGTGATCCCCATTTCGCTGCACAGCCGGTGAATGGTGGAGATGACCTCCTCCCGGCCTCTGGGGTCGAGCATGGCGGTGGGCTCGTCCAAAACAATGCAGGCGGGACGCATGGCGATGATGCCCGCAATGGCAATGCGCTGCTTTTGCCCGCCGGACAGCTTGTGAGGCGCGTGGCGGCGGTACTCGTACATCCCTACCGCCTTGAGAGCTTCGTCCACCCGCTTGCGGATTTCTTCGGGAGGCACTCCCATATTCTCCGGGCCGAAGGCCACATCCTCCTCGACGATGGTGGCCACCAGCTGGTTATCGGGGTTTTGCAGCACCATTCCCACCGTCTGGCGGATGTCGAAGAGCTTTTCCCCGTCTGCCGTGTCCATCCCCGCCACAAAGCATTTCCCGCCCGAAGGCAGAAGCATGGCGTTGAAGTGCTTGGCGAGGGTGGATTTGCCCGAGCCGTTGTGGCCTAAGACCGCCACAAACTCGCCCTTGCGGATGGATAGGTCCACCCCGTTTAGCACCACCCGCGCCCCCTCCTCCTCGGAGGTGTATTCAAACCGCAGGTCTTTTGTTTCAATGATGTTTGTCATCCTGTTCCCTCTTTGGACCTTCGCGTTTTATTTTCCATGGAAAATGGCCGTCCCCCCGCAGGGAAGGACCAGGCCGTTCTGCTTGACCGGCAGGCCGATTTCGTCCGAGCTGGTCCTTCCGCCGAACTGCGGCAGGAGCACGCTCGCCAGCATATATTCCATCACCGACGGGGAAAGCCCTGTGGTGTAGGAGTTTAAAAGCAGAAAGAGTGGAGCTTCACTGAGCACCTTGGCGCACAGCTCAATGAGCGGATACACCTGCTCCTCCAGCTTCCAGATTTCCCCTCCCGGCCCCCGGCCGTAGGAGGGCGGGTCCATCACGATGGCGTCGTACCGGTTTCCCCGCCGGATTTCCCGGTTTAGGAATTTGACGCAGTCGTCCACCAGCCAGCGCACCGGCTTGTCCGAAAGCCCGGAAGCCGCCGCGTTTTCCCGGCCCCAGGCGACCATTCCTTTCGACGCGTCCACATGGCATACCGCCGCCCCTGCCGCCGCGCAGGCGAGGGTCGCCCCGCCGGTGTAGGCGAAGAGGTTGAGTACCTTAACAGGCCGCCCGGCTTTCTGGATGCGTTCCCCCATCCAGTCCCAGTTGACCGCCTGCTCGGGGAACAGCCCCGTGTGCTTAAAGCCCATGGGCTTGACCTGGAAGGTCAGCTCCCCGTAGCGGATGGACCAGGAGGGAGGAAGAGGCCTTCGCTGCTCCCATTGGCCCCCGCCCGTGTTCGAGCGCAGGTAACGGGCGTGGGCGCGCTTCCAGCCGGGATGGGTTTTGGGGGTGTCCCACAAAATCTGCGGGTCCGGGCGGATGAGGAGCACCTCTCCCCACCGCTCCAGCCGCTCGCCGCCGGAAGCGTCCAGCAGCTCATAGTCCTTCCAATGCGCCGCTACCCTCATTGCAGTCGTTCCTTAATCACGTCGGACAGGTCCACTGCGATGCGGTTGATGGTGTCAAAGTCCTTCCCTTCCACCATCACCCGGATCAGGTGCTCCGTCCCGGAGATGCGCACCAGCACCCGGCCGTCCCGGCCAAGCTGCTTGCACGCTTCGTCGATGCGCTCTTTGATGACCGTGTCCTCCGGGAACTTGGCTTTGCCTTTCGCGTCGGTGCGCACGTTCACGAGCACCTGGGGGAACCGCTCCATCAGCGAGGAGAGTTTCGAAAGCCGTTCGCTGTGCTTTCGCAGGACATAGAGAAGCTGCGCGCCGGTCAGCTGGCCGTCGCCGGTGGTGGAATGGTCCAGGAAAATAATATGGCCCGACTGTTCGCCCCCGATTTTATAGCCGTTTTTGAGCATCTCTTCCAGCACATACCGGTCCCCCACCTTGGTGGCGCAGGTTTTGATGCCCTTGGATTCACAGAACCGGAAAAAGCCAAGGTTGGTCATAACGGTGACCACCGCCGTGTCGTTTTTCAAAGTGCCTTCCTTCATCATCTCGTCGGCGAAAATGGCGATGAGCCGGTCCCCGTCCACCAGGTTCCCCTGTTCGTCCACCGCCAGGCAACGGTCCGCATCCCCGTCAAAGGCCAGACCCGCCTGGCAGCGGTACCGCTTGACGGTTTCGATTAAGTCGTCCATATGGGTCGAACCGCAGTGGTCGTTGATGTTGATTCCGTTTGGCTCGTCATGGATGGTGATCACGTCCGCGCCCAGGGAGGTAAAGAGCTTTTTGGCGGTGACGCTTGCCGAGCCGTTGGCGCAGTCCAGCGCCACCTTCAGCCCCGAAAGAGAACATGGGACGGTGGAGGCGATGTGGTGGATATAATCGTCCACGGCGCAGTCCGCCCGGCTGACCCGGCCTAGATCCCCGCCCACGGGCTTTGGAAGCTGGGTCTTGCGGTCGAGAACGATCTCTTCAATCTGCTCCTCAATCTGGTCGGACAGCTTGAAGCCTTCGCCGTTGAAGAGCTTGATGCCGTTGTATTCGCAGGGGTTGTGGGAAGCGGAGATCATAATACCTGCGTCCGCCCCGTATTTTTTCACCAGATACGCCACCGCCGGGGTGGGAATCACGCCCAATAGCTTTACGTCTGCGCCCACCGAGGTAAGCCCCGCCACCATGGCCGCTTCCAGCATTTCCGAAGAAACGCGGGTATCCATTCCAATGAGAAACAGGGGCCGGTGATGGGTGGCTTCGGTGAGCACGCAGGCGGCCGCCCGGCCGATCTGCATGGCGAGCTCACAGGTGAGCTCGGTGTTGGCGATGCCGCGGGCACCGTCGGTTCCAAAAAGTCTTCCCATAGCGAAAAAAACACTCCTCTATACATGGTCTACATGGTCAATTGTCCGTTATACTCCAGGCCCAGATGGGCGTAAGCGGGCGGCAGGATCACCCGGCCTTGTTTGGTGCGGCTTAAAAACCCGATCTGCATCAGATAGGGCTCGTACACGTCCTCAAGCGTCACCGATTCTTCCCCGATGGCGGCGGCAATGGTGTCCAACCCCACCGGTCCCCCATGATAGAGGTTGATGATGGTCAGAAGCATCCGCCGGTCATTGGCGTCGAGCCCCAGCTCGTCGATTTCCATCCGGTCCAGGGCCTTCCTAGCCGTTTCGCAGGTGATGACGCCGTTCCCCGTCACCTGGGCGAAATCCCGCACTCGCTTTAGAAGACGGTTTGCGATACGGGGGGTTCCCCGTGAGCGGGAGGCAAGCTCCAAAGCGCCCTCCGGGTCGGTTTCGATCCCTAGAATCGAAGCGCTTCTCGACACGATGCTGGCAAGCTCCCGAGGAGTGTACAGCTCCAGGCGCAGATGGATCCCGAACCGGTCCCGCAAGGGGGCGGCCAGCTGCCCGGAACGGGTGGTGGCCCCCACTAGGGTAAATTTCGCCAGGTCAATGCGGATGGAACGGGCGGAAGGGCCTTTGCCGATGATGATGTCCAACGAAAAGTCTTCCATTGCCGGGTAGAGGATCTCCTCCACCGTGCGGGGAAGCCGGTGGATTTCGTCGATAAAGAGCACGTCCCCCGGTGACAGGTTTGTAAGCAACGCCGCCAGGTCCCCGGGCTTTTCGATGGCGGGACCGGAGGTCACCCGCAGGTGCACGTTCATTTCGTTGGCGATGATGCCCGCCAGCGTGGTCTTTCCTAAGCCCGGCGGGCCGAAGAGCAGCACATGGTCCAGCGCTTCCTGCCGGCCCCGGGCCGCTTCGATGTAGATGGACAGGTTTTCCTTTGCCTTTTCCTGTCCGATGTAATCGGCAAGGGTTTTCGGGCGCAGGGGATTCTCGGTATCCACGTCCTCGGGCGTATACTCCGGGGCCACAATCCGGTTTTCAAAGTCCATTTCAATATCGTCCGGCATACAGTCCTATCCCCTTTCCCAATCGCAAGGTATTCTTCGTCATACGCTGCCCAAAGAGCGCAGCGCCAGGCGTATGAGCTCCTCTACCGGCAACGCGCTGTCGAGCTTGGCTACCGCGGCGGAGGCCTGGGGCGCGGAAAAGCCCAGCACCGTCAAAGCCGCCACCGCCTCCGAGGCATTGCCGAAAGCGTCCGCCGCGGGCGCCGGGGCGAACTCGTCCTCCCCGGCGGTTAGATTGGCGGAAAGCTTATCCTTGAGCTCCAGCACGATGCGCTGGGCGGTCTTGTTGCCCACCCCCTGGGCGCGGGTAATGGACTTGCTGTCCCCCGCGGCCACACTCAGGGCAAAGCGCGCCGGAGAGAGCTCAGAAAGAATGGCCAGGGCCGCCTTGGGCCCCACCCCGGTGACCGAAATGAGAAGCTTAAAGCAGTGAAGCTCCTCCTGATCCCCGAACCCGAAGAGGATGAGCGCGTCCTCCCGGACGTTCAGATAGGTATAGAGGGTCGCCGTTTTCCCAACAGGAGGGAGCTTGGAAAGGGTGTAGGTGGTGGTCATGCACTGAAACCCCACCCCGCCGCAGTCGATCACGGCAAAATTCGGCTCGGTATGCCGCAGCACGCCGGTTACGCTGTAAAACATGGACGTATCTCCTTTTGTATCGTTACCAGAAAATCCGCGACCCGGCGCAGTGGGCATGGCAGATGGCCACCGCCAAGGCGTCGGCGGTGTCGTCAGGCTTGGGGACTTTCTCCAAATGGAGAACCTGCCGGGTCATCTCCATCACCTGGGACTTGATGGCCTTGCCGTACCCCACCACCGACTGCTTGACCTGCAAGGGCGTATATTCAAAAAACGGGATTTCGTATTTGCGTACTGCCAGCATAATCACCCCTCTGGCCTCCGCCACCTTGATGGCCGTTTTCTGGTTGGTGGTAAAGAAAAGCTGCTCGACGGAAACCGCGTCGGGCTGATATTTCGCGCAGATGGCGCACATCCGGTCATAAATATGCTCAAGACGGCGGGAAAAGTCCATGTCCGCGTCGGTGAGGATAGCGCCGTAGGCGATGGTGGTAAACCGGCTGCCCTCGTAGCGCAGCACCCCCCAGCCCACGATGGCGTAGCCCGGGTCGATCCCCAAAACGATCATGCCTTCCCGTCCTTTCCACAGGTGTATAATATAATATCATACCATAGAATCCGCCCTTCCACAAGGAAGAAGGGGCGGATTTTGGGAAAAGACTTCGCCCGAAACCATCGGCTTTCCCAGAGAAGCACACGGATGGAATCGCCATGCCGCCCGCCCCGCTTTTGCCGCCGGCGAACCGTCCCAGCACAGCGCAACCGGCTTTTGAAAAGAAGCGGGCCTTGTCCCATCCACGCAAAAAGGACGGATGCATCCGTTGCATCCGTCCCGCAATCGACCGGGTTATTTGGGAAGTTTTTTGAGCAGCCGCTCGATCCGGTCGGACGGGTCGAGCAAAGGGCTGATGGTAATATCGTGATTGAGGGAGTCAATGATATAGGCCAGGTACTTGGACATGTCCACCTCGCAGTACCATTCCCGGGAAAGCAGCTCCGGAGAACGATAGATTAAGTCAGTGGTGAATACCTTTTCAATGATGCCCTTCTCATAGGCCTCGTCGAACCGCCCAAGCCCTTCGCAGAAGAGGCCGAAGGACGTGCAGACAAACACCCGGTTCGCACCCATTCCCTTGACCCGCTCGGCGATTTCCAGAACCGAATCTCCGGACGAAATCATATCGTCCACAATGACCAAGTCCTTCCCCTCCACCGGCGTGCCCAGGTACTGGTGGTCGACGATGGGGTTGCGGCCGTTGACGATGCGGGAATAATCCCGCCGCTTATAGAACATGCCTAAGTTGATCCCCAGCACCGAAGCATAGTAAATGCAGCGGTTCATGCCGCCCTCGTCGGGCGAGATGATCATCATGCTGTCCTTGTCGATCTTTAAGTCGGGTACGCAGCGAGTAAGGGCTTTGATCATCTGGTAGGTGGTCTTCACGTCTTCAAAGCCGCCGGTAGGGATGGCGTTCTGTACCCGCGCGTCGTGGGCGTCAAAGGTGATGATGTTGGCAACCCCTGCGTTAATCAGCTCCTGCAGCGCCACCGCGCAGTCCAGCGATTCCCGGGAGGAGCGCTTGTGCTGGCGTCCCTCGTAAAGCATGGGCATGATGACGTTTACCCGCCTCGCCTTGCCGCTGACCGCCGCGATGACCCGCTTCAGATCCTGATAGTGGTCGTCCGGGCTCATGGGGACCTCGTGGCCGTACATCTTATAGGTACAGCCGTAATTGTAGCAGTCGGTCAGGATAAACAAGTCCAATCCCCGCACCGATTCCTTGATCATTCCCTTGGCTTCGCCCGTTCCGAAACGAGGGCACTGGGTTTTGATCAGATAGGTGTCCCGCTGGTAGCCAGCAAAAGCGATGGTGGTTTTGTGCTCGCTTTCCCGCTGCTGGCGCCAGGATACCAGGTAGTCGTTGATGCTGTCCACCAGGTCTTCGCAGCCGCGCATGGCGATGATGCCCAGCCTGCCCACCGGGATGGTCTGAAAATCGCTGATCAAATCTGGCATGACGTTTGCCCCTTGCCGCTGCCGCTGCGGCGAAAAGAAAAAAGCGTCCGTTTTGCGGCGGGATTCAAACGGATGCCGTCAGTTCCAGCAATGCAGTTATAGAAACGAACGAAGCTGAACGGCGCAAAACGCGCCACTCGAACTATCTTCTATTTTAAACGATTTTGTCCCATTTTGAAAGCGGCAAAGCGGCCCATTTTCGTATAAAAATCCTTTCTTTTTCCCAGCAAATCCGTAGAAACGCACAAAAGGAATCCTGAATTTGGATATTAAGAAAAAAATAAGAAGAGCAAAGGCCGTATGGACGATTTTTCCTTCCCGGTTAGGCGGCCAAAACGAATCGGACAAAAAGATCCCGGCGGGAGCCTTTCGGTTCCCCGCCGGGACGGCTGAATTTCTATTGGTTGCTCAGAGAGAAGGCAATATTGGTGGCATGGTCGGCCACACGTTCCAGATCGCCCAGTATATCCAGGAAGACGACTCCCTGCTCCGGAGTGCATTTGTGCTTGGTCAGCCGGCGGATGTGGTTGTTGCGGAATTCCTCTGTACATTGGTCCACTTCTTCTTCCGACCGGTTGATGGCTGCCGCCAGTTCCTCGTCGTACACCCGGGTGCGGAACATGTGCAGCGCTTCATCCAGCAGCACCTCCACCCGCAGCGACATTTCCTTCATCTCGTTGACCGCGTTTTCCGATAGGGACAGTTTCCCCTCCTGCATGGCCTGCCCCGCCTCGACGATGTTCTCCGCGTGGTCGCCGATGCGCTGGAAGTCGTTGATGGTGTGGAACAATGCGCCCACCGCCTTGCTGTCGCTGGCGGGGAGCTCTAGGGCGCTGATTTTGATTAGATAGGAGGTAATCTCCTTATTGAGGTAATCGAGCACCTGCTTGTTGGCCGTTACCTTTTCCAAAAGCTCGCTGTTGGGTTTAAAGAAATATTCAATGGAATCGTGGAATTCCTGCCGCGCCAGCACTGCCATACGTTCGCTTTCCTTGATGACCTGGGCCACCGCAATAGGCGGCGTAGCCAGAATACGCTCGTCAAGGTATTGCAGCTGCATGGGCTCGAAGGCTTTGTCCTTGCCGGGGATGAGGAAGTTGGCCGCCTTTACCAGCAGGGGCGCCGCAGGCAGCAGCACGGCCGTACTGACTAAATTGAAGATAATGTGTGTGTTGGCGATCTGTTGGGGAATGTTCCCGGTAATGGCCTGCATCCAGTCCACAAAGGGGAGGAACATAGCCAGCGGTACGAAAATAATCGTACCCGCCACATTGAAAAGCAGATGGACGATGGCCGCCCGCTTGGCGGTCTTATTGGTGCCGATGGAAGAAAGCAGAGCGGTGACGCAGGTACCGATATTCTGCCCGAACAGGACGAAGATGGCTCCATCCAGCCCAATCAGGCCCTGCATGGCCAGCGCCTGGAGGATACCCACCGAAGCCGAGGAGCTTTGAATGATGGCCGTGAACAAGGCGCCCACCAGAATGCCGATAAAGGGATTCTGGAACTGCGTAAGCAGGTTTACAAATTCGGGCACCTGCTGCAGCGGCTCCATCGCCGTGCTCATGGTGTCCATTCCCATAAACAGGATACCGAAACCGGCTACCACCTGCCCCACGTGCTTGATGGTGGGCTTTTTGCAGAACATAATGAGGCCCACGCCGATGCCCACCGCAATCGGCGCTAAGTCGGTCAGAGTGAAATCGCCCACCTTGAAGGCGATGAGCTGGGAGGTGACGGTAGTGCCGATGTTCGCACCCATGATGACGCCCACCGCCTGCGCCAGGTTCATCAGCCCCGCGTTTACAAAGCCGATGATCATCACCGTCGTCGCCGATGAGCTTTGGATTACCGCCGTGACCGCAATCCCGACCAATACGGCCAGCAGACGGTTGGAAGTGAGCACCGCCAACAGTTTTTTCAGCCGGGAACCCGCCACAAGCTCCAGGCCCTCTCCCATCATTTTCATGCCGTACAGGAAAAGTCCCAAGCCGCCGATCAGCATCAGAATATCGCCAAAACCGAATGCCATATTGTCTGCCCCCCAAGATGGTAGAAAAATCGGTACCGCGGTATCAGTCGCACAAAAAGCCAAATCTTTACAAAAATATGCAGGATCTCTTTCAAATATCGAAAAACGACCCTATTCAAAAGTTTACACTATCTTGACACGTGAGACAAGACCAAACCTGCATTTTAGAAGGTTTCATGAATTTTTACGCCGATTTTTGAGAGCATTGAACAGAATCCTGCAAAAACAGTAACAATATCTGGAATATCACGTTCCGCCGGTTCCATTCACCCTGGAAAACAGAAGGACGCATCGCGCCGGTTCGACGGGATTCTTGCTTGACTTGCAGGGAGAAAGCGGGTACAATACAGTCAGATATATTCTTGTGCAAATTTTACGCAATTTTCCAGTGCTTTCGATGGGTTTTCGGCTCTTTTCGCGAAAGTGCTGCGGCCGTTTCCCAGCGGTTTCAACGGCTGCCGAAGACTTTAGTTTTGACCGCTGGAGAAATGGCGGAGGGGCAACATGACCGAACGATCCTATGTCGTATCAACCGATTCCACAGCGGACCTGCCGTGGAGCTTTTATCAGGAACACGAGGTTCCGTTTATCCCCATGCTTTTCACTGTGGACGGGAAGGAGTACCGGGACTGCGGCGATTGTCCTCTTTCCAATCATGCGTTCTATGACCTGGTGCGCAGCGGGCAGATGCCTTCCACCGCCCAGGTGACGGCGGTGGAGTTTGAGGAATTTGCCGAGCCCTTTTTGCAGGCGGGCAAGGACCTGCTGCACATCAGTTTTTCCAGCGGCCTGTCCGGTTCCTTTCATTCCTGCTTAAACGGCGCGGCCGCTTTGCGGGAAAAATATCCCGACCGCAAGATCCTGGTACTCGATTCCCTGGCGGCCTCCATGGGAGAAGGCCTTTTGGCCTACCACACGGTCAAAAACCGGGATGCGGGCATGACCATTGAGGAAAACGCCAAATGGTTTGAGGACAATAAGCTCAACTTGTGCCACTGGTTTACGGTGGACGACCTGCATCACCTCCACCGGGGCGGCCGGGTATCCAAGGCATCGGCCATCATGGGATCCCTTTTGGGCGTAAAGCCCGTGCTGCACGTGGACGATGAGGGGCATCTGATTCTGGTGGAAAAGGTGCGGGGCCGGGCCGCATCCTTGGATAAGATGGCAGAACAGATGGAGAAGACCGCCATAGACCCGGCACAGCAGACGGTGTTCATCAGCCATGGGGACTGTTTAAAGGACGCACAGATTCTCGCCCAAAAGGTGCGCGAGCGGCTGGGGGTCAAGGATATTCTTATAAATCCCATCGGCCCGGTCATCGGCGCGCATTCGGGACCGGGAACGGTGGCCCTCTTCTTCCTGGGAACCAAGCGGTAACGGTGCGTTCCCTAAGCAGGCGAAGGCCGGTTCTTTTCGTCCCGCCCCAAGACGACCTGATTCATACGCCCGGTAACGAACCTTCGTTATCGGGCGTTTCTGCAAAAGATTGAGAAAAAGGAGGAAATGCCGGTGAAAAAGCGAAAACGGGTCAAACGGTGGATGAAGCTGGACAATTCCGCCATGATCTATCCCGCCATCCGCAACGCCCGGTTTTCCACCATGTTCCGCGTGTCGGTGACCCTCACCGAGGAAGTGGACCCGAAGGTGCTCCAAACGGCGTTGGAGGACACGGTCAAGCGCATCCCCTTTTTCGGCATGCGGCTGCGCACCGGGCTCTTCTGGCGTTACCTAGAGCAAAACGACGGAGTTGCGCAGGTGGAGGCAGACGTGGCCAATCCCTGCAAGCCCATCGGCAAGGGGGAGAACGGCGGCTTTCTTTTCCGGGTGCGGGTGGACGGCTGCCGCATCGCGCTGGAGCCTTTCCATGTGCTGACCGACGGGAACGGCGCCATGGTGTTTTTAAAGACCCTGGCCGCCCGGTACCTGACCCTGATGGGCAAACAAATTCCGTTCACCGACGGCGTGCTCGATACGAGCGCCCGGCCAAAGAAGGGGGAGCTGGAGGACGCCTTCTCCAAATACGCTGCCTTTCAAAAGAGGGCTCCCCGCCGGGAGTCCAAGGCCTATCACTTCAAAGGGACCCTGGAGCCCTTTCCCACGCTGCACATCATCAGCGCCACCATCCCGCTCGGGCCGCTGCTGGAGAAGGCGCGGGCGGCCAAGGCGACCCTTACCGAGTTTTTAGCCGCCAACTACATTCTGGCCCTTCACCGGCTGCAAACGGCGGAACGCCACCTGAGAGAGAAGGACGTGAAGCTTTGCGTGCCGGTGAACCTGCGCAAATTTTTCCCCAGCGACACATTGCGCAACTTTGTTTTGTACCTGACCCCCGGCATTGACCCGGGTTACGGGGACTATACCTTGGAGGAAATCGTCGAACAGGTCCACTGCCAGATGCGCATGCGCCTCAACCAGAAATACATCGCCGCCCAGATTTGCACCAACGTCTCCGACGAGCGCAATCCCTTTATCCGCATGGTGCCCCTGCTTTTCAAAGACTGGGCCATGTCCATGGCCTTCCGTGTGGTGGGGGAATCCTGCTTCAGCGCCACCCTTTCGAACTTAGGGGAAGCAAAGGTTCCCGACGCGATGCGCCCTTATGTGGAGCGGTTCGACTTTTTGCTGGGAGCCAGCAAGATCAACCGTGGCAACCTGACCGCCGTCAGCTACGGCGGCAGCCTGGTGCTCAATTTTACCCGTACCACCAGGGAAACTTTTATTGAGCGGGAGTTTTTCACCCAGCTTGTGAAGCTGGGGATTCCGGTGAAAATCGAAAGCAACGGCCAATAGGCCCAAAGCCATAGAAAGGGAGGAACGGTATGTCCTACTGTGTCAACTGCGGGGTGGAGCTTGGGAAAGCTGAGCAGCGCTGCCCCTTGTGCGGGACCGAGGTGGTCAATCCCAAGGAGCCTTATGACCCCAAGGCAAAGCAGCTTTACCCCAAGCAGCTGGATTCCCCGCTGGTGTCCCTGCGGGGAAGGCGGATCGCGGCGCTGGTGATGACCCTGCTGTTCTTTTTCGCGGGCGGAATGTGCATTTTCCTCAATGCGGTGTATGCGGGGGAGGTAACCTGGGCCTATTATCCGGCCGGGGCCCTTTGTATGCTGTGGGTGTTTTTGTTCCCGCCGTTGATGCTGCGGATAAAGCCGGCCGTCACCTTCCTGCTCAGCGCCTTGCTGGATGCGCTGGCTCTTTGCGGCTTTTTGTGGATGTGCGAGACGCTCACAGACGGCGCATGGTTTGTGCCCTTTGCCCTGCCCGTAACCGGGATGGTGCTGGGCTTTCTGATTTTAAACGCGGCGCTGATTCTCCCGCGGGTGGTAAAAGGCGCGTATATTGGAGTGCCGGTGATGCTGACGGTGGCGCTGCTGCTCGTGGGCCTGGAATGCATCGTGGATGCCTACCTGTCCGGAGCGGTCAGCCTTACCTGGTCCTTGTACGCATTGGTGCCCTGTCTGATTTTGGCGGGATTTTTCCTGTTCGTGGGCCGGTACCGGGCGGTCAAGGAAGAGCTGCGCCGGCGGCTTCATATGTAAAAGAGGTTTTGGCTCAGCGGCAGGTCCAAATGAGGCGGCAGCCTTGTTAGAAACGTTCCGCCGTCCCGGCGGTCGAAAAATTTGCGGATAAGCACAGAAAGGAGCGGTATGCAATGCAGTATCGCAACGTTGGAAAATCCGGGCTGAAGGTAAGCGAAATTTCGATCGGCACATGGCTGACCGATCTAAGCAGCACCGAAAAGGTGAGCCTGGCGAAAGAAACCATCCAACTGGCGTTCGAAAAGGGAATCAATTTCTTTGACTGCGCGGACGCGTATGGAAACGGGGCCGCGGAGCGGTTTTTGGGCGAGGTGCTCGCGGCTTACCCCAGAAGCCGGCTGGTGGTTTCCAGCAAGGTGTATTTCCCCACCGGGGAAGGGGTAAACGAACGGGGCCTTTCCAGAAAGCATATTTTTGAGAATGTGGACCGGTCGCTGAAAAACCTGAAGATGGACTATCTCGACTTGTATTACTGCCACCGCTTTGACCCGGACACGCCGGTGGAGGAAACCCTGCAGGCCCTTGACGACCTGGTGGCCCAGGGGAAAATCCTCTACTATGGCGTGAGCGAGGGCTGGACAGCGGCGCGGCTGGAAGAGGCCCATGGAATCATCGAAAAGCGCGGCCTGCGGCCCATGACGGTCATCCAGCCCCAGTACCATATGCTGGACCGGTATATTGAAGACGAAATCATGGATGTGTGCGAAAAGTACGGCATGGGAATTACCCCCTTTTCCCCGCTGGCGCAGGGCCTTCTGACGGGGAAATACAAAAAGGGCCAGCCTCTTCCCGAGGGGTCCCGGGCCACCCATCAGAAAGATAAGCAGGTCAACCGCCTCTTGACGGAGGAAAACCTTTCGAAGGTAGAGAAGCTTTCGCAGATCGCCGGGGACCTGCATACCACACCTTCCGTTCTGGCCCTTGCCTGGATTTTGCGCAAGAAGGTGATCAGCAGCGTGATCACCGGGGCCAGCCGGCCCGAGCAGCTGGCGCAGAACATCGAAGCCAGCGGCCTAAGTCTGTCCGAACCGGTGCTTGAGGAAATCGAAACGATTCTCGGCTACCATCCGTTTTTCCGCCGCATCGGATAAGCCTGGTCCGGGAGAGGAAAAGCTCCCGCATATGAAAAAGCGCCCTGCTGCAATTGCTTTGCAGCAGGGCGCTTTTGTTTTTCTAACTGGAGCTTCGGAGCAGGGAAGGGATCAGCGACGCTAAGAGCCAGAAAAGCTGGAACAGCAGCGCCGTGGCGCCGTTTAAGTTATAAAGCCCGCCGTAGAATGCCAGAAACGCCGACAGCAAAAATCCAAGCAGCACCCCAATTACCTGCAGCACCGAGGAAAGCTTGACGATGGTGCCAAGCCTTATGGAGGAGGAAAGAACATCCATCAGTCCGTCGATTTTCCCGTCGTAAGCAACGCTCGCTTGGGCCGTCTCCTGAGGGACGCTTAACTGATCGAATTCGCTGGTAGCGGCAGCGGACAAGATCAGCACATCGCTTTCCGAAATGTCAAACCCGTCGCAGAGAAGCTCGGTGGTCACGTTGGGGTCGCAGGTGCGCACCATCAGGCCGATGCCGTTGCGGGCGAACCGATCGAGCTCCTGGCGGATGTAAGGGGAGAAGCGGTAGGTCACCACGAACATGGCGCACAGCTCCCCGGCCGAGCATAGGTAGACAAGCTTGCGCCTGGCGCGCAGGTAGCGGCTTTCATAGTCGAGAGAAGGGGGGACAATGCCGTGGTTTTGCAGAAGCTCCCGGTTGCCCGCCAGTACCCGCCGGCCGTCCACCCAGCCGGAGATGCCCATCCCCTGCTCGTACACCAGCGACTCCACCGTGGGCAGAATTTTGTCGTCCCCCTGGATGACCTGCTCAAACACCGGGGTCAGCGGTCCGCCCGCCGTATGCACCAGGGCCGCCGCGTCCAGAATCGCCTGGTCGATGCGCCCGCCGCTGAAGGTCTTAATGCCGTTGAGGGTCACCGACCCGGCGGGAAAGAGGTCGCTTGCATCCACCGTCAGACTGTTGGTCAGGAAATAATCGTCTACCGCAGGGAACCCGGAAAGCATGGCCCCGCGCCGCAGAAGGCGGCGGGAAGCGGCTTTCATGGGCAGGTTGCCGCACAAAAGGGACGCAATCGGCGCGGCCAGGCAGCACACGGCGGCAAAGGCGGTGATGGCCAAAGCCCCGTCCTTGGTCACAACCAAGCAGGCCACCGCCGTCACCAAAGAGCCGAGCAGCACACAAGGGGACAAAAAGCCGCCTAGGGAGGCACAGGAATCGTCCGCATAGGAGTCGTCCAGAAACCCGGTGAGAAAGGAAGCCTTCACCGGCATGACGATATAAGGGTCACCCAAGATGTTGCGGCACAGATCCCGTGTGGTGTTGTCGTTGGGAAGCATCCGGGCGCCGTGCTTCACGCCTTTTTGTGAAAGAAAGGCGAAATTCTCTTTGATCCGGGAGAGCTTGAGGAGCTTTCCACCCGCGTTTGCGCACAAAAGGAGCATGACCGGGGCTGTGTACAGGGGCACGGTCATATCCGCGACGCGCTCGGGGAAAAAGAGCATGGAAAAGGTATGTACAAACACGGCGAACACCGCGATGGCGGTAGGCATGTCTGGGGCGGTGTGCAGCTTGAATGCGCTGCGCAGGGAGGAAGCAAAGACGGCGGAATTGACCGAAGCCGCCAGCATAAGCACCGCCGCGTTGATGGAAACGAACAGCATCGGGCTGGTGACGGGGAAGTCATACAGCGGGAGCTTCGCGCCGGTGTAAAGAAAAAGGGCGGGCGCGACGGTCAGCCAGCCGGTGATGAGAAGGCCCAGCACGCTTAAGCCCAGACGCGTAAGCAGCCCGGAAAACTGGGAGTTCAAATGCGCCTGGATAACCGGCGCATCCTCATAAGAGGTGAAATCGTCAATCTGCTTTCCGGCTTCGCTGTCGGCGTCATAGAGCTCCTTTGGGTCGGTGTCCTCCTCCGTGCCGGAAAGGACGAACTTCTCCGCCCGTTCCCGCCGCTTCTCGTAGAGAACCCGTTCGTTTACCGGCCCAGGCTCCTCCACGCCGTCGCTGTCGAACAGCTTAAGCTGTCCTTCCAGTTCGTCGTCCTCCGCCGGCCGCTTTTTCTGGAAGGCCTGGATGGGCATGGGCTGGGTTTCCTGGTCGGGGCGGAAAGGCGCGTCCTTTCTGTTTTCATCCTCCATCGGCTCGCGGATGTTTTTCGCCGAAAACTCCAGCAGGATTTCCTCCGTTTTCGACGTGTCGATGGGGCCGTTCCCCTTATGGCGGTGCTTCGCCTCTTTGATGATATCGTCCAGGGAGTATTTATTCGCCAAAGCAAACGGCTCCTTTTGACCGGACAGAAATGGATCTTTTTCGCTGGGCATGCTGTCGTCACCTCCAAAACCTGTTTGCCTGCCGATTTATTGCCTGGTTTTCACGCGAGAGAGGCCGGTGCGCTGGCGCGCGGCCTCATAAAGAACAATTCCCGCCGCCACCGAAGCGTTGAGGGAATCAATCTGTCCGCGCATGGGAAGGGATATGGTAAAGTCGCATTTTTCCTTGATGAGCCGGCCTACCCCCTGTCCCTCCGAACCGATGACCAGAGCGGTAGGGCCGGTAAAGTCGGTCTGGCACCAGGGTGTGCCGTCCATGTCCAGCGCGTAAATCCAGACGCCGCGCTTTTTAAGGTCCTCGATGGCGGCCGCCAGGTTGGAAACCCTGGCTACCGGGATATATTCGAGCGCCCCGGCCGCCGCTTTCAGCACCGCCGGCGTCAGCCCCGCCGTGCGCCGCTTTGGAACTACAATTCCGTGGGCGCCCGCTCCTTCGGCCGTTCGCACGATGGCGCCCAGGTTGTGCGGGTCGGACAGCTCGTCGGCAATGATGAGGAGAGGCGGTTCTCCCCGTTCTTCCGCCAGGGCGAAGATGTCGTCTACCGTGGCGTATTCTTTTACGGCCGCCAGCAGCGCCACTCCCTGATGGGCGTCCCCGCCGCACAGAGCCGTCAGCTTGCGGGGATCCACCTCCTTGACCGGAATCCCCCGGTCCCGGCAGCGGGCGACGATGGCCTGCACCGCGCCGGTGCGTTCCCCCTTGGCGAGAAGAAGCCGGTCCGCCGGCCGGCCGGACTTGAGCGCCTCCATGACGCTGTTGCGTCCGGCGATGACCTCGCTGTTTGGTTGCTTTGCGGGATCGGTCATAATAAAAACCCCTTTGAAACGACACATAATATAATATTATTTCATTATACCAACATTCCTTCCGCAATACAAACCCTTTGCCGTATTTTTTCACGCGGATTTGTCTGGAAATCAGGGAGACCGCCGTCTTTTCGGTTCAAATAACGGTTGACAGCGCAAAAGCCTTTGCCGTATAATTACAGTCGTGTTTATGCTGTTCATTGCTTTTCGCAAAGAAAAGAGGAACCGGATTTCCGGGTGTGGCGCAGTTGGTAGCGCGGGTGGTTTGGGACCATCAGGCCGCAGGTTCGAACCCTGTCACTCGGACCATGTCGTCGCGGACGTCGTTTCGTTCGCGACGACTTTTTTGTGAGATGCTCCAGCCTGTGCAACCGGTATTTTTCGGACATGCCTTACGGCGCGCGCACGTTTTCACGCATGAGTTTTCCAAATTTCGATACCAAATGAAGGATGCCGGATCTGTGTGGAAATCTTCCCATTCATTCGATAATATTTGGGTATAGTCCCTGCGATTGGTTATGAATATCTTGACTTTTTCGATGTTATATAGTAAAATGTAAAAAAATTATGTATTTTATATGAAATTTGTACACACCGAATTGCTTTATTTTTACAGATTAGAGAGGTATGGGCATGGGTATGGATCATATTGCAGTACTGATTCCTTGTTATAATGAAAGCAAAACCATAGGGAAGGTAATTCATGACTGGAAAAAAGAACTTCCTTCTGCCGCTATTTACGTATATGATAACAATTCGACCGATGATACGGCGGCTATCGCCCGGAAAGCCGGAGCAATTGTACGCAAAGAGAACCAGCAAGGCAAAGGCAATGTAATTCGGCGTATGTTTCGTGAGATTGATGCCAGATGCTACATCATGGTCGATGGAGATGATACCTATCCGGCGGACTATGCAAATGAGTTCGTAAATGCAGTCCTGACCAATCATGCAGATATGGTTGTGGGAGATCGGTTGTCTTCCACCTATTTTGAAGAAAATAAGAGGCCGTTCCATAACTTCGGAAATAGTTTGGTGCGAGCCTCTATTAATCATTTGTTTAAGAGCGATATTAGAGACATTATGACCGGATATCGGGCTTTTAGCTATCAATTTGTAAAAACATTTCCGGTGCTGTCAAGAGGGTTTGAAATTGAAACGGAAATGAGCATCCATGCGATTGACAAGAAAATGAACGTTCAAAATGTGATTATTGAATACCGTGACCGTCCGGATGGAAGCGAATCCAAATTGAACACATATTCAGACGGAATCAAAGTGATTCGGACGATTTTCCGCCTGTACCGAAACTATATGCCTATGCGCTTTTTTGGAATTTTAGGGCTTGTCCTATTTATGATTGCCTTTGCTTTTTTCCTTCCGATTCTGATCACGTACGCACAAACCAAACTGGTTCCTAATTTCCCCACGTTGATTGTCTCCGGTTTTATCGGCCTGGCGGGACTTTTATCGATCTTTACGGGTCTGATCCTTTTATGTATTTCGGAGAATAATCACCGGGAATTTGAATTCAGGCTGCAACTGATTGATCGCTGTTATAAGAATTTAGTGGAGCATTCGCACGATAAAAAAGAAATATAAGACCAATAAAATAACCGCATATGCATTCGTCATGGAATCCTAAGTTTTCGCAGAGATTTTTCTGCCCATAAGGTTGCGTAAAAGGTTAAAAAATGTGCAGCGGCTCTTTTAGCTGGCCGATCAAAGATAACGAGAGGAAAAATGAAAATGAACGTAAAAAGGAACATACTTATCTGCATCTTAGAGCTGATAATTATAGGAATCGTGTTTAAGGTTTTGCTGTTTTCCTCCTCGGGCGAAATGTCCAATGTTATGTATGCATCATTGCTGCCGTTGATCGGAGCAGCTGTTTTACTGCCTTATTACTCAAAGTTAAGTGCCTTGACCCCTAAAATGTATTGTGCAAGCGGTATCCTAACGGTTATTTATTTTTTAATGCTGTCGATATTCCAATTATTTGCAACGAATCGGTTTCAAAGCATGTCCACAGTAGGGCAATGTGCCTATACGGCGGCTTTAATTGTCTGTATGTATTACTGTATGCTGCACATCGTTCAAATGAGTATACAGAAAAAAAGCGATGATACGGATTTAAAGAAACAAAAACGGACCTTCTGGTTCTGCTTTGCCGCGGTTGCATTTGTAACCATCCTCTGTGTCATTGCAACCGATCAAGGTGTTTGGATCTCAGACGATGTTGGAACGGTAGATATAGCCGTTACAAACGAGGCGTGGAATGATTGGCATACAGTTGGATATCAGATGCTGGTCTGGCTCTGCTATCAAGTTGTTCCAAACCCGGGAAGCGTCGTGTTTTTGAATGGCCTTCTTTGGATTATATTGAATTATTTTATTTTATTATACTTTTTCAAGATGAAAAACAGCAACAAAATGATGATTTTCTATGCTGTTGCAAGTATTGCTGTTTTCACTCCCTTTTATTATACGCAGGTCATGTACAAGGACGTTATTTTCTCGATGGGTTTGGTTGGAGAATCGTTGTTTATTCTGTACTTAATCCATGCGGAAAAGTTGAAATGGAGATATTTGATCCCCGGCATGGTCGCAGTCTTCTTTACCATGACCTTCCGTCATATGGGCAGCGTTCCGGCTCTTCTTGGCATACTGATCGCTCTTGTGTACCTGGTCGGGAAAAAGAAGTACAAAAAGCTGCTGCTCGGATCGGTTGTCACACTTTGTGCGCTTGTATTAAACGGAACCGTATCGTACGTTGGGGAACATGTATTAAAAGCCGAACCGAATCCGGCGTATGTAACATATGGCAGCCCGCTTTATATGATTAGCGCTGCGGTTCATGACGGCATCGAATTGGATGAGAATGATGTAGCGTTGCTCGAACAGGTCATGCCGTTGGATGAATGGGGCAATGTATATAACAAATACTGGATTGATGACGCAAGCAGAACGTGGGGAAAAATTGGCGCGGAACGTATTGCGAAAATCAATGATTTGATTGAAAAGGAAGGGTTCGGAAAGCAGCTCATTCGGATGAACGCGGAAATTTTTATTCATCATCCGGTATTCTATGCTTCACGCCTGCTGGATCCAAGTTCGATCCTGTGGCAAATTGCGCAGCCGAACGATGGATATAATTGGGCGCTCGTCAATGTGGCGCCAAATGAAGGGATCACTTATAAGGGAGCGTATCCAATAATTCAGAACTATGGAATGTTTACGTTTCAGTCTCCGATTCTTCAAGATTTATGCTGGCGGGGCGGATACTGCTTGTTCTTTTTGATCATCAGTGTTGCAATATTGCTGCTGAAGCGGCGCAGAGCGGATTTGATTGCACTGGTTCCCATCGCGATCTTTGATGTGCTCATGATTATTACAACGCCGTCACAAGATCCCAGATTTGTGATCGAGACCATCGAGATGGCTTTGCTGGTGGTTCCATATGCAATTTTTGTGGAATCTAAAACGGGCCATGTGAGTAAAAAGAAAAAGGAATATAAGAAAAGAGAACTTGAAATTGAACGTAAATCATAAAAAAATACGGATCGAAGATTTAAAAAAATTATTTGCACAAATCGTGAAATTTTCTGGGGTCGGCGTGCTTTGTTTTGTGATTGATTATGGGATCATGCTGGCGCTAAAGGAACTTTTCAATGTGCAATACCTTGTGGCGGCTGCAATTTCTTTCACAATTTCTGTGATTGTAAACTATATCTTAAGCGTCCGCTTTGTTTTTGATGCAAATAAAAACCACGGAAAGATGCGTAATTTTATCTTTTTTATCGTGTTCAGTGTGATTGGACTTCTACTGACCGAACTGTTGATGTGGGTTGGGGTCGATTGTATACATTGGAGCTATAAGCTGGTCAAAATTGTGGCGACGGCAATTGTCATGGTCTTTAACTTTATAACGCGGAAGTTGTTTTTGGAGTGACGGAAAGGAAAGTTTGATTTGATGCTCGTGCCCGATGTATAGAGAACGGTTTATTGCTTTCATAATGCGGCAAGCGTGAGGCTTTCAATTATTATATTAAGGCATGATTTACAGCTTTGATGGTTTGGATTTCAATATTAACCGTTTGAGGTACCCAAGCAAAAGGCTGCCGACCATGGTCGGCAGCCTTTTGCTCTATGTGGGGCTGCGAGACGAAATGCATTCGATATGCTCAATGAGAAAATTGGATGACAGAAAGTAGATGTTCTGATATAATGCAATTATGATCAAAAGGGATGTGACAGGGCATGGGGCGATTGATAAGAACATTTCTAGTCAAAGACAATCCGGATGGATTAAAAACGCTTGAAATTTCCAATATGACGATAAAAGCAACCGTGTTCCCCCGTCCTTTGCTAAAGGACTTTCTGGAAAGAGATGAATCTAGACGCCCGGGCGTCTATATGCTATATGGAAACTCCATAGACGAACAATCCAAGCCAATTCTTTATATTGGAGAAGGCGATCCGGTATCGGAACGAATAAAAAGCCATGGCGTCAACAAAGAGTTTTGGACAGATGCATTTGTGTTTACATCGAAAGATGAATATCTAACGAAAACACAAATAAAATATTTGGAATCCAAGTTGATTGATATTGCAAAAGAAGTAAAACGTGTGAAATTGGATAATATCAATATCTCATCGAAGCCCACCATCTCCGAGGTGGATAAAGCGGAAGTGCAGCAATTCTTAGAAGCAATACAATTGCTGGTCAATGTATTGAACCTATCCTTCTTTAAGCCGTTGTCTTATAACTCCGAATTGCCAAAAGAAAATGAAATCATATATGAATATCGAATAAAAAACTATCTTGGTAAAATGGCGATTCGAGACGGGAAGTATGTATTATTGGCCGGCTCTACCGCTTCGAAGAGTTTTCGTAAATCTGCCAGCCAAAACATCAGGGATATCCGCGCTACATTAGAACACGACGGCGCAATTGTGGAAAGCCAAAATGAAAATGAACTGGTGGTTGTAAGAGACATTCCCTGTAACAGCCCAAGTAGGGCGGCGGTCATCATAAGCGGCGGAAATACCGCTGGTCCCCGAATGTGGAAATATAACGGAAAAACGTTGAAGGAGCTAGAAAAATCATAAAAGCCATGATGTCCATAACACATCACTTTTTGAACGGGTACTAAGATCGGGCAAAGCGGGTTTTATCCATTTTGGATCGCAGTACTGAAAAATAGACGAGGCTTGTTTGAATTTTGTTTCGGGCAAGGTGAAGGCCTGAATGAAGCGTATTTTTAAGGGACACGCCCTACGAAAGCAGGGCGGTCCCTTTTTGCCTCCCTTTTACCAAAACCGTGCAAACCGGAGGAAGAACGTTCCTGCAAAAACAGCGACTTTTTAAGAAGGTTTCTGTTTAGCAATACCCGTTTCATCCAAGGATAAAAACGAACGTTTTCAGACGAGCCGGAGAACACGGAAAGGACCCTGCTATATGGGCGCTGCCGTGAAACTGAATCCGTATCTGATTTTCAGATTCTTGTTCCTCTATCCGGACTATGCTATAATCCAAAAAGAGTCATCCACGGTTGTTGTCCAGGCAAGGCCGTGCATTTTGGCAATTGGGACATGCTCCGGCCTTTAAGGACACGAAAGCTTTGAAGGGAGAGATACATTCTATGTATTGCACGAGAAAAGTCACGCAGACCGTTTTCTGGGTAGGCGGCTGTGACCGCCGTCTAGCCCTCTTTGAAAACCTATTCCCCATTCCCCGTGGGATCACGTATAATTCTTATCTGATTCTGGATCAAAAAACCGCCTTGATCGATACGGTGGATTCCTCCATTTCCCGGCAGTTTTTTGAAAACATCCTGCATACGCTGGACGGGCGCCCTCTTGATTACCTGGTTGTTAACCACATGGAACCGGACCACTGCGCCAATATAGAGGAGCTGATGCTGCGATTTCCGTCCATGAAAGTAGTAGGCAACGCCAAAACCATCGGGCTGATCCAGCAGTTTTATGCGTTTGATCTAGAGGACCGCACGGTTATCGTAAAGGAACGGGATACGCTGTCCCTGGGAGAACACACGCTGCGCTTTTATTTTACGCCGATGGTGCATTGGCCGGAGGTCATGATGACCTATGAGGAAAGCGAGCATCTGCTCTTTTCCGCGGACGCCTTCGGCAGCTTCGGGGCGTTAAGCGGCAACCTGTTTAACGACGAGGTACGGTTTGAGCAGGATTGGCTGGCGGACGCCAGGCGCTATTATGGAAATATCGTCGGCAAATACGGACCTCAGGTGCAAAATGCGCTCAAAAAGCTTTCCGGGCTGGACATCCGTGTGATCTGCCCCCTTCACGGCGTGGTGTGGCGCAGCGATTTGGTTTGGCTGCTGGATAAATACGACCGCTGGAGCCGATATGAACCGGAGGAAAAGGCAGTGGCTCTGCTGTACGCCTCCATGTACGGAGACACGGAGAACGCGGTCAACATCCTGGCCGGCGCTTTGGCCGAAGGCGGCGTAAAAAGCATCACGGTGTACGACGTTTCCAGCACGCACGTTTCCACCCTTATCTCCGAGGTGTTCCGGTGCAGCCATCTGGTGCTGGCGATGCCCACTTACAACAACGGCGTCTATCCGGCGATGCTGAATTTCCTGCACGATATGAAGGCCCTCAATCTGCAAAACCGGACGGTGGGATTGATTGAAAACGGTTCCTGGGCGCCGGCGGCCGGCAAGCAGACGATGGACTTGCTGTCCGAATTGAAGGACATTTCGGTTTTAAAGCCGGTGGTGACGATCAAGTCGTCCCTCAAGAACGACGGGATGGCCGCCCTGATGCAGCTCAAAGACAGCATCCTGGCCTCCCTGTCCCAAAACGCCTGAGGAAAACGGCATTAGCCGCGCCCGGCGTTTTTCCAAGGGCTGTACCCTCTTGTTTTTACGCCGGAGCCAAGCGTTTCACCCGCTTGCTCCGGCTTTTTCTCCGTTAAAGGAGGACAGGCGGCAGTCCGGCTCGTCTGCATGTTTATAGACTTGCAGGAAGGACCAAATGATTATCCAGGCTCGGCCAAATGGGAACCGTCTTTTTTCCGCCGGTCTCATGGAAGGGGGCTTTAGCAAAGGAAAAATGATTCTACAAAATAGGGGCTTTGTGCCTGGCTCAGAACAGGGAAATTTCTTGTACCGATAAGTGATTGAATGAAAGGAGGATCATTCATAAAACACAGCCGGAAAGGAGAAACAAGTGATGAAGTACATAGCGGGAAAGAAGCTCTTTCACTGGATACAGCGGCAATATCCCAAAGATGATCCGCGGGCTATCCTGGAGACCAAAAAGCAAATTACGGCGCAGTACCGGAAGATAGACCGGGAAATGGTGCCCCTTTTGATGAAACGCCTGCGAAAGCTCAAACAGCACAGACTTTATAACCAAAATATTCTACTTCTTTGATGGGTATCTTTGGCTCAGCAGTTGTGAATTTGATTGAAAAAATTCCGCAGGGACCACCCCTGATTTCCCTTCTCGTTTCCGTAATCGTCCTTCCTCTTTTTATCTGTCCGACACTGGTAATTTTGCTGTGGATGATCCTTGCGTACGGACGAAGCACCACCTATTCCGAATACGAGCTTTACATCCGTCCCTTCGAGTGCGCGCTACTGAAAAACCGGATCCGCCAGCTTACGCAGATCGACCTGTCCTCGCCGCCCAGAGAGCCGATTCGGATTGTGGTGGCCCGTCCTTCCGGGAGGAAGAATCCGATTCCTTCCCGCCGTCGAAACAAGCGGCGCCGGATGCTCAGGTTGTCCGGTTTTTACAATACAACGGGCCCGGTCTTGTGTATACTAAACCTGCACACGAAACGATGATAGGAGGAATTCAGATGCAATTAAATTGTCCGCTTCTGGTTACGGAGAATATGGCCGCAACCCGCCGGTTTTATGAGGAGATATTGGGCCTGAACGTGATCTTCGACTTCGGGGCGAATATCACCTTTGAACGGGGCTTTTCGCTGCAGACCAAAGAGTCTTGGGCCGAGTTTATTGAGCGGCCCCAAACCGAGATCAACACCCGCGGAAACGATTTCGAGCTTTATTTTGAAGAGGACCAGTTGGATTCGTTTTTGGAAAAGCTCGGGCAAAGGGAAGACGTTGTTTATGTCCATAAACTCAAGGAATTTCCCTGGGGGCAGCGGGTCATCCGCTTTTACGACCCGGACGGGCATATCATCGAGGTAGCCGATAGCATGCGCGCGGTAGTCCTGCGTTTTTTGGGCCAGGGCCTTTCGCCGGAGGAGACCGCCAAGCGTACCCAGCATCCGATCGAATTTGTCCGTATGTGTATGCAGGAGAATACGCCCGAAGAGGCGCGTTAAATGCACAAAACACAAGAAAAAGAGCCGCCTGACTAGGCGGCTCTTTTTTGTTTTTTGTTCTAAGAAACGTCGGGGAAAGCAAGTGGACACTTTCGAAAAAGGCCGAAAAACCACGTGACGCCAGGCTAGTGGATTTCAAGAAAGTTCATCGGTGCGGTTTTGCGGAAAAAGGATGGCGCCAAACCCCAGGACTGCAACGGGCTCGTTTGTCCCGCTCGTCTTAGCCCGAAGATAAGCACCCGGCGCAGGGCTGCGAACCCATAGATAAGCGTGCCTTTGTCGACAAGAAACGTTGGATGCCTATTTTTCACGACGAGCGATCGCATCTGTTTTTGTCGCGTATCTTGCGAACAAGCACATCACCGAGAATGCAGAAGTGAGCAATTCCCGATAGGTAAACCAATGATGGACATACGAGTGATTGCTTGCACCAACAAACCATAAAATCGGCAGCAAAGCGATGCCAATATAGAGCGTCCATGTAAAATCCGATCGTTTTTTCTTAGGGTTATGCTTCCAAAAACAGATCCCCATTACAATCACATAAACCGCAGCGAACCCGAAAGCAGGCGTTATAATATGATACAACTGTGCTTTTAAGACGCTGAACAAAGAGAACGACTGACCAGATACATCCAACGTGGAGGACCGGAGAAAAATAGACGAAATGGCATCCATAATAATGTTTTCGTTTCCAAGCAGCGTTCCAAGAATCCATTTTCCCGCCCACATTCCGGCATATCCGATGAACCAGCAAACCAAAACCAGCAACAAAATTTTAGCGGTTTTCTTCAAGGGCTTTTTTGTAGAACAGAGAAAAAGGATTGCCGGCACGCCGAATGTGACGAGCGGGTATGTCAGAAAATCAAAATAACTCGTCGCACAGCCGATCACAACAAAAAACAGAGCCAGCCGCTCTACAGACGCTTCGAGCCAATCCTGCTTCAGAAGAAGTACAATGGAAGCGATGGTGTATATATAATAAATGGTTGTGAATTGTATGGATTGAGAAATTGCAAACGGATCGATGAGCAGCAGAGCAATCACATAGGGAAGGATGTATCTCGCCATTTTCTTGTAATACATAACAGCGATGAACAGCAATGCAAGAACGGCGACGAAGACCGCGTTAAGGATTCGGATTTGATCATAGGAAAAAACACAAAGAAGCGGTTTTAGAAACACAAGATACCCGTGCCAATACCTTGGGTAAGAGATAATCTGGGTTTGTGCCCCCTGAGTATAATAGGATACGAGCACTTGCGCCGGATTTTCCCCTTCGATGGTTGGCCTGTATACGCTGATTGCCCGGTCGAGGAGACCGGTATCGTTGCAATAGGACGCTTGAAGCAGCATAATCGCATCGGTCCAGTTGTCCAACGTGCTGTGTGTGCCAAGGATATTGAATTCCGGATAAGCGCCTTCCTCTTCAAAAACCGCAGCAGAGGCGAGGACATGTTCTTCCATCCGGTCGGTAGGAATGGCGAACACAGCAATTAATAGCAATAATCCGACCATCGTGCATGAAAGGACAAGCAAGATGGATTTTCCAAGTGTTTTTGACAAGAATTTCATATGATATCCTGCCTTTTTCATTAAGATAGTCCGGGGTTCCTTAAAATTTTTCCTTACGGTATCCTTTTCGGTGATAATCACCGACGAAGAACAGGGAACCAGTACAGGGGGTATCCATTGCATCCATCCCTTGTTTCATGTTTTGCATAACAGCGGCATTCTGCTTGGAAAGCAAGCGCTTTTGAGCGTGTATTTTTGATGGGGACGTTCGATGCGGTCCTATGGGGAGCCGCCCACCCGGTCTTCTCTTTTGTCTCAAAGAGAAGGCCCTCACAGTGAATAGGAAAAACAGAGACTGGGGCACAAGTTAGACGGCAGTTCAAAGCGGCGCACCGAAGACAGAGGCCATCCGGACGGGATTCGTCAAGCCTACAACAGGCTCGTCTGCCCCGCTATGTTGATCGTGTCGGGCACCACCTTATCCGCCGACGGGGCGTGGCCGGTAATCCGGCGGTAGGCCCGGTAAAAGTTGGAATAGTCCCCAAACCCGGCTTTTTCCGCCGCTTCGGTGGAGGTATGTCCCTTTTGCATCAGCTGCTGGGTGAGCATGACCCGCTTGCGGATGACGTATTCCATCACCGTGGTGCCGGTGGCGGCCCGGAACACCTTGTTGAGATGGTGCTTGGAAATGAAAAACTTAGCCGACAGCTCGTCGAGAGTGACCGGTCTTGCGATGTCCTCGTTTAGGTGCCAGAGTACGTCGTTGACCACCCCGCTGACCACGGCGGGAACATCAAAATGGCGGCTTTTACTCATATGCACCAGGCAGGCCAACAGCGTCTGCACCGCAAACCGGGAACAGAGCATCCGTTCCGCATCCGGAAAACCTGCGCAGGTGGCGAGGGTTTCAAAAATAGAAGAAAAGCCGTAGGCGTCTACGTCGGTGTAATAGCAGCCGTTTCCTCCCTGGTTATGGAAGGGAGACAGAAGCCGTTCCCGGTTCGCTTCCTCCAGGAGAAAAGGAGAAAAATGGACTACGCAGCGCTCATAGATGCCGCCTTCGTGCTTGCGGCCGTGGAACACGCCCGGACGCATAAGCAGCACGCTGCCCGGCGCGGGATGATACTGGCGGCCTTCCACCAGGTAGCTGACCGAACCGTTTATCATATAGAAAAGCTCATAGGTGGTGTGGCAATGCAGGTCATATTCGCTGTTTTTCTCGGTTTCATCCACACTATAATGGTAGAAC
Source organism: Solibaculum intestinale (assembly GCF_040096205.1). Taxonomy (NCBI): domain Bacteria; kingdom Bacillati; phylum Bacillota; class Clostridia; order Eubacteriales; family Oscillospiraceae; genus Solibaculum; species Solibaculum intestinale. The sequence continues at coordinate 55,531 of NZ_JBBMFD010000008.1, read as the reverse complement.
AGCTGATCGGTGCGGATGGCGGATCGTTCCGGCATACAGAAATTCCCTCCCCTTCGAAATAGCTCTAGGGATATTTTACAGCCAAACCGCTATATTTGCAATGTTATTGGCTTGAATTGCAATCGTAAATTTTTGCGGATGTGATAAGATGAAGACGAGGAAAAAAGTCGTTGAATCCGTCCGGTCCGGACGGGAAAAGGAGGCAGATGGTATGAAACTGGGCGCGCAGATGTTCACGGTGCGCGAGCAGTGTAAAACCCCGGAAGAGATTGAAATCGCCCTTGAAAAGATTGCGCAGATCGGGTACCGGACGGTGCAGGTTTCGGGGCTGGGCCCCATTGAACCCAAACGTCTGAAAGACTGCTGCGACCGGCTGGGATTGACCATTGCGGTGACCCATATCCCACCGGGGCGGCTGCTGACTGAGCTCGGCGACGTGCTGGCGGAACACACGGTTTACGGCTGCAAAAACATCGGCCTTGGCATGCTTCCGGAGGAATACCGGGGAAGCATGGAGGGCGTGGAGCGGTTTTGCCGGGATTTTCTTCCGGTGGCCCGGAAAATCAGGGATACGGGCTGCCAGTTTCACTACCACAACCACAATCTGGAGTTCGAACGGTTCGGCGGACGGATGGTGATCGACCGCCTTGCGGATATGTTCGCGCCGGAGGAAATGCACTTCATCCTGGACACCTACTGGGTCCAGGCGGGGGGCTGCGACCCGGTGGAGTGGATCAAAAAGCTGTCCGGGCGGCTTCGCTGCGTGCATCTCAAGGACATGGCGGTACACGGAATGACCCAGGTAATGGCCCCGGTAGGGGAGGGAAACTTGAATTTTCCCGCCATTCTGGATGCATGCGAAAAGGCCGGGACCGAATGGCTCCTGGTGGAGCAGGACACCTGCGAAGGGGATCCCTTCGCGTCGCTGCAAACCAGCTATCAATATTTGAGAAAACTGGGATACCGATAGGAGGAACGGACCATGGCACGTTTTGTACTGACTGGATTTACCGACGAATATTCGCCCGCCCTTGCCGAGCAGATCGAATGCTGCAAAAAGCTGGGCCTTGCCGGCATCGACCTGCGGGGCGTATACGGCAAGAACTGCACCGAGCTGACCGACGAGGAAGCGAAGGCGCTCAAGTCCACTCTGGACCAGGAGGGCCTGAAGGTGACCTGCATGGGCTCGCCTTTGGGCAAGATCTTAATTACCGATCCCTTTGAGCCCCACCTGGAGCTCTTCAAACGGACGCTGGAGCTCTGCAAACTCCTGGATGTTACGCGCATCCGTCTTTTCAGCTTCTACATCCCCAAGGGGGAAGACCCGAAAAAGTACCGCGACGAGGTCATGAAGCGGCTGCGCGCCTTTGTGGACGCGGCCCAGGGCAGCGGCGTCGCCCTTCTGCACGAGAACGAAAAGGGCATTTACGGCGACACCGCCGATCGGTGCCTGGACATCCTCACCGAGATGGACGGCGGCATGCAGGCCATCTTTGACCCGGCAAACTTCGTCCAGTGCGGCGAGAACGTGCGGACGGCGTGGGATAAACTGGAGTACTTTGTGGAAAGCGTGCACGTCAAGGACGCCACCAACGTGGGCTTTGTGGTCCCGGCCGGGTACGGCGTGGGCGAGGTGGACAAGATCATCCGCAAGTTCTCTGCCAAGGAGGGGCTGCGTTACCTTACCTGCGAGCCGCACCTGACGCTGTTCGAGGGGATGAAAAGCCTGGAGCAGGGCGAGGTACAGGCGGGCGGCCGGTTTGTGTACCCGAGCGCCAAGGACGCCTACGGGGCGGCGGTGGACGCGTTGAAGGAAATCCTGATCAAATGCAGTTTTGACGAAGCGAAAGGGGAACAGGGAACATGGATAAGGTAAGAGTCGGCGTAATCGGCATCGGCAACATGGGTTCCGGCCATGTGCGTATGATCCGCGACCACGAGTGCGGGGACGATTTGGTGCTCACTGCCGTAGCGGACATCAATCCCCAGCGCCTGGAGTGGGCCAAGACCCAGGTGGGCGAAGAGGTAACGCTCTTTGACAACGCCACCGCCCTGATGGAAAGCGGGCTGGTGGACGCGGTGACCATCGCCGTTCCCCACTATTCCCACCCGCCTCTGGTCATTGAGGCATTGGAGCACAACCTGCATGTGCTGTGCGAAAAGCCCGCGGGCGTGTATACCAAGCAGGTGCGGGAAATGAACGAGGCTGCCGCCAAGAGCGACCGGGTGTTTGCCCTGATGTTCAACCAGCGCACCAACCACATTTACCGCAAGATGCACGAGCTGGTGCACAGCGGCGAGCTGGGCGAGATCAAGCGGGTCAACTGGATCGTGACCAACTGGTACCGCTCTCAGTTTTATTACGACTCCGGCTCCTGGCGCGCTACCTGGAAGGGCGAGGGCGGCGGCGTGCTCTTAAACCAGTGCCCCCACAACCTGGACCTTCTCCAGTGGATCTGCGGTATGCCGGTGAGAATGCGGGCCTTCTGCCACAACGGCCTGTGGCGCGACATTGAGGTGGAGGACGACGTGACCGCCTATTTTGAATACGCAAACGGCGCGTCCGGCGTGTTTGTCACCAGCGTGTCCGACGCGCCGGGCACCAACCGGTTTGAAATCACCTGTGACGGCGGCAAGCTGGTGTGCGAGGATGAAAAACTGAAGCTGTGGAAGATTACCCCCGGCCAGAAGGAATTTAACGCCACCAACCGCTCGGATGTGTTCGGCCAGCCGGCGGTGGAGGTTGTGGACGTGGAAACCGACGGCTTGTCCCCCCAGCACCAGGGCGTGCTGCGCGCCTTCGGCGGCGCCATCCTGCGGGGCGAGCCGCTGGTGGCCAGAGGCGAGGAGGGCATCAACGGCCTGACCCTCTCCAACGCCATGCACCTGTCCTCCTGGCTGGACAGGACCGTGGACATCCCCTTTGACGAGGACCTGTTCTACAACGAGCTGCAAAAGCGGGTGGCCACCTCGGTGGTGAAGAACACCCAAGCGGTCTTTGCGGATACCTCCGGTTCCTATAACGTGCAGAAAAAGTAAGAAAGACCGATTTGATCGAATCCTTCCGGCTGCAAGGAAGGGCCCGGAGGACGGCTATGTTGACAACGATTAGAAATATTTGAAATAAAAATTACGTATTGGAATACAGCAGAGGAGGAACGCCGTTTTGAACATGACCTTTCGGTGGTACGGGCCGGACGATCCGGTAACCCTCGACCACATTCGCCAAATTCCCTGCATGTCCGGCGTGGTCACCGCGGTGTACACCGTGCCGGTAGGCGAGGTTTGGCCCCAGGAGGACATTGACGCGCTTAAGCGGCAGGCTGAGGAAAAGGGCCTTGCGTTTGAGGTCATTGAGAGCGTGCCGGTCCATGAGGACATCAAGCTGGGCGCGCCTGGCTGCGAAAAATACATCGAGAACTACTGCGAAAACGTCCGCCGTCTGGGCAAGGCGGGAGTCAAGTGTATCTGCTACAATTTTATGCCGGTGTTCGACTGGACGCGAAGCGAGCTGAAAAGACCGCTGCCGGATGGCTCCACTGCCCTGGCCTACGACGACGAAACCGTTTGTTCCATCGACCCGGTCAAAAGCGAGCTGAGCCTGCCCGGGTGGGACGAAAGCTACACGAGGGACGAGCTGAGAACGCTCATGGAGCGGTACGCAAAGGTGAGCGAAGAGGATTTGTGGCGCAATCTGGGCCGGTTTTTGGACGCGGTCATCCCGGTTTGCGAGGAATACGGGGTGAACATGGCCATCCATCCAGACGATCCGCCCTGGCCCATCTTCGGCCTGCCCCGGATCATCACCGGGGCGGACAGCTACCAACGGCTTTTTGCGCTTAACAAAAGCAAGCGCAACGGCGTTACCCTTTGCTTTGGTTCGCTGGGCGCCGACCCGGACAACGACCTGGAAGGGATCATCCGCCGGTTCGGCCCCGAGCACCGTTTTCATTTTGTTCATGCCCGCAACATCAAGAATACCGGCGGGCGTTCCTTTGAAGAAGCGGCCCATCCCTCTGCCTGCGGGTCTTTGGATATGGCGGCGCTGCTCACCGCCCTGTACGAAACCGGCTTCGACGGATATATGCGCCCCGACCACGGGCGGATGATCTGGGGCGAGGAAGGACGGCCGGGCTACGGCCTTTACGACCGGGCGCTGGGCGCGTGCTATCTCACGGGATTGTGGGAAGCCATCCGCAAGAAAAAATGACCCAAGGATCCAAACGAAAAGGAGACAGCGATATGGCAAAGCTTCCGTTTGACATTGATTTGAAGGGCAAGGTTGCGGTGGTCACGGGCGGGGGAGGAGTCCTTTGCTCAGCTTTTGCCAAGACCATAGCCCAGTGCGGCGCAAAGGTGGCGGTTTTGGACTTGAATCAGGACGCGGCCCGGAAGGTGGCCGACGAGATTGGCCAAGAGGGCGGCGAGGCGATTGCGGTGGCGGCCGACTGCTTAGATGTGCAAAGCCTTCAGAAAGCGTCCGAGGAAGTGGAGAAGCGCCTTGGCACCCCCGACATCCTCATCAACGGCGCGGGCGGCAACCATCCCCGGGGCACCACCGACGACGAGCAGCTCGACCCGGCCGCTATCGGCCAGGTGAAGACTTTCTTTGACCTGGACCCTTCCGGCGTGCAGTTTGTGCTTAACCTCAACTACATGGCCACCCTGCTGACCACTCAGGTCTTCGCCAAGAACATGGCGGGCCGGGGCGGCAATATCATCAACATCTCCTCCATGAACGCCTTTCGCCCGCTGACCAAAATCCCGGCTTATTCGGGCGCGAAGGCGGCGGTGTCCAACCTGACCCAGTGGATGGCGGTTTATTTTGCCAAGGCGGGAGTACGGGTCAACGCCATTGCCCCGGGCTTCTTTGTGACCAATCAGAATAGGGCTCTGCTGTTTGACGAGAGCGGCAGGCCCACCGCACGCACCGACAAAATTCTCCGGGCCACCCCCATGGGCCGCTTCGGGGAAGCGGAGGAACTGACCGGCACGCTGCTGTGGCTTTTGTGCGACGCGGCCTCCGGTTTTGTCACCGGTACGGTCATCCCCGTAGACGGTGGGTTCTCCGCCTACTCGGGCGTGTAAGATCACAATCAACATTTTCTCAACGGAAAGGATGCGATAACCATGCGATTCGGCCTTTGCTTTGGCGACTTTGAACATGCTGCGGAGAAACTCCCCCTGGCAAAAAAACGGCTTGGCTACGATTATGTGGAAGTGGCGCTGTGCAAGCTGGCAGATATGACCGACGCACAGCTCAAAGAGTTTGGCGCCGCCTGTGAGGCGGCGGGCCTCAAGACCGAGGCGACCAATATTTTCTTCTCCGGTTCGGCGCCGCTGACCGGCCCGAATGTGGACGTAAAAAGCCTGCTTGAGTATACCGACAAAGCTCTTTATAAGGCGGCGTCCCTGGGCGTGAAAACGTCGGTGCTGGGCTCGGGCGCGGCCCGCAAGGTGCCGGAAGGCTTCTCTAAGGAGGATGCCTTTCAGCAGATGGCGGAGCTTACCTATCAGCTGGGCGACGTGGCGAAAAAGTACGGCATTACCATCGTCATCGAACCACTCAACCATACGGAGACAAACCTCATCAATTCCGGCGCCGAAGGCCTTGCGCTGATGCGCCAGGTGGACCATCCCAGCGTGGGCATTCTGCTGGACTACTATCACATGTGCGTGGACCATGAGGATGTGTCCATTGTGGCGCAAGCGGCCGAGTCCGGCAAGCTGGGGCACACGCACATTTCTTCGCCCACCCGGTATTTCCCCCGGGGTGAGGAGCTGGAGGAATGCATACCGTTCTTCGCGGCGCTGAAGGCCGCCGGGTACGACGGGCGGATGTCCTCCGAGTGCATCGGCGACCCGCTGGAAAACGACTGGGACAGCAAAATTATCCGGGAAGCTCTGGCAAGAGCTTGACAAGCGCCTTTTCTTCCTTCACAATAGGCAAATGACGTGTCCGTTTGCGCTGGCGGGTCCTGCAGCGAACGGGCGGAAATCCCGCGGCGGGTGGGCTTCGTCGCGGGATTTTTCTATGTTGGTTCAAAGAAGCCCGAATGGCATACAATAGAAGAAGCGCCGCGGAACATCCAAGGCTGGCATTGGCAAAAAGAACAAAGGAGAAAACCAAGGAGGGAGTTTTGTGCAAACACCGGTGAAATCCCCCTGCCCATGCCGCAGGAAACGTTGTCCCCGGTATGGGCGGTGCGAGGAATGCCGTTCCCACCACGCGCAGTCTGGCAGGCCGATGGCCTGCGAATCACGCAGCAAAGGAAAGGGGCGTTTTAAAATGAACTCCATTGGGAATATGAGGCTCGAGCAAAAGGATGGGGTGGGGTTTCTGACATTCCCGGCCCTTTCGGAGGAACTCGGGTTCCGCCATGCCTTTTCCACCCGTTTGGGCGGGGTGAGCGAAGGGGAATTCGCGGCGCTCAACCTGAGCTTCGGCCGGGGAGACCCGGACGAAAATGTACGGGAAAACTACCGGCGCATTTCCCTGGCCGCCGGGTTTGACCCGCAAAGTTTGGTCTTTTCCGCCCAGGATCACCATACGGTGATCCGCCGGGTAACGGAAGAGGACCGTGGAAAAGGGATCAGGCGGAAGAAGGATTACCAGAGTGTGGATGGATTGATTACCGATGTGCCGGGCCTTACCCTGGTTACCCATTATGCCGACTGCGTCCCCCTGTTCTTTCTCGACCCGGTGCACAAGGCCATCGGCCTAACTCATGCGGGCTGGCGGGGAACGGTATCGTCCATCGGTCCCATCACCGTAAAACGGATGCGGGAGGAATTCGGCACCGACCCTAGAGACCTCAAGGCGGCCGTAGGCCCTTCCATTGGGAAATGCTGTTATGAGGTGGACGACGCGGTGGCCGATCGGGTGCGGGCACTTTCGGGGATTCACCTCGAGCAGGTGCTTTTCCCCAAGGAAAACGGCCGCTATCAGCTGGATTTGTGGGAGCTAAACCGGCAGCTGCTCGTTGGCGCCGGGATTCCGCAAACGCAGATCACGGTCTCGGGGATCTGCACCTGTTGCCACAGCGACCTGCTTTTTTCCCACCGGGCCACCGGCGGAAGGCGGGGCGGCCTGGCGGCGTTTTTGGAGATTTTGCCGGAATAGGGAGCGAGGAGGTCAACAGCGAAATGCGGTTGCCTTGCTTTGGGTGCCGACGGGGGAAGAGGTGGCAGACTTAGGCCGTTTCTCCATGGAGAGGGAAAAGGCGGCTGGAACATGGAGGGGAAGTATGCAAAGCAAGAAGAGCGCGGCGATGCTGGGACTATTGCGCAGCGTAAAGCCGGTGATTTGTAATCTGAACCTGGATCTCAAACGTGCCGGGTCGGATTTTTTAGGAAAGCTCAAAAAGATGCCGCCTGATCTGCGGGTGGCGCCGGCCCCCGGCCCTCGGCCGGCGGAGTGGATTGTCCCGGCAAAGGAAAGGGGGGACCGGGTGATCCTCTATTCCCACGGGGGCGCCTACGAAGGCGGGTCGTTGACCTCCAGCCGGGCGCTGGCGTCGGTCCTGGCACAGGATACCGGGCGGCGCGTCCTTTCCTATGACTACCGTCTGGCGCCAGAGCATCCGTTCCCTGCCGCTTTGGACGACGCTCTGGCCGTCTTTCGGCATCTGTGCAGGGAAGGAATCGAACCGGGCCGGATTGTCTTGGCCGGAGACTCGGCGGGCGGCGGTCTTTCGCTGGCGCTGGCTTTGTGCCTCAAAGACAGGGATGAGCCGCTGCCCGGCGGGATCGTTTGCCTTTCCCCCTGGACCGACCTGACCGGGTCGGTTTCCTCCCATCGTACCCGGGCCCAGGACGACCCCATCATCGAAAGCGAGGGGCTGCACCTGTCCGCCCTGCATTACGCGGCGGGAACGCCGCTTGGGACCCCTTATCTGTCGCCGGTGTACGGGGATTTGGCCGGGTTTCCCCCGGTTCTCATCCAGGCGGGTACCAACGAGGTGCTGCTGGGAGACTCGCTGCTTTTGAAGAAAAGACTGGAAGAATGCGGCGTACCGGTAACCCTATCGGTGTTCGACGGCATGTGGCATGTGTTCCATGTGTTTGATCTGCCGGAGACCAACCAGGCGATGGAACAAATCCGGGATTTCCTCGATCATTTACTCGCAGTATAAATTGTATACAAAGATTAAAGTTTGGCATATCGTATTGACAGGGTTCGAGCGTGTTTTTATAATAGGGATAACAAGAATTCCTCTTGTTACATTCTTCTTTTTGCTTACATCTTTACCCTTTTCTCCCTGTCTCCGCTCCCGCCATCTCGCTTCCTAACTGGTATCAATCTCTTCTCTACGGTTTCATGCGGGAGCCGGAGATCCTGGGCCGCACCGGCAGGCTGCACGTCTTTTCAAAGACGCGCGGCTTTTTTCGTTTTACAAGCAAATTCTTTACAAATCCATCCGGATGTATTACTATTAAACTGCAGTAAACTGGAGAAAATCTGCGCGAACGGGCGTATGCCTCTTCGCGGCAACGGATTCTTACCAAATTCGCAAGGAGGCGTTCTATTTTGAACGATACCTATCAAAGCCCCCTGTCCTCACGGTATGCCAGCCGTGAAATGCTCTATCTTTTTTCACCGGACAAGAAGTTCCGCACCTGGCGCAGGCTGTGGATTGCCCTGGCCCAGGCGGAGCATGAGCTTGGCCTGCCGGTGACCGAGGAGCAGATCGAGGAAATGAAGCAGCACGCAGACGACATCAATTACGACGTGGCCGAAAAGCGGGAGCGGGAATGCCGTCACGACGTGATGGCCCATGTTTACGCGTACGGCCAGCAGTGCCCCAAGGCCCGCCCCATCATCCATTTGGGCGCCACCTCCTGCTATGTGGGCGACAATACCGATCTGATCCTGATGCACGAAGGGTTGACCCTCATCCGCGACAAGCTGGTGACGTTGATTGGGCATCTGGCCAAGTTTGCCGACGAGCAAAAAGACCAGCCCACTCTGGCTTTTACCCATTTCCAGCCTGCCCAGCCCACCACGGTGGGAAAACGGGCGGCGCTGTGGCTCAATGACATTTTGCTGGATCTGGAGGATGTGGAGCATCAGCTTTCCAAAGCGAAGCTGCTGGGTTCCAAGGGAACCACCGGCACCCAGGCGAGCTTTCTGGAGCTGTTTGAGGGGGACCAGGAAAAGGTGCGTACCCTCGACGGCCTGATTGCGGAGATTATGGGATATCCCGGCGTGTTCCCGGTTTCCGGGCAGACCTATTCGAGAAAGGTGGACAGCCAGTATTTAAACGTATTGTCCGGCATCGCCCAGTCGGCGGCTAAGTTCTCGAATGACATCCGGCTTTTGCAGCATCTCAAGGAGATTGAGGAGCCCTTTGAAAAGCAGCAGATCGGTTCCTCCGCCATGGCCTATAAACGCAACCCCATGCGCACCGAGCGCATCGCGTCGCTGGCACGCTATGTGATCGCCGACGCGGTCAACCCCGCCCTTACCGCTTCCACCCAGTGGTTCGAGCGGACGCTGGACGACTCGGCCAACAAGCGCATCAGCGTGCCGGAAGCCTTTTTGGCGGTGGACGCGATTTTGAGTCTGTATATCAACGTGGTAGACGGCTTAGTGGTGTACCCCAAGGTCATCGAGCAGCGGCTTATGAAGGAGCTGCCCTTTATGGCCACCGAAAACATTATGATGGACGCGGTCAAGCGGGGCGGCGACCGGCAGGAGCTGCACGAGCGCATCCGGGTTCACTCCATGGAGGCGGGACGCGTCATCAAGCAGGAGGGCGGCGAAAACGATCTGCTCGAGCGGATTGCAAAGGATCCGGCCTTCGGTGTGACGTTGGAAGAACTCAAAGCCCTCATCCGTCCGGAGAATTACGTGGGCCGGGCGCCTCAGCAGGTGACGGAGTTTTTGGAGCATGACGTCAAGGAGGTCCTGGACCGGTATCAAGGCATCGGTCAGGTGGAGGTAGAAATCAAGGTCTAAGGGAAAAGAAGCGTTTCGCGGCAAGGAAGCAGTGAAACGAAAACCCGGCCGAAAGCATGCCGCAGGGGGAAGATCTCCCTGGGGCCAACCGATTGTTAGGAGTGATACCACATGGTAAAGGCGATTGTAGGCGCAAACTGGGGCGACGAAGGCAAGGGAAAAATTACTGATATGTTCGCCGCGAAATCGGACATTGTGGTGCGTTTCCAGGGCGGCGCCAACGCGGGACACACCATCATCAACCCCTATGGGCGCTTCGCGCTGCACATGATGCCTTCCGGCGCGTTTTATTCCCATATTATGAACGTCATCGGCAACGGGGTGGCGCTCAACATTCCCCAGCTAATGAAGGAGCTCAAGCAGATTAAGGACGGCGGCGTGCCGGCTCCCCGCCTCTTGATAAGCGAGCGGGCCCAGATTGTCATGCCCTATCATGTCCTGTTCGACCAGTATGAGGAGGAGCGGCTTTCCTCGAAAAGCTTCGGCTCGACCAAGTCGGGCATCGCCCCTTTTTATGCGGACAAGGTATCCAAGGTGGGGTTCCAGGTGTGCGAGCTGTTCCGGGAGAAGGAGCTTCTTGAGAAGATTGAACGGGTCATCGAGACCAAGAACGTGCTGCTTGAGCACTTATACCACAAACCTCTCCTGGATGCAAAGAAACTTTATGCCACCATGCTGGAATATCGCGAGCAAGTAAGGCCATATGTTGGAAATGTGCACGCGTTTATGCAGGAGGCCGTCAAGGAAGGAAAGAACATTCTGCTGGAGGGCCAGCTGGGCGCCTTGAAGGATTTGGACTGGGGCATTTATCCCATGGTCACCTCGTCGAACACCATCGCCGGCTACGGGCCGGTGGGAGCGGGTCTTCCCGCCCACTCGGTGGAGAGCGTGGTCACGGTGGTCAAGGCCTATTCCAGCGCCGTGGGCGCAGGCGCTTTTGTCAGCGAGATCTTCGGGGAAGAGGCGGAAGAGCTTCGCCGCCACGGGGGTGACAAGGGCGAATACGGCGCCACCACCGGCCGCCCGCGCCGCATGGGCTGGTTTGACTGCATCGCTACCCGGTACGGCTGCAAGGTGCAGGGCGCCACGGAAGCGGTGGTAACGGTGCTTGACGCGCTTTCGTATCTGGATAACATTCCGGTCTGCGTGGGTTACGAGCTCGACGGCGAAATTTCCGACAATTTCCCGGTGACACCCGACCTGGAACGGGCAAAGCCCGTGCTCAAGGTGCTCGACGGCTGGAAGCAAGACATCCGGGGCATCCGCAAGTTTGAGGAGCTTCCCAAGGCGGCACAGGAATACGTCAATTTCATCGAGCGTGCCATTGACACACCTGTTACAATGGTTTCGAACGGACCCGGCCGCGAGGATATTATTTTCCGGCAGCCGCGTCTGTAAGAGAAAAGGGCAAAGGTAAATACGCTGGGAGGACAGACGGCGTTTTTAACCGTATCATTCTATGTAAATAAGGGGGCACAGTTTCTATGTGCGGAATCGTAGGTTATGTGGGCAGCCAGCAGGTAGCGCCCATTCTGCTCGACGGTCTTTCCAAGCTCGAATACCGGGGGTATGACTCAGCGGGTGTAGCGGTATACACTGGGGAACAGCTGGAAGTGGTCAAGGCCAAGGGAAGGCTGGAGATCCTTCGCGATATGCTCGACGGCGGCCGCAATCTCAAGGGGACTATCGGCATCGGGCATACCCGCTGGGCCACCCACGGGCAGCCTTCCGATGTCAACTCCCACCCGCATATCAGTTCTTCCGGCCGGTTTGCCATTGTTCACAACGGCATCATCGAAAACTATATGCAGCTGAAAAACCGCCTGATGGAAAAGGGGTTTGCCTTTGCGTCCGAGACGGACAGCGAGGTCATCGCCCAGCTGATTGAATATTACTATAACGGCGACATTCTCGATACCGTGGTCATGCTGCAAAATTCCCTGGAGGGCTCTTATGCCTTGGGTATTTTGTGCCTGGACCATCCGGACGAGATCATCGCCATGCGCAAGGACAGCCCCCTCATCGTGGGGCTTGGGGAAGGCGAGAACTTCATCGCCTCCGACATTCCCGCCATCCTTTCCTACACGAGGGACATCTATCATCTCGAGGAAAAGGAAATTGTGGTGATGCGCGCAGACGAGGTAAAGGTGTACGACACCAGCAAGGAGCTTGTGGACAAAGAAGTGTTCCATGTGGATTGGGACGTGTCCGCAGCGGAGAAGGGCGGCTATGAGCACTTTATGATCAAGGAGATCATGGAGCAGCCCAAGGCCCTCACCGACACCATCAAGCCCCGCATTCAGGACGGCGAGGTGGTGCTCGACGACATTACGCTCACCAAGGACCAGCTCGAGAAGGTCGACAAGATTCTCATCGTGGCTTGCGGCTCGGCTTACCATACTGGCATCGTGGCCAAGTACGTCATCGAAGGCCTCACCCGTAAGCCGGTGGAGGTGGATTTGGCGTCGGAATTCCGGTACCGGGATCCCATTCTTACCGAACATACCTTAGTGGTCATCATTAGTCAGTCGGGCGAGACGGCGGATACTCTGGCGGCTCTTCGCTATGCGAAGCAGCAGGGAGCCAGGACTTTGGCCATCGTCAATGTGGTGGGCAGTTCCATTGCCAAAGAATCCGACGACGTGATCTATACCTGGGCGGGCCCGGAAATCGCTGTGGCCACCACCAAGGCCTATTCCTGTCAGCTGGCGGTTCTTTACCTGCTGGGGGTGTATGTGGGGCGGCAGCTGGGGAAAATCTCCGACGAGGAGAATTTAGGGATGATCCGCGAGCTGCTGGCGTTGCCGGAAAAGGTGGCGACGGTGCTCGAAAAGAAGGAAGACATTCAGTATTTTGCTTCCCGCCACTATGCGGACAAGGACGTGTTCTTCCTCGGGCGCAATCTGGATTATGCGGTTTGCATGGAAGGATCGTTGAAGCTCAAGGAAATCTCCTACATTCATTCCGAGGCGTATGCCGCGGGCGAGCTCAAACACGGGACCATTTCCCTGATCGAGGAAGGTACCCTGGTGGTGGCAGTCGCCACCCAGGACCGGCTGTTTGACAAAACCATGAGCAATGTCAAGGAAGTAAAAGCCCGGGGCGCGGAAGTGCTGGGGCTTACCACCGAGCACAATACCCGTATTAACGAAACCACCGACTTCCAGTTCTACATTCCGGAGACGCTGGATATTTTCCTACCTTCGCTAGCCATTGTTCCTTTGCAGCTGTTCGGCTATTATATGGCCTCTATGAAGGGATGCGACATCGACAAGCCCCGCAATTTGGCAAAGAGCGTGACGGTGGAGTAAAGAAACCGGAAAAAGCGCGGCGCCGCTTGGAAAAGGCCCGGCAACGAGACAATCGTTGCCGGGCCTTTTGTGCCGAAAAACTCATATTTACAGAAAAAACAGGCTGGATGGCAGACGCAAGGAGGCGTGCCTGCGTCCCCAAAAACATCTCAAAATGGAATCTTATTGGCGTTTTGGGCTGGCGATACCAAGGAAAGGCGGCCTGTTTGGTATGTTTTTCCCGAATTGCGAAACACTATGGAACAAGGAACCCGGATTTCAAATGTCGAACCTGGGCGTACCGTTCCCCAAAGGAGAGAACCCCATGAAGAAAAACCGGATGAAGGAATACGTTCTGGACGCGGCTGCATTTGTGGGCGGCAGCGTACTGTTCGCCGTGGCCATCGACACCTTTTCGTCCCCCAATGCTATCGCGCCCGGCGGCGCTACCGGCCTTGCCACCATCGTCAACTACCTGACCACCCTGCCCATCGGTACCACCATCCTATTGATCAACCTGCCTTTGTTTTTGCTGGGCTGGAAGTTGCTGGGCTGGCGGTTTTTGGCCCGTACCGTGGTGGCCACCATCGTTTCTTCCGCCTTGATCGACGGGCTGGCGCCTTTTTTGCCCCAATACCAGGGAGACACGTTGTTGGCGGCTCTTTACGGCGGCTTTTTGTCCGGCTTGGGTCTGGGTCTTATTTATCTGCGGGGTGCCACCACCGGCGGCAGCGACTTGGGGGCGAAACTCCTTTCCCGGAAATTCCCCCATATTCCCATGGGGAAACTGATTATGGCGGTGGATTTGGTTATTGTTCTGGCGGCGACATTGGTGTACGGTACCATGGAAAGCGGTCTTTATGCGCTCATCATGATCTTCATCAGCAGCCGCCTGATTGACGGGGTGCTTTACGGAGCGGACACGGGGAAGATGATGCTCATTGTGTCCGACCAAAACGATGCCATCGCCAAACGCATCCTGGAAGACATCCAGCGCGGGGTCACGGTGCTCAAGGCGCAGGGGGCGTATACCGGGGAGGATAAGGAAGTGCTGTTGTGTGTGGTGCGCCGTCAGGAAGTGTTCCAGATCCGTGCTGTCATCAAACAGACCGACCCCGATGCGTTTATCGTAGTGTCCGACGTAGGGGAGATCATTGGGGAAGGCTTTAAGCACATCGATAAGCAATAATGAGTGTATCTGCTTTGGCCGGATGAAGGGCGGTGTTTCCTTGTTCCCTTTTGTATAAGAAAGAGGCTGGTTACCGTTTTGTTATCTTTCACATCCCAGGCGGTATAGGCCTGATTTGCGTCCATGCCCGCAGAGGCTCAGAACGTACGTCCTACTTGGATCCGTTGCGAAGGGACAGGAAAGAGAGCAATCAAAGGAAAACCCCCGCTGTTTCGATGACCCGTTTTCTGTCATCAAAACAGCGGGGGTTGCTTTATCGTGGGATTTGCAATCAGTCGTGCTGGACTAAGGATTTGTACAGCCGGATGTATTCGTTGGCTGACCTGCCCCAGCTGTTGTCACACTGCATGGCACGTTTAACTAGTATTTTCCAATTCTCCCGGTCGTAATACCCATGGATGGCGCGGCGAATGGCGCCGAGCATGTCGTGGGCGTTGTAACTTTTGAAGGTAAAGCCGTTGCCCTGCATGTCGCCCGAGTCGTGAATGCTGTCGCGAAGGCCGCCGGTTTCCCGCACGATGGGAACGGTGCCGTAGCGCAGGGAAATCATCTGGGAAAGGCCGCAGGGCTCGCTCTTTGACGGCATCAAAAACAGGTCGGACCCGGCGTAAATCTTGCGGGACAGCTCCGGGATAAAGCCGATGGCTACCGACAGCTTGCCCGGATACTTCTGCTGCATCTCTTTGAAGAAGCTTTCATAGGTCCAGTCCCCCGAGCCGAGCACCACCATCTGTATGTCCTCCGAGCCCAAAAGCTCGTCGAGGATATACTTTACCAGGTCAAGCCCCTTATGGGCAACCAAACGGGTGACCATACTGAGGATCGGAATGTCCGCATTGGTGGGAAGCCCCATCCGCTCCTGGAGCATGCGCTTGTTTTCCGCCTTGCCGGACAGGTCGTCGGCGGTAAAGTTGGCATAGATTTGGTTGTCGGTGGCGGGGTTATAGTTGTCCACGTCGATGCCGTTTAGGATACCGGACAGCTTAAAGGAATTTTTCGCCAGGATGGGGTCGAGCCCATGGGAGAACCAGGGATCGAGGATTTCCTGGGCGTAAGAGGGACTCACGGTGGTAACCGCGTCGGCCGTTTCGATGGCTCCCTTCATAAAGTTGACGCACTTGTCGTATTCCACAATATGCGCCGCATTCTTCGGCAGGCCGCACACGTCCTCCAAAAGCTCCATGCCATACTTGCCCTGGTACTGGATGTTGTGAATGGTAAAGACGGTTTTGATCCCGGCGAACTCGGGAAGATTCTGATAGAACAGCTTATAGTAAATAGGGGTCAGCGCCGTCTGCCAGTCGTTGGCGTGAATCACGTCCGGCTTAAAGTCAATTGCGGGGATAATTTCAATGGCGGCACGGGACAGAAATGCAAACCGCTCCGCATCGTCGTAATGCCCGTACAGCCCCTGGCGCTTAAAGTAATATTGATTGTCCAGCAGGTAGTAGATGACCCCGCCGTACTTGGCTTCAAAAATGCCGCAGTACTGGCGCCGCCAGGCCACCGGTACCGAGATGCTGGTCAGAAACTTCATATTATCCTTGAGATGTTGGGGGATTTCTTCGTATAAGGGCATGACGATCCGGCATCCCACCAGCCGGGCGCGGATGGCCTGGGGCAGGGAACCCGCCACATCGCCCAGGCCCCCTGATGCTGCAAAGGGCAGCGCTTCACTTGTCACAAACAACACTTTCATCTCTGCTTCGGCTCCCTTCCTACTTGACGATTGCCGCCGTGCGGCCCGGTCATACCACGGCCTCCTTGCCGATGAACACCGGATAAGTCTCAAATCCCATCAGAGTGCGTCCTCCCTTGAGGATGACATCCTTGTCGGTGATGACATAGGCAATCTGGGAATTGACTCCCAGAACCGAATTCTGGCCGATGATGCAGTTTTTCACCTTGCAGCCCTTGCCTACATGCACCCCGCGGAACAAAATGGAGTTCTCCACTTCACCCTCGATGACGCAGCCGTCGGCAATCAGGCTGTTTTTCACCGACGAGCCCAGGCCATACCGGGTGGGCATATCGTCGCGGACCTTAGTGTAGATCGGCCGGCTGCGCTCGAAAAGCTCGGCGCGTACCTCCGGCTTGAGCAGGTCCATGTTAGCGGAAAAGTAGCTGGCGATGGAATCGACGACGCTGGCATGTTCCTTTACCCGGTAGCCATAGATGCGGTTCTTGAGTACCCGCGACTGGATCACATCCCGCACAAAGCTGGTAGCACTTTTGCTGCGGGCGGAGGAAATAGCCATCTTCAGGAAATCCCTGCGCATCAGGTAAATGTTCAGCCCGAAACAGCAGTCCTCCGTGCGCTGGGGATCAATTTCGATATTGGTAACCCGGTTTGTCTCGTCTAAGTCCATCACGATCACGTCGTTGCGCCGCTCCGGCTTGACGCCGTATTTGTAAGCAATGGTAATGTCCGCCCCGGAAGCCATATGGGCTTCCATCATGGCGTCAATGTCGAAATTGAGGACCAGGTCGCAGTCGGAAAGAAGCACGTATTCCTCATTGGAATGGTTGAGGAACGGCATGATGCCTTCCAGAGCCTGGATCCGGTCGCTGTAAACATCGTTGCCCTGGCCGAAGGGCGGGAGTATGTAAAGACCCTGGCGCTTTCTCGACAGGTTCCACGCCTTGCCGGAGCCCAGATGGTCCATCAGTGACTGGTAGTTTGACTTGGTGATGACGCCAACCTTGGTGATGCCGGAGTTTACCATGTTCGACAGGGCGAAGTCGATAAGCCGGTACCGTCCGCCGAAGGGAATGGATCCAAGAGTGCGCACCGCGGTCAGTTCCTTGAGAAATTCGTCGTGCATGTTGGAAAACACGATTCCTAACACATTGTTGCCTCTCATTTCACCGCCCCCTTCACGTCTTTCTCCACCATGGCCTTGGCCGGAACCCTGGCGCCTGCGCCGATGACCAGATCCGCCCCGGCAACCGCTACGCCCCAGGCGTCCAGGTTCTCCGCTTCCTCCGGCCGCTCGCCGAAGACCGCGTTTTCCTCCACCACCGTGTCTTCCCCGATGATGGCGTACTGAACCACTGCGCCTTTCTTAATCTTCGCGCCCGGCATAATAATGGAGTCGCGTACCACCGCGCCCTCTTCAATCACCGTATCCGCGAACAAAACCGAAAAATCCACCGTGCCCAGCACGTTGGCGCCTTCGGTAATGAGGGAATTCTGCACCAGGGCGTTTTCCCCGATGTAGTGGGGCGGCAGCACCGGCGTGCGTGCGTAAATGCGCCAGGCCGGATCGCCAAGGTCTAAGTCCACTTTGGGATTCAAAAGATCCATATTGGCCTCCCAGAGACTGTCGATGGTACCTACGTCCTTCCAGTAGCCCTCGAACCGGTAAGCAAACATCCGCTGCCCGTCCGCCAGCATGGCCGGCAGTACGTTTTTGCCGAAGTCGTTTGAGGATTTCTTATCCGCTTCGTCCGCCTCCAGATACCGGCGCAGCTTTTCCCAGTTGAAGACATAGATACCCATGGAAGCCAGGTTGCTTTTGGGAACCTTGGGCTTCTCGTCAAACTCGTAAATGGAATTGTCTGGGTTGGTGTTGAGAATGCCGAAGCGGGAAGCCTCCTCCATCGGGACCTCCAGCACTGCGATGGTGCAGTCGGCGTTGTTTTTCTGATGCTCGGCGATCATCTTCGAATAGTCCATTTTATAGATGTGGTCGCCGGACAGGACCAGCACGTAATCGGGATCGTACCGCTCGATAAAGGGAATGTTTTGATAAATGGCGTTGGCCGTGCCCTTGTACCAGTCGGCGCCCCGGCTGCGCTGGTAGGGGGGCAGCACATGCACGCCGCCGTGCATGGTATCCAGGTCCCAGGGCTGGCCGGTTCCGATGTATTCATTGAGCACCATGGGCTGGTACTGGGTGAGGACCCCCACCGTCTCAATCCCGGAATTGACGCAGTTGGAAAGAGGAAAGTCGATGATACGGTATTTGCCGCCGTAGGGCACCGCAGGCTTTGCTAAATTCTTGGTCAGAACGCCCAAACGGCTGCCCTGCCCGCCCGCCAGCAGCATTGCTACACATTCCTGCTTGCGAAACATAGGATTTATTCCTCCTTTATGGCCTTTTTTACAAGAGTAGGAACAGCCGCCTTCTTGGGAAGGGTCGCCTGTTTGACCGGTTTAACCGGCTTTTTGAGCTTGCGGGTGCAGCGCAGGTAAAGAACCGACATAGGCGGCAGCACCAGCTTAATGGATTGCTCAAAGCCGTGCATGGGAGTCTCCAAATCCGCCTGGATGACGGTTGGGTTATGCATCCCGGAGCCTCCGAACTTTTTGTCGTCGGAATTGAACACCTCGGCGTATTCCCCGTAATAGGGGGCGCCGATGCGGTAATTGTCATGGGCGATGTTGAGGAAGTTGCACACTACGATCAGCTCACCGCCGTCCTTGTCCATCCGCCGGAAGCTGATGACCGAATTGCGGTTGTCGTCGTTGGAAATCCAGGAGAAGCCCTCCCAGGAATAATCAATCTGCCACAGCTGGGGATGGGCCCGGTAAAATTCGTTGAGGGACTTGGAGTAGCGCTGCAGCTGCTTGTGCGCGGGATAATCGAGCAGCATCCAGTCCAGCCCCGTCTGGTAATTCCATTCGTTAAACTGGCCGAACTCCTGCCCCATAAACAAAAGCTTCTTGCCCGGGTGGGCCATCATAAAGGCCAGAAACGCCCGCACGCCCGCGAACTTCTGCTCGTATTCCCCCGGCATCTTCCCGATGAGGGAGCATTTGCCGTGGACCACCTCGTCGTGAGAGACGGGCAGCACATAGTTTTCCGAGAACGCGTAGAAGAAGGAGAAGGTCAGCGCGTCGTGGTTATGCCGGCGGAAATACGGGTCGGTGGACATGTAGCGCAGCATGTCGTTCATCCAGCCCATGTTCCACTTGAAGTTGAACCCCAGGCCCCCCATATAGGTGGGCTTGGAAACCAGCGGCCAGGCCGTCGATTCCTCCGCGATCATCATCACGTCGGGGAATTGGGCGAACACCGCTTCGTTTAGGTGTTTTAAGAAATCAACCGCCTCCAGGTTTTCCTTGCCGCCGTATTTGTTGGCGATCCATTCCCCGTCCCGGCGGTTATAGTCCAGATAAAGCATGGAGGCCACCGCGTCCACCCGGATGCCGTCGATGTGGTACTTGTCCAGCCAGAACATGGCCGAGGAGGTCAGAAAAGAAACCACCTCGTTTCGCCCATAGTCGAACACGCAGGTTCCCCACTCCTTGTGCTCACCCTTCCGCGGGTCGGCGTATTCGTAGCAGTGGGTGCCGTCGAACCGGAACAGGCCGTGCCCGTCCCTTGGAAAATGGGCCGGAACCCAGTCCATAATCACCCCGATGCCCGCCTGGTGGAACCGGTCTATGAATTTCATCAGGTCTTTTGGAGTGCCATAGCGGGAGGTAGGGGCGAAATACCCGGTCACCTGATAGCCCCAAGAGCCGTCATAGGGATACTCGGTCAAAGGCAGCAGCTCGATGTGGGTATATCCCATTTCCAGCACGTATTCAATGAGCTCGTCGGCCAGCTTCTCGTAAGAAAAGGGCTTTCCGTCCGGGTACTGCTTCCAGGAACCCGCGTGTACCTCATAGATGTTGACCGGGCTTTCGTAGATGTTGGTTTTTGCTTTTTTTGCGAGCCAAGCCCCGTCTTTCCACTGGTACCCTTCCAGGTCGTAAAGGCGGGAAGCATTGTCCGGCGCCGTTTCCGTGTGAAACCCGTACGGGTCGGTTTTCAAAACCACCTCTTCGTCCTGGGTTTCCACCGCGTACTTGTAAAGATCAAATTGCTTGACCCCGGCGACGACCGCTTCCCAAACCCCGCCGTCGGAAATGCGGCGCATGGGATTGGCCTGGGTGTCCCAATCGTTAAAGGTGCCTACCACGCTGAGCGAAACCGCATTGGGAGCCCAGGTGCGAAACACCGCTTTTGTCTCTTTTCCATCCCGGAACAGGTGCGCGCCTAAGAATTCGTAGGCTTTCGTATGTTTCCCCTGGTGGAACAAGGCTAAGGGCGCCGAACAATCGAGCAAATGGTTCTCTGGCATTGAATATCCCTCCGTTTCCATGTTACCATGCATTTATTTTACCAACTTTTTTTCCAGTTTTCAAGGGGTTTATGGTAATATTCGCATAACTCATGTGGAAAATCACTGAAAAGTTCTGTGCGATATATACAAATAGGCGGGAGATGGCTGTTATAATTGGCGGTTTTGACAACTGGTAAAAATTAGCACAGAACACAATTATAGCATAAAAATGCATTGGTGCAATGCTTTTTTTGCTTTTGATTCCGGAAACTTTTCAGCCAATTGGAAAAATCAAAAAGCGGCTTATACCCCCGAAAATTTCTTCCGGGCGGTACAAGCCGCCAAACATCTTTATTTGGACGATGTTTTTTTGTGGTATCCCATGCGGTTTTCCGCGTTCTGGATCAGGTTCATGAGAGAAGAAGCGAACAAAGGATAATCCTTAAGCAGCTGCTCGGGCGTCATGGCAAGCAGAGCAGGGTCGGAAAGACCTTCAAACCCGCATAGATTGAGCCCTCCGGCAATACACTTAGCGTTTGCCTCCGCCAGCTGCATCTGAGCCGACGCCGAACCGCGGGCAAGCTGAGGCGGGACAGCGAAGGTCGACTGCGGGTTTTTGGGATTGGCCCCGTAGAGCACTCGGAGCATCCGGTACACCGACAGCATGAAGAAGGCGGATACCTCCGTGGTCAGCCCCTTGTTGTTGCAGGTTTGCAGCTTGTCGTACACAATGTTCAGCGAATTGGCAATCAGTTTTTTGTTGAGCGTGGGAAGGACGCTGCCGCGGAACACGTTTTCCTTTCCCGCCGCATCCGGTTCCGGAATATCCTCCACCGTAATCTGCGCCCCGTTGCGGTCCGGCGTGCGTCCCAGCAAATAGTCGCACGATACCTGGTAATAATCCGCTGCCCGGACTAAGAAATCCAGCCCGCATTCGCGGATTCCCTTTTCATAGTGTGAAAGCAAAGCCTGGGAAATTCCCAGCCCCTGCGAGGCGGCCTTCTGGCTGATGCCGCGTTCCTTACGAAGCAAGGTCATGATTCTGGGAAAGCTGCTATTCATTTGCAAACCCCCATCGTAGGCACAACGAACCCATTGCCGCCTGTGTTTTCGAAAAGTAGCCCCTAAAGATACATCCTACATTATAATGGGTACGGCGGGTTTTGTAAAGCAGAATGAGGCCGGATTTTGTTGTAATTTCTCACAATTCCGGGTTTTCTACCAAACGGGGAGGATTATTTTTGTGTAACATTATAAATTCAATACAGGCCACAGATCGAAAGGTCAGCAAGAATCTTTCAAAAAAACGCCGCAAGCGGTTTCCCACTTGCGGCGTTTTGGCTGCGGAAGAAGGATTCGAACCCTCACAAACAGAGTCAGAGTCTGCCGTGCTACCATTACACAATTCCGCATCAGTTTTAAGACAGCATGGATAATTATAGACATCCCTCGGTCGTTTGTCAAGGGATTTGTTGCATTTTTTCCGGGTTTTCGGAAAATACTTGTGGTGTCGATTGCGGCGGGAAGAAAAGCCTGCTATAATAACAAACGAAAGCCTGTGGAAAAAGCAGACAGGCGGAAGGGATGGGAATACCATGATTCTATCGTACCAGGACAAAGCGCCCGAGATTTCTCCAGATGCTTATATCGCGGAGACGGCCCAGATCATCGGCGATGTGGTCATCGGGGAGGACACGTACATCGGGCATAACTGTGTCATCCGGGGAGACTGCCGGCGTATTGTGGTGGGAAACCGTACCAATCTGCAGGATGGCTGCATCCTTCACTGCGGCCATGAAGAGGACCTGGTGATCGGCGATGGAGTCACGGTGGGCCACGGCGCCATTCTCCACTCCTGCACCATCAAGGACGGAGCCCTCATTGGGATGGGCAGCATTGTTTTGGACGGGGCGGTCATCGGAAAGGAAGCCATGATCGGCGCGGGCGCTTTGGTGACCGGGCATAAGCAGATCCCGGACGGCTTTGTGGCGCTGGGAAGCCCGGCCCAGCCGGTACGGGCTTTGACCGAGGAGGAAAAACAGGGAATGCGGGCGAACGCCGAGGAATACGTTCGCTTTGCGGACGAATATAAGGTTATGCAGCAGATGGACCTGTAAGGCGGGTTCCTTCACGCAGCGTGGACAAAAGAGACGTTCGAACCGCGGCCGGCGGCAAACAGGAATGCCGCGTCGCCGCAGAAGCGGCGTTTGGACGCTTCCTTTGCGAAAACACAGCAAAAAGGCGGGGATCGTTTTGGTATACGCAGGGATCCTGGCGGGCGGCCGGGGAGAGCGGATGGGGCATACCCAGCGTCCCAAACAGTTTCTGCCCATCGGCGGCCGCCCCATTCTGATTCACACGGTGGAGCGGTTTTTGCATGCCGGCTGCATCGACCGGGTGCTGGTGGCGGTGCCCGCCAAATGGATGGAGTATACGAAGGTACTGCTGGAAAAGTACCTGCCCGAAGCCGCTGTTTCGGTGGTGGAGGGGGGAGAGGACCGCAACGGCTCCCTTCTGCGGGTGTGCGGCTATATAGAGAAGACCTTTGGCATCAAAGAGGAGGACGTCCTTGTTTCCCACGATGCGGTGCGTCCCTTTGTAAGCGCACGGATTCTGGAGGAGAACGTGCGCTTTGCCAGAGAGGTGGGGGCGGCTAACACCATGCTTCCCGCCATCGACACCATCGCCACCGGGGAAGGGGAGTTTCTCGACACCATTCCGCCTAGGGAGCTTATGTACCAGGTACAGACGCCCCAGAGCTTTCGCATGGCGGCCTTTATCGAGGTATGCCGTTCCCTGACCGAGCGGGAAGCGAAAACCCTCACCGACGCGTCCAAGATTTACCGGCTCAAAGGGCTGCCGGTGAAAATCGTCGTGGGCGAGCAGCAGAACTTTAAAATCACCACCCCGTATGACTTGGCGGTGGCGGATTTCCTGTGCAAAAACCAGCCGGCCGCCGACGAAGGGTAAGCCGGTTTCACTAAGCGATACGCGCGTATAACATTCCCGTCACCCGCATAATCATGTATGGGTGATGGGAATGTTTTTGATTGTCAAGCGAAAATGGATTGCAATCGTGGTGGTGGCGGTTTTGCTGGGGGTCATCTGTGTGGCGGGGTCCATCGCCGCCGCTTCCCGGGAGGAGCTTTATCAGACGGTGGCCCAGGAAAACGGCGACACCCAGAAATACATCAAATGGGTGGACTTTAACCTGACGGCTTCCATTATGAGCAAGGCGCTGTCCTACGACCTGGACAGCTATGGGAAGGAGCCCCATCTCAATTGGATTGAACTGCTGGCATATACGTCGGCGAAAAACTACGGCAACCTCCCCAAATCCGCCTCCAAAGACCTGGATGCGGTGGCACAGCGTTTACTAGACGGAGAAAAGATCGAAGATATTACAAATGGGATGCAATATTATTCCTATTATCTGGAGGCCTATACGGCCATTTTGGACGGGTTTGTAGGGGAATACAGCATCGAAATCGACGACCCGCAGCAGGAGGGACAGAAAACGGTGGTGCAGCGGTACGGCCTGAAGGCCTATTCTCCCATTGCCGGCGGCTATTCTTTCTCCCATTACAACGATTTCGGCGCCTCCCGGTCCTACGGGTATAAGCGCAAGCATCTGGGCAACGATCTAATGGGCAGCGTGGGAACGCCCATTATCGCGGTGGAAAGCGGCGTGGTGGAGGCTCTGGGGTGGAACCAGTACGGCGGCTGGCGGGTAGGAATCCGTTCCCTGGACGGGAAACGGTACTATTATTATGCGCATCTGCGCCGGGACCATCCGTTTCATTATACCATCGGGGAAGGGGACCGGGTGAACGCCGGGGATGTGATCGGATACCTGGGGATGACCGGATACAGCTCGAAAGAAAACGTCAACAACATCAACACCCCTCATCTGCATTTCGGCCTCCAGCTCATTTTTGACGAAAGCCAGAAGGATGGGGACAATCAGATTTGGATCGACGTCTATGAGATCATTGAGCTGCTGCAGAAAAACAAGAGCGCCGTCCAGTACAACGAGGAAACCAAGGATTACGACCGGGTGTACGATTTGATGGAGCCGGATTAAACCTTCCAAGTTTTTTGAACAATTCGCCGTTTCCTTTTATTGAATTCGGATAAATAATTCGATAAACTGATACTTGTATCGGGGGATGAATGGAGGGTATGGAAGTGAAACGGTTCTATTTTGGCATCCTCGGCTGGGGCGTTTTTTTGACGCTTGCCTCCTTAGGCGGGCTGCTGGTCCCGCGTCCATCCCTTCTGAACGGCCTTTTGAATCCTTGGGCGGTGTCGACGGTCATGCTGGCGGTGGGAGGACTGATGATTTTGGATTTCTTTCTTTCCCATTTTTCCAAAAAAGAGCGGTTCGGCCTGACCTTGCTGACTCTGCTTGCGAATCTCGCGTATTATCTGTGTTCGGCCATTGTGACGGCAGGAACCGGGTTTCACAGCATCTATGCCGCCGTGCGGTTCGGGCTGGGAATCCTTTTGTCCGCCGCCTTCGGATGGGCGACCTGGTACTTCTGCCGGCATAAAAACCGTCACACGGTTATACAGGAATAGCAAAACCGGGCGCGGCGTTTTGGCGTTGCGCTCGGTTTTTGAATGGAAAAGAGGGGAAAAGCCGCATCCTACGTAAATGTGCTAGATTTCAGCGGGAAAACCGGCCGTTTTTTTGGCATCTTAAGGAACGGGAATTCGGTTGACTTTTGGGGAAATCAGTGTAAAATTTAAAGTTATATAGTGCCGCCTAATGGAAACGGAAATACGGGTTTTCCGCCAGAATGTCCCCTCCAGTTAGGCGGCTCCTTTTCAACAGAATCGGACGTGAAACCGACGAGACGTGCACAGGAGGAGAGCAGATATGGCGTATTATTTCAGCGAACCATCCCACACCTTCAGCGAATACCTGCTGGTACCCGGGTATTCTTCCCACGAATGCGTGCCCCAAAATGTGAGCCTGAAGACCCCGCTTGCCAAGTTTTCCAGAGGGGAGGAGCCGGCGCTGACGCTGAACATCCCGCTGGTTTCTGCGATCATGCAGTCGGTTTCCGACGATAAGATGGGGGTGGCCCTGGCTACGGAAGGCGGCTTGTCCTTTATCTACTCTTCCCAGTCCATCGAGAGCCAGGCGGCCATGGTCAGCCGCGTCAAAAGCTACAAGGCGGGCTTTGTGGAGAGCGACTCCAACATCCGCCCAGACCAGACGCTGCAGGACGTGCTGGACTTAAAGGAACGCACCGGCCATTCCACCATTGCGGTCACCGACGACGGCACTGCCCACGGCACGCTGCTGGGCATCGTCACCAGCCGTGACTACCGGGTCAGCCGCATGACCACCGACCAGCCGGTCAGCGAGTTCATGACGCCGTTTGCTTCCCTCATCTATGCCCAGGAGGGTACCACCCTCAAGGAAGCCAACGACATCATCTGGGAGAACAAGCTCAACACCCTGCCCGTTATCGACAGGGATCAGCACCTACTTTACCTGGTTTTCCGCAAGGACTATGCGTCTCATAAGGAAAATCCCGAGGAGATGCTGGACGAAAAGAAGCGGTATATGGTGGGCGCAGGTATTAACACCCGCGATTACGCCACCCGGGTTCCCGCTTTGGTGGAAGCGGGCGCGGACGTGCTGTGCATCGACTCGTCGGAGGGCTTCACCGAATGGCAGAAGATCACCATCGACTTTATCCGGGAAAAGTACGGCGACACGGTGAAGGTGGGCGCCGGAAACGTGGTGGATAAGGAAGGGTTCTTGTATCTGGCCAAGGCCGGGGCGGACTTTGTCAAGGTGGGCATCGGCGGCGGCTCCATCTGCATCACCCGCGAACAAAAGGGCATCGGCCGGGGCCAGGCCACCGCGCTCATTGAAGTGGCCAAGGCCAGAGACGAATATTTCGAGGCCACCGGCATTTACGTGCCCATCTGCTCGGACGGCGGTATCGTCTACGATTACCACATCACCCTGGCGCTGGCCATGGGAGCGGACTTTATCATGTTGGGCCGGTATTTCGCCCGGTTTGACGAAAGCCCCACCAACAAGCTTAACATCAACGGCAACTACGTCAAGGAATACTGGGGCGAAGGCTCCAACCGTGCGCGCAACTGGCAGCGGTACGACTTAGGCGGGGCGGCGAAGCTTTCCTTTGAGGAGGGCGTGGATTCCTACGTGCCCTACGCCGGCTCTCTGCGGGACAATGTGCGGGTGACGCTTGGAAAGGTCAAGTCCACCATGTGCAACTGCGGCGCCATTACCATCCCGCAGCTGCAAAAGAATGCGAAGATTACGCTGGTGTCCGCCACTTCCATTGTGGAGGGTGGCGCTCATGACGTCATTGTCAAGGAAAACAGCGGAATGAAATAAGCCCGGCTTTCGCCGGAGAACCAAAGGTCCGGTTCCGAATGGAACCGGGCCTCTTTTGTTTATGCCAACAACGCGGGCGGCTGGGGAAAACGCGGTATAGAGTGCAGCATTGGCACAAAGGATATCCAACGCCGCGAAGGGACTAGCGGGAAAGGTGCTTCATGGGCGCCTGCCAGTAACTGGACCGCGTTCTTTCCAACCGGTGGAGAAGAGACGAAAGAACGGGTCCAGATCGGTACGAAAATGCCCGGCAACGAAAACAACGTCGTTGCCGGGCATTTTTGTGTGTTAAGCCAGGCTGGGGATGGACACGTCCACCGCCACGTCCGCGTCGTAGTCCACACCGGGCAGATGGAAGCCGAACATGCGGTAGAAATCCTCCCAGTAGCCGTCGATGTCCGCAAGCTGCTCCACGTTCTCCGTGGCGACGGTTTCCCACAGGCGGCTTACTTCCCGTTGCACATCGTCACGCATCTCCCAGTCGTCCAGCCGCAGCATGCCTTCCCCGTCCACTTGAGGGGAACCATTGCAGAGCTTTTCGCCGAAGAGCCGGGTCATCTGCTCGATGCAGCCCTCATGAAGCCCTTTTTCTTTCATCACTTTGTAAAGAAGGGAAATGTAAAGCGGGACAATCGGAATCGCCGCGCTCGACTGGGTGACCAGCGCCTTGTTGACGGAAATATACCCGGTGACGCCGGGGAACTCCTGCGTGATTTCCTTTGCGGTCTTTGCCAGATGCCGTTTTGCCATGCCGATGGAGCCGTCCAGATACATGGGATGGGTCAGCGCCGGGCCGATGTAGGAATAGGCCACCGTGACGACGTTTGGAGCCAGCACGTCCGCCGCCTTCAGAGCGGAAATCCAGTCCTTCCAGTCCTCCCCGCCCATGACCTTGACGGTGGCGGTGATCTCTTCTTCCGTGGCAGGCTCGATGGTCACATCGGAAACCGCCCGGGTCTTCAGGTCGATGGTTTTATTGGTGTAAGAAGCGCCGGTGGTTTTGAGCACCGAGGACCACACCTTTCCGTTCGCGTCAGTGCGGCGGGGCGCGGCCAGGCTGTACACCACCATGTCTACCTGTCCCAGGTCCTGCTTGATCAGGCCGATGACCTGGTCCTTGACTTCCTTGGAGAACGCGTCCCCGTTGACCGACTTGGCGTAAAGCCCGTCCTTTTGGGCGAATTCCTCAAAGGCAGCGGTGTTATACCAGCCAGCGGTGGCGGTCCGGCTGCCGGCTGCCGGCTTTTCAAAGAGCACGCCCAGCGTGGCGGCACCGGAGGAAAAGGCCAGCGCAATCCGGGAAGAAAGGCCGTAGCCGGTGGACGCCCCGATGACCAGCACCTTTTTTGGGCCGTCGGCCTTGGGCTGGCGTTTGACATATTCGATTTGTTCCTTCACGTTTTCCCTGCATCCGGCCGGGTGAGCGGTGGTGCAGATAAAGCCGCGAACCTTAGGTGTTACCATCATCGCAATTGTCCTTTCTCTGCCGTCTTTCCGACGGGATTTTGCGGGCTCATAGCCGCGTTTTCTTCCTTAGTATACCAGAAGGAAGAAGCCGCCGCAAATCTTTTGCAAATTTACGGAAACCTTCTCCGGATTCATGTTGACTTTTTGTGATATCAATGTTAGAATTATTTTCAAAGCTGTGAAATATCACAATTCTTGTTATTTTGTGAGGAGTAACGGATCGGAGGCTGCTATGAACACGGCGAGAATACAGGCGCTCAACGAATACATCCAGGAGCGCGGGGAAGTAAAGCTCGCGGAGCTGTTCGCCTTTTTTCCGCAGGTGTCCTCCATGACCATCCGCAGGGACCTGGAATTCATGGAAAAGCAGGGCCTCATCCGCCGTATGCGGGGAAGTGTGCGGGCCGGGTCGGACATTTCGGTGTTCAAGGAGGCCATCTATTCCCAGCGTGCCCAGGAGAACACCGAGGCGAAGCTCTCCATTGCCAAAAAGGCGCTGGACTTTATGCGACGGGGCTGCTCGGTCTTTATCGACGCGGGCTCCACCACCATGGCGTTTGCGAGGCTTTTGCCGGAAGGAAACTATTTCATCCTGACAAACGCGCCCAATATGGCGCTCGAACTGATTACCAAGCCCAACGCCACCGTCATGCTCACCGGCGGCACCCTCAACCACGATAACCTGACCCTTTCCGGGGCCAAGGCGGTGGACTTTGTAAGCTCCATCAATGTGGACATTGCCTTTATGGCCACCTCCGGATATTCGCTGTCGGGGCAGTTCACCTCCGGCAATTTCGATGAGGCGGAGCTTAAAAAGCTGGTTATCAAAAAGGCCCATACGGTGGTTATGCTGATGGACGGCTCCAAGCTCGACCGCAACATGCCCTTTACCTTCGCCACCATGTCGGACATCGACGTGCTCATCTCCGAAGGGGAGCTTCCCGAAGAGGTGCAGGCGGAGGCTCAGCGGTGTCAGACCAAAGTCGTATAACACATCACCTTTTATCTTAACACAATGGAGGAAAACAGATGATTACAAAAGCTGTCAGACTTTATGGGAAGAACGACCTCAGGCTGGAAAGCTTTGAGCTGCCGCCCATCCGCGAGGACGAAATCCTCGCCCGCGTTGTTTCCGATTCGCTGTGCATGAGCAGCTATAAGGCCACCTCCCAGGGGGCCGATCACAAGCGTGTGCACAACGATGTCGCCGAAAATCCCATCATCATCGGCCATGAGTTCTGCGGTGAAATCGTCGAGGTGGGTGAGAAGTGGAAGAGCGAATTCAAGCCCGGCCAGAAGTTCTCCATCCAGCCCGCTCTCAACTACAACGGCAGCCTGGACGCTCCCGGTTATTCCTATCCCTACATCGGCGGCGACGCCACCTACATCGTCATCCCCCACGAGGTGATGGAGCTGGGATGCCTGCTGCCCTATGACGGCGAGGCTTTCTTCTATGGTTCCCTTGCTGAGCCTATGTCCTGCATTGTGGGCGGATTCCATGCCAACTATCATACCACCGGCGGCTCCTATGTCCATGACATGGGCATCAAAGAGGGCGGCTGCATGGCGATTTTAGCGGGCGCGGGCCCCATGGGCCTGGGCGCCATTGACTACGCGGTACATAACGAGCTGCGTCCCCGCCTTTTGGTGGTCACCGATATCGACGACGCGCGTCTTGCCAGAGCCAAGGAGCTCTTCACTCCCGAGCAGGCAGCTCAATGCGGCGTGGAGCTTATTTACCTCAACACCGCCGCCACGCCCGATCCGGTTGCTGCGCTCAAGGAGCTGACCGGCGGCGAAGGGTACAACGACGTGTTTGTGTTCGCGCCGGTGCGCCCGGTGGTGGAGCAGGGCGACGCGATTTTAGCCCACGACGGCTGCCTGAACTTCTTTGCCGGCCCGACCAATCCGGAATTCAAGGCCGAGTTTAATTTCTATAACGTCCATTACGCCGCCACCCACATTGTGGGCACCAGCGGCGGCAACACCGATGACATGATCGAATCCCTCCAGATGATGGAGAAGGGGCTTATCAACCCCGCCGCCATGATCACCCATGTAGGCGGCCTCAACGCGGTAATTGAAACCACGTTAAACCTGCCCAAGATCCCCGGCGGCAAGAAGCTCATCTACACCGGCATCGAAATGCCGCTGACCGCCATTGCCGATTTTGCGAAGCTTGGCGAGACGGATCCCTTCTTCAAGGGCCTGGCGGAAATTTGCGGGCGCAACAAGGGCCTGTGGAGCGCCGAGGCGGAGAAATACCTGCTGGAGAACAAGGCCCAGTAAGGGAAGCTTAAAAAAAGTGAAATTTGGAGGCGTTTGTTTATGAATAAAGAATTTGCCGTAGCCGTGGCACCTGCCGTGCGCGTGCTCCTTTCCAAAAACGATCCCGCCGACCTTGTGAAGCTTTCCGAGCCGGGTCCTGCGGACCTGACGGTATCCGGTGTGGACGCCGAGGCGGTCAACACCCTGCTGGCGGCGGAAATCCCTGCTTACATCCAGAAAAACGGCGCTGCGCCCAAGAGCGTATGCGTGGAAAACGTAGCCACCTTCACGGCGGTAAAGCCTCAAGGAACCGGCCGTCTGGCGGGCAAGGTGTGCATCGTCACCGGTTCTGCCCAGGGCTTTGGGCTGGAGCTTGCCACCGCCATGGTGCGGGAAGGCGCCTATGTGGTGATTGCGGACTTGAACTATGACCTGGCCAAAAAGGTCAGCGACGAAATGAATCAGACCGCTCCTCGGACCTTGGCCGTCAAGGTGGACGTGGGCAACGAGGAATCGGTCAAAAACATGATGGACGAGACGGTGGCGGCCTTCGGGGGCCTGGACGTATTCGTCAACAACGCAGGCGTTCTCAAAGCGGGCAGCTTGGAAGAGATGGACGCCAAGTCCTTCGAGTTCGTCACCAAGATCAATTATGAAGCTTATTTTATCTGCGCCAAGTACGCCTCCCGCGTCATGAAGATCCAGCACCGGTACAACAAGGATTACATGACCGATATCATTCAGATCAACTCCAAGTCCGGCCTGGAGGGCAGCAACAAGAACTTCGCCTATGCAGGCGGGAAGTTCGGCGGCATTGGCCTGACCCAGAGCTTTGCGCTGGAGCTGGTGGAGTATAACATCAAGGTAAACTCCATCTGCCCGGGCAACTTCCTGGACGGCCCCCTGTGGTCCGACCCCGACCGCGGCCTCTTCGTGCAGTACCTGCATGCGGGCAAGGTCCCGGGCGCCAAAACGGTGCAGGACGTGAAAAACTACTACGAGTCCAAGGTTCCTATGAAGCGGGGCTGCTACGGTGAAGACGTGGCCCGCGCCCTGTTCTACGTGGTGGAACAGAAATACGAAACCGGCCAGGCGGTGCCCGTCACCGGCGGCCAGGTCATGCTCAGCTAACTTCTATCCTTATCCAGAGAAGGCCTCCCTCCGATTTATTCGGAAGGAGGCCTTCTTGCTTACTCTTGCTCTCTCCATCATGGTCCCACATTTCCGCTGCAAAACGGCGCTGAAAAGGAAGAATATTATTGACACGAGCCGCCCGGAGTCAAAACATTGCGGTTAGCTCCTGTCAAGAGGCGAAAAAGGGAATGGCCCCATCCTTCCTGACCGGACGGATGAGGCCGGGGAAAACACTCGGCTTATTCCAGGAAAAAGACCTGCTTGAGCATGGGCTGGGCGCCGGTTTCCGGGTCCATCTCCATGATCATGACATCCTTCATGAACTCGTTCCATTTGTCCACCACCGGGCTCTTCGCCTGGGTTTCGGCGGCAAATTGCACGCCCTTCTCGCATTCGTAGTACCCGAACAGCTCGTTGCCTACGTTCCAGATGGTGTAGTTCTTGATTCCGGCCGCCTTGAGCACGTCTACCAGTTCCGGCCAGATCTCATTGTGCCGCTTGACGTATTCGTCGATCTTTCCTTCCTTGACAATGGCTTTCCATGCATAACGTTCCATCTAACCATTCCTCTCTTTCTGATGTGGGTGGATTTTCTCTAGCTCTGCGCAGCAAAGCTATAAAAAGCGGTCATCCGGGCCGTCCCGGCCCGGGGCCAATCACGATCATTGTGCCCGGCCACAAGGGTGGCCGGATGCGTAAAAAATAGCTCAAAGAGCTATTTTAGGACGGTCAGGAAGCCGCCTTCGTCGCTTACAGAGAGCAGCTTTAGCCGCTCGGCATGGTTTGAGTTGGGAGTGTGCAGCGCCAGGGTCAGTTGGCCGTCCAGGGCGCGAAAGAGCATACCGTGCCCGCCGTCTTTGGCATAAAGCGGCTCTTTCGCCGCGGTCCAGGGTCCCTTGACCTTGCCGGTCAGAGAGCGGGAATAGCCCTGCACATAGCCCGATTCCCCAAAGGAAGACCAGAGCATCAAAAGGGATCCGTCTTTCGTGCGGTACAGGAAGGGGCCGTCGGTCACGTAAGCGATGACCTCGTGACCGTCCTGCTGGGGAAAACGGGGCCGGGCCCAGGGAGCGTTGGACGCGGTAAAGAGCAAAATAGGATCCCCAGCCCGGTTTAACGCTTCGTCCAAAGGCATGGCGTACATCTCACCGTCCCCGGTTTGCACCCATTCCCGGCAGAAGACTAGATAAAGCTGCCCGTCTTCCTCGTAAAGAGTGCCGTCCAGGCATTCCCACTCAGCGGGTGTGACCGGCTTGTTGGAAACCGGGACAAAAGGGCCTTTCGGATGCTCCGCCGCCAGCACCTGGGTGCCCCGGCAGGCGGACCCGCTCTTAAAGGAAGCAAGCATGTAATACCGTCCCCGGTAGGAGTACACCTCCGGCGCCCAAAAATGCCGGTCGGCCCAGAAGCCGGGAGCGGGGCGAAAGACGGGGAAGGGACCCTCTGCGTGCTCAAAGTCCGTAGTGACATAAGCGTCGAATCCGACGCCGGGACCGTTCCAGGTGTCCGAATCGGTGCTCCCATACAGATAGTAGCACCTTTCCTGGGGACAAGGAAGCACAAAAACGTCGCGGATGCGAAGATCACGTAAGAGCATGATTTCATTCCTCCAGCCGATTGCGTCAGACAAAGAAAAAGCAGAACCACAAAAGGATTGTGATCCTGCTTTTCATCATAGCATATTTTGCCGCGCTCGTAAAGCGGACGCCTACAGATCGTCCGCGTCCTGCTCCGGACGTTCTCCCGTGGCCGACTGGCCGGTATAGCTGCCGGTTACGTCGGAGGGGATAGAGCCTCTGCCCTGCTTTTTGAGCGTTTCGGCCACGTTTTCGACCGAAGGTTTGCTTTTTTTGGCGCTGCGGTTAGTCATCGAACTGGTTGTCCCGCTTATTCTGGTAGTTGTTGTTTTGCTTTTGGTTTTTGCTGTTGCTCTGGTTGTTGGAATTGGAGAAGCTGTTGTTCTGCTTCTGGTTTTTGCTGTTATTCTGGTTGTTGGAGTTAGAATAGCTGTTGTTCTGCTTCTGATTCTTGCTCATAAAAGAAGACTCCTTTTTCAAGTTGATGTTGTAAGGCGCCCGGTGGCGTCTACATTCGTAGTATGTCCGCGCAAAAAGAAATAAAACGCGATTTCATAGAGCGTCTTTTCTTTTTTGCAACATAAGAAAAAGAACTCCCCGGACAACCCATAATAGCAGCGGCGAGAGAATACTAAAATAGCTCAAACCCGACGGTCTGGGATTTTAAAAGGGAGTTACAAAGTATAGAATTTACAGGCTTCGTGCGTAAAAATACATCTCAAAAGCGCCGTGCAGTTGGTAAGGTATAAAAAAACACACCTCATTTTTTGAGGTGTGTTTTTTTGCGGCGCCCGCCGCTGGCTGGGATGGGTGGGGTCGAACCACCGAGATGACGGAGTCAAAGTCCGTTGCCTTACCGCTTGGCTACATCCCAAGATGAGACAAAGGGCCCAAGGTCTGAAAGCGTTTCGACCTAAGACCCTTTGTGCATGGGGTGGATAATCGGATTCGAACCGACGGCCTCCAGAGCCACAATCTGGCGCTCTAACCAACTGAGCTATATCCACCATATCTGGCGCGCTTGAAGGGACTCGAACCCCTGACCCACTGCTTAGAAGGCAGTTGCTCTATCCACCTGAGCTACAAGCGCATACATGAAAACGTGTGGAGCGGGTGATGGGAATCGAACCCACGCGACCAGCTTGGAAGGCTGGAGTTCTACCATTGAACTACACCCGCATTTCCAAGACGCATTTTATAATACCATAGTTTGTCTGGAAAAGCAAGAGTAAAATTGCCATTTTGCGCAGGGATTTTCCTCTGCCGTCTACGAAGAAAAAACGGACCCGGACTTGTGAAAAAGTCCGGGTCGGCAGAAAAAACAACCTGGAACGAGCGGTGCCTTACTTAGAGGACGCGGTGCTGGAGGTAGTGTCCACCAGGAAGGACCGGGGGCTATATTTCTTTAAAACGGTGTTATTGAGCGAATAATTGGTTTTGTTGATACGGTCGGTGATCATAGTCTCGTATTCATCCTGAGCGATGGCATACCGCAGAGAAAACTGATAATCCTCCACATGCTTGTCCGTCTCCGCGCTTTTGATGGGCATCTTCTGAGCCAGAACGTAATAATAGCTGCTAAAGTCAAAGGCAGTGGCCTCCCCTTCGGCAAGGGAAGCGATGGTGGAGGAAACCAGATCGTCCTCGCTGACGTTATCCTTGCTCAGATAGCCGGCGCTGTCCTCAGAGGTGCTGGCCACGCTGGGGGTGAGCTCGGCTTCTTTTTCCCGGATGGACGCAAAGGTCGCGCCCTGCTCATTGATCTCCTTGGCGTAGCCGTTAAGCCGGTCTTTTATCGCCTGCTGTTCCTCTTCCGAAAGAGAGCCGCCGGTGGAGGTTTTCAGCGGGACATAGAAGATTTCCACCCGATAGTTGTTTTCATAGAAATCGTCCTTCAGCTCCTGGAGGGAAATTTCCTTTTCTCCGCCTTCCCCGAAGAAGTGATTGAAGAGGGTGCGGAAAGCAGCGTTGTCCTTGTAGTAGGCGATAATGTCATCCTTAGTCAGGCCGATTTGCGTGAGATAATCGGCGTTGGGCTCATAGGATTCCTCCGCGGTCTGGTTGGCGCTGTCCAGCTCTTCCTGAGGAATTTCCAGGCCCAGCTCCCGTAGCCACTGAGTGACGGCGAGAGATTCCTTGGCGGAGTCCCGTGCGGTATCCATGATATACTGCTCCATAGTGGAATTGTTCGGCTTTTCATTAAAAAAGTTGGAGACGTCGTTGCCCATATTATAATAATTGTTATAAAGACTATTGAAGGTATAAAATAGGTAAGAAAGATACAAGCCGGTGGGAATGGTGTCGTCGCCGGACTTTACGGCCCAGGTCGTGCTGCTGCACGAGGTCATGCTGAGTGTCAAGACCAGTGCCAGCACGAAGGTGGTGATGCGTTTTGCGAGCTTCATAGAAAGTTTCCTCCTAAAATGTTACAGATATTCTTGTAAAACGCCCTGCGTTTTTGCGCAAAGAAACCAATTTAATCTATTGTAACATTCCTGAGGAGATTTGTCTATGAAAAAGATGCACTCTGGGAAAATGCGGTTTTATACCCATGGCGCTCACAGCCTGCCGGTCATGGCAGACGGCTGCGGCGGGGATATGGCTTGGGGTTGTCGGTCAGGCCCAGGATGTAGTCGGTGGAGGTGTCGAAGAAGAACGCGAGGCGGGTCAGAATGTCCAGAGGCATGTTGCCGTGGGCGTTTTCATAGCGGCGGTAGCTGGGTGTGGACAGACCCAGCTCTTTCGCCAGCGCTTCTTGCGTAAGCCCGCGGTCCCGCCGCAGCTCTTTGAGAAGATCCGGATACGTTTCCATTGGATCGGCTCCTTTTCATGCTTTGTTGTGCTTTTTTCGTCGTTCTTTCTTTTGCGCTGCCAAAAGAAAGGGATGCCCTGATCGTACCACTTGATAAATCAAGAGTGGACATTCACAAGAGGTCAATCGTAAATTTTATTCCCATCATAGAAAAAGCGCCGAGCTTCCCAAATGGAAAGCCCGGCGCTCGTTGGAAACCGGATGAATTATTCGTAAAGCTTCGAGAGCTTGAGCAGGTGCTCGTAACGATCGGCCGCGACCTTCTCGGCTTCGCCGAACAGCTTCTCCGCGCGCTCCGGGAAGGAACGGGTCAGAGAGTTGTAACGAACTTCGCCCATGATGAAGTCACGATAGCTGGCGGTGGGAGCCTTGCTGTCGAGGGTGAAGGGGTTCTTGCCCTCGTCTGCGAGACGCGGGTCAAAGCGGAAGAGGTTCCAGTAACCGGCGGCCACTGCCTTCTTCTCTTCGGCCTGGCTGATGCCCATGCCGCCCTTGATGCCGTGGTTGATACACGGAGCGTAGGCGATGATGATGGACGGGCCGTGATAGCTCTCGGCCTCGTTGAAGGCCTTGATGCACTGGTTGTAGTCGGCGCCCATGGCCACATGCGCCACGTAAACGTAGCCGTAGCTCATGGCGATTCCGGCCAGATCCTTCTTCTTAACCGCCTTACCAGCAGCCGCGAACTGGGCGACCGAGCCGATCGGGGTGGACTTGGAAGCCTGTCCGCCGGTGTTGGAGTACACCTCGGTGTCGAAGACCAGGATGTTCACATCTTCGCCG
Source organism: Solibaculum intestinale (assembly GCF_040096205.1). Taxonomy (NCBI): domain Bacteria; kingdom Bacillati; phylum Bacillota; class Clostridia; order Eubacteriales; family Oscillospiraceae; genus Solibaculum; species Solibaculum intestinale. Next base: position 18,608 of record NZ_JBBMFD010000008.1, on the reverse strand, counting down.
GAAGCGATGACATGATCCAGGCCGCCGAAGCCGATGTCGTACGCCCAGCCGTCGCCGCCGAAGATCCAGGTGGACTTCTTCGCCAGGTAGTCGGCGTCCGCCAGAACCTTAGCGGTCAGCTGGCCGACCTCGCCGTCGTCCTTGACTTGGGCCAGAGCCGCGCGCAGTTTATCAGCCGCCGGGCCGTTAGCCGCGGTATCGGCATAGGTGTCCAGCCATTCCTTGGCCGCCGCCTGCACGTCGCCGAAGGAGATCTCCGCGATGCGGGTCACATACTGGGCCAGACGATTGCGGATGGCGCCCTGGGCCACCGCCATGCCGTAGCCGAACTCAGCGTTGTCTTCAAACAGAGAGTTCTGCCAGGCAGGACCAAAGCCCTTGTAATTGGTGGTGTACGGGGTGGACGGATAGGAACCGCCCCAGATGGAAGAACAGCCGGTGGCGTTGGCGATGTACATCTTGTCGCCGTAGAGCTGGGTAGCGAGCTTCGCGTACGGGGTCTCGCCGCAGCCCGCGCAGGCGCCGGAGAATTCCAGCAGCGGCTGCTTGAACTGGCTGCCCTTGACGGTGTTGGGCTTGAACTTCTCGAAGACCTCGGCCTTCGGAGCCAGTTCTCTGCCGTAGTCAAAGGACTTCTGGCCTTCCCGCTGGGTGTCGATGGGCTGCATGGTCAGGGCCTTCTCGCCCTTGCGGCCCGGGCAGACGGATGCGCAGGAGCCGCAGCCGGTGCAGTCGAGCGTGGAGATGGTCATGGCGAACTTCATGCCCGGCATACCGGTCATGTCCACCATCTTGGACTTGAGAAGCTCCGGAGCGTTGGCCGCCTCTTCCTCGTTCATCACGACCGGGCGGATGACCGCATGGGGGCACACATAGGAGCAGAAGTTACACTGGATGCAGTTCGCCGGATTCCATTCCGGAACATCCACCGCAATGCCGCGTTTTTCGTAAGCCGCGGAGCCCTGCGGGATTTCGCCGTTGACTTCGTCGGAGAAGGCGGAAACCGGCAGCTTGTCGCCCTGCTGCTTGTTGACCGGATGGAGAATGGTGTCGACAAACTTGGAAAGCTTCGGGTTGCTGGAGGTGGTAGCGCTCGCTTCCACCGCAGCGTCCTCGGCCTTAGCCCATTCTGCAGGAACCTTGACCTTCTTTGCGCCGTCAATGCCGCGCTCGATGGCCGCATGGTTGAGTGCAACCACCTTCTCGCCCTTCTTGCCGTAGGATCTGGTGGCTGCTTCCTTCATCAGGGTAACGGCCGTGTCCGCCGGGATGATCTTGGCGAGCTTGAAGAAGGCTGCCTGCAGGATGGTGTTGATGCGGCCGCCCAGGCCAAGCTCCTTGGCAATGTGAGTCGCGTCGATGGTGTAGAACTTGATGTCGTTCTTGGCAATGTAACGCTTCATCTTGGCCGGCAGGCGCTCGGAAAGTTCCTCGCCCTCCCAGTCGCAGTTGAGCAGGAAGGTTCCGCCGGGCTTGAGGTCCTCGACCATGTCGTACTTGTCCACATAGGACGGGTTGTGGCAGGCCACGAAATCCGCCTTGCTGATGTAGTAGGTAGACTTGATCTTCTTCTTGCCGAAACGCAGATGGCTGATGGTGACGCCGCCCGACTTCTTCGAGTCATAGGCAAAGTAGCCCTGCGCATACATATCGGTATTATCGCCGATAATCTTAATGGAGTTCTTGTTGGCGCCGACGGTGCCGTCAGAGCCCAAGCCCCAGAACTTGCAGGAATGGGTGCCGCGGGGCGTGGTGTCCGGGTTCTCCTTGATCTTCAGGGAGAGCTTGGTCACATCGTCCTCAATGCCGATGGTGAAGCGCTTCTTCGGACGGGCGGCCTCCAGGTTGCGGTAAACGGCGATGATCTGGGCCGGCGTGGTGTCCTTAGAGCCCAGGCCGTAACGGCCGGTGAGGATGGTGCAGTCGGCAAACTCAGTGCCGCGCACCGCCGCGCACACGTCCAAATACAGCGGCTCGCCGATGGAGCCCGGCTCCTTGGTGCGGTCGAGCACGGCGATCTTCTTGACGCTGGAGGGCAGCGCGGAGATCAGGTGCTTGGCGGAGAACGGACGGTACAGGCGGACCTTCACCAGGCCGACCTTGTCGCCGTTGGCATTTAAGTAATCCACGGTTTCCTCAATGGTGTCGCACACGGAACCCATGGCGATGATGACGCGCTCGGCGTCGCGGGGACCATAGTAGTTGAAGGGCTTATATTTGGTGCCGATCTTGGCGTTAACCTTGTTCATGTACTCCTCAACCACATCTACGATCTTATCGTAGTAGGGGTTGCAGGCCTCGCGGGCCTGGAAGAACACGTCCGGGTTCTGCGCAGAGCCGCGCAGGGCCGGATGCTCCGGATTGAGAGAGCCGCGGCGGAATTCGTCAACCGCATCCCAGTCGAGCATCTCCGCTAAGTCCTCGTAGTCCCAAGCTTCGATCTTCTGGACCTCATGAGAGGTGCGGAAGCCGTCGAAGAAATGCAAAAACGGAACGCGGCCTTTGATGGCGGCCAGATGAGCCACAGCGCCCAGGTCCATAACCTCCTGCACGCTGGAAGAACATAGCATGGCGTAACCGGTCTGGCGGCAGGCGTACACGTCGGAATGGTCGCCGAAGATGGAAAGGGCGTGAGAAGCAAGGGCACGCGCGGAAACGTGGATGACGGAGGGAAGCAGCTCGCCAGCCATCTTATACATGTTCGGAATCATCAGGAGAAGACCCTGCGAAGCGGTATAGGTGGTGGTCAGAGCGCCCGCGGCGAGAGAGCCGTGCACCGCACCGGCAGCGCCAGCCTCGGACTGCATTTCCACGACCTTGACCTCCTGGCCAAAGACGTTCTTGCGTCCGCCAGCGGCCCACTTATCGGTCTCTTCCGCCATAACGGATGACGGCGTGATCGGATAAATGGCGGCTACGTCGGTAAACGCATAGGATACATGCGCGGCGGCATTGTTGCCGTCCATGGTTTTCATTTTTCTTGCCATTTTTATTTTTTCCTCCCTTTTCAAGGTCTTAACAAACCTTTGTCGGCGATTTCGATTACGCGAAGCTGTCCTTATGCCGCTGTTCCGCGCCCGGGCAAAACGGCAAATCCGGTAATCGGAAGGGGCGGAAAAAGACGAAATCTGTCCTTTTCCTCGACCTTAAAAAGTGTAGCATTTTTACAGATACCTGTAAAGCCTAAATATCATTAAATTTATGAATTTTCAGGGGTTCTTTTTTTTACAATGTAACGGAACGAAAAAACAAGCAAAAAGAATCTGGTTTTCGAAAACACCGCCGTCTTCGATAAACCGGCTGAATACGCGGTTTTGCGCCTCTTGACAGAGGCACGGGGTTCTATTATCATGATAGAGAAACGCCTCGGAAGAATCTCTGCCTTTTTCGCCGGTTTTGGCGGGTAAGGCGAGGCCGCAAAGCGAATAAAACAGAAAACGGACCAATTTGGAAAGGGGACTTATCATGGATCCTGACGGCAGTCGAATACTGCTCACCGCTTCCGTCGCCTCCGCGCAAACGGGCGACTGGGGAAGCACACTGCTCCAGCTGCTTATTCTGGTGCTTTTGATCTTCTTTAACGCCTTTTTTGCGGCGTCGGAGATCGCCATCATCACCCTCAACGACAACAAGCTCAAGAAGGACGCGGAAGAGGGCAACAAAAAGGCGGGCATCCTCATGCGGATGACCTCCAACCCCTCCAACTTTCTTGCCACCATCCAGGTGGGCGTAACCCTCTCCGGGTTTCTGGCCTCCGCCGTGGCGGCTACCTCCTTTGCCGAGAAGATCACCGCGGCCCTTGACGGCGTTGTGCCGATCCCAGCCAGCGTCATCTCCGGCATCGCCACCGTGGTCATCACCCTGCTGCTGTCCTTTCTGACGCTGGTGTTCGGCGAGCTGGTCCCGAAGCGCATCGCCATGCAGCGGGCGGAGGGCATCTCTTACAAGGTGGCGGGTATCCTGCGGGGCATTGCGGTGGTGACCAAGCCCTTTATCTGGCTTTTGTCCAAGACCACCAACGGCGTGCTCCGGCTGCTGGGCTTTAACCCCAACGCCGAGGACGAGAGCGTGACCGAGGAGGAAATCCTCATGATGGTGGATGAGGGCGAGGAACGGGGCGTCATCGAGGAAGCCACCAGCGAAATGATTTCCAACGTCTTTGAGTTTGACGACATTACCGCCGGCGAGATCATGACCCACCGCACCGAGATTTCGGCGGTAGACGAGGAGGACTCCATCGGGGATGTGCTCCAGATCGCCATAGAGGAAGGATATTCCCGCATCCCGGTCTACCGGGAGGGGCTGGATAACATCGTGGGCGTGTGCTACGTCAAGGACCTGCTTAAGTATGTAGGCAAGAACCTGCCGGAAAAGCTGCCGCTGACCTCGGTGATGCGCCAGACCCTCTATATCCCGGAGGCGAAAAAGTGCGGGGAGCTGTTGCAGGATTTGCAGCGCTGCAAGGTGCAAATGGCCGTGGTGGTGGACGAATATGGCGGCACCGCGGGCATCGTGACCATGGAGGACCTGCTCGAATCCATTGTGGGCAACATCCAGGACGAATTCGACAATGAGGAAGAGGACGTAGTCAAACTGTCCGACACCACCTTTACCGTGGACGGCACCACCGACATCGACGAGCTGTCCGAGCAGCTTGATGTGGAGCTGCCGGAAGGGGATTACGACACGGTGGGCGGCATGCTTCTGGAAAGCCTCGGCCATATTCCCAAAGCGAATGAGCATCCGGTGGTGCAGATTGCCGGGTATTCCTTTACGGTGGAGAAAATCGAGGAACGGCGCATTGCCAAGGTCCGGGTGGAGAAGCTGCCCGAGCCCAAGGCGGAGGAAACGCCGCCCCAAGAGGAAAAGCAGGACCGCAAGGGACGAAAAACCGAAGAGTAAATAGAAAGAGCCGCGAAGCAGATACTTCGCGGCTCTTTTTGTTTCTTTCAAGACCGGCAAGAAGATGGGATTCAAAGTTTCTTGCCGGTCTCTTTATCCGTAAATACAACATCATACTCGTAATTCAAGACCTCGGCTATTTTTTTCAGGTCTTTTTCAGTAAAATTATCGCGCCTCATTTTATCGCTCATCGTTGACAAATGTTTATCTAATAATTTTGATAAATCCGTAAGCGTCATATCCCGCTCAACCAAGAGAATTTTTATTTTCTTAGCCGCAGACAAAAAACCACCTCATTTCCCTTGTCATTATACGGTTTTTTGCGAAGGCAATCAAATAAAAAGCGTATAATATTTGGGAAAAAGCGAATTTGCTTATTGATAAAATACGTGAATAGACGTATAATTTTTGAATAAATAAATATTTATTTCGTATATTTACGTATAGAAGAAGAGGCGTAAACTTTTTGTGAACAAAGCAAAGAAGATTGGAGTGTGAAAGAGAATGGGGTTTCAATTACTTGAGGCAAGGGAAGAGGCGGGATTCAGCCAGGAAAAGGTGGCAAAGGCCATCGGCGTAACGTTGCGGACCTACCGGCGTTATGAGGAAAAAGGGGCCAATTCCATGCGGCTGCCTGTGCTTGTGAAGCTTGTGGATTTGTATGGGTGCACGGTGGATTGGATGACCGGACGCACTGAGAAACGGGATCTTCGATGATCCCAAGGATGTTCATTTCTTTTGCGCTGCTAAAAGAAACGAACCAAAGAAAAGGCAGTTCAAGGGGGAAAAAGACGCTAGGAACGGGGACACTTGTTTTTCCCCCTTGAAAATTCCCCTCTGATCGGAGGAGGGCAAGGGGGAAAGAATAAGTGTTGGCGAAATATGCTCACAAATTGCAGGCAAACATGCAATATCCATAGAAAAGCCTGGAGCGAGGACCTTTTGCCCCACGCTTCCCGCTTTTTTTGCATTTCGCACCGGATTTGATACCGGTTCCGGTTATAGATTCCGACGGGAAAATGCGGTATCCTGCTTTCGGAAGGCTTCCAGAATAACTGGAAAGGAGGCACACCTTTGCACGAAAGAATCCGGCAGCTTCGGGAAGAACAAGGCCTCAGCCAAAGCCAGGTGGCCGGGCGCATTTTGGTAGGGGTTCGCACCTATGTCCGCTACGAATCCGGAGAAGGAAAAATCCCCTTGCGGGTGGTGGTGCGCTTGGCGGAGCTTTATGGGGTGAGCGTGGATTACCTGGCGGGATTGACACAAGAGCGTCAGCCGCATTCGAGGAAGAACAACAGATAGTAGTATCCGCTACAGAATTTCCCCATTGGATTCAATGACCTTCCGGTAATACGTCCCGGAATCCTTTAAAATCCGCTCCTGGGTGTCGAAATTCACATACGCCAGGCCGAACCGTTTGCCGTAGCCCTGGGCCCATTCAAAATTGTCCATCAGCGCCCAGTGGAAATACCCCAGCACGGGAACGCCTTCGTCCGCCGCCCGGCGCAGGGCCTTCAGATAGGAGGAAAGCTGCTCGATGCGGTAGGCGTCGTGAACCTTCCCGTCCGCGCTGACCAGGTCGTTGCCGGAATAGCCGTTTTCCGTTACCAGGATGGGCAGGCCGTACCGCTCGTACATAAACTTGGCCGCGTAATAGAAGGCCCTGGGCTGCAAGGGCCAGTCGTAGGTGCTACGGGGCGCATTGTCGGAAAAAACCGGGTCGCCCTGGGTCCCGTCCGGCGCCACAGGGATGCCGGTGTAATGGTTCATGCCGAAGAAGTCCAGCGGCTGGGAGATGAGGGCCATGTCGTTCTGGCCGATGACCGGCATGTCGGGCCCCGCGGCCGCCACGGCCGCGGCGGGATACCGGCCCAGGTACACCGCCTCCGTCCACCAGGGGAAGGAAGTAACGGTGGGCTCGTTGAGCTCAAAGCATCGCTTGCGGGCCAGTTCCACGTTCTCCGGCTCGTCGGTGATGGGGTATTTGAGCCAATTAGTGGCCGCAAAGCCGCAGGCTGCCCCAGGGCAGTTGGCTCGGACGGCCTGCACCGCCTTACCGTGGCCCAACAGGGCGTTGTGGGCCATTTGCAGATAGTCCCGCCGATGAACCCGGTAAAACGGGGCCAGATCTCCCGATTCAAACGCACCCACAAAGCATTCCGGCTCGTTGATGGTGATAAAATGCTTCACCCGGTCGCCGTAGCGGCGGGTGATGCGGTCGGCATAGGCGGCAAACCAGTCGGACGAATCCGGGTTCATCCATCCGCCCTTTTGGTAGAGGGCGTAAGGATAGTCCCAGTGAAACAGGGTCAGGTAGGGCTCGATCCCCGCCTCCAGCAGGGCGTCCAGCAGCCGGTCGTAAAAGTCCAGGCCCTTTTGGTTGACTTCCCCCGTCCCCTGGGGGAGTACCCGGGGCCAGGAGATGGAATAACGGTAAGCGGTAAGCCCCATGCGCTTCATCAGCGCCACATCTTCTTGAAAACGGTGGTAGTGGTCGCAGGCGGTGTCGGCGTTCTGGCCGCGGTAGACGGCGCCGGGGTAACGGGCATACACATCCCAGAGAGACGGGGCCTTTCCGTCCTCATAGGCGGCCCCTTCGATCTGAATAGCGGCGCTGGCCGCACCCCAGACAAAATCCTTGCAAAAACCCATAGCAATACGCTCCTTTTACCCTGCCGGAATCGGCAGGCTGCGGTATAAAAGTGGGGAGTTATGATATGTGTTTAGTATAAGCGCACTAAGATGCAGTTGCAAGGGGGAGCGGGGAAAAACGAGGAAGGCGGCGCGCAGAGCCTATGCTTTGCGCGCCGCCTTCGGTAGGAGAGAAGAGGAGAAATGCGAAATAGGAATGCTTATTGCATGCCTGATAGGAGGCTTGTAATCTTATCAATGAGGGTTTTGAGCTTGTTTTCCGCGGCTTCCCGGGCCGTCTTTTCCGACTGGTACAGGGCCTGGTAATCGGTGTCCACCTCGTCGGGGGCATCCTCCGTTTTCACCGCGTAGGAGGTGGCCACCTGGGCCGTACCGCCGGGAACCTTGAGCACCTGCCCGGCGTAGATGATATAGGGCGGGGCGATGGAATTGGCCACGGCAAGCTCGCTCCAGCTCACACCCAGCCGGTTGCCGATGCTGTAAAGAGAATCTCCCTTCTGCACGGTGTAGGTGTCGGGCGTCTGGGAGGCGTCGGGGGTGTCGTCTGCGCCGCCCGGGAGCTTGAGCACCTGTCCGGTGTAAATGATATAGGGAGAAGAGATGCCGTTTAAAGCGGCGATATCTCGCCAGTTAAGCCCTAGCTTCGCGCCGATTTTCGAGAGGCTGTCGCCGGTCTGTACGGTGTAGGTGGAGTCGGAGGGAGTGGGGGCAGGCGTGGGCGTACCGCCGGAGGAAGCGCCCGGGAGCTTGAGCACCTGTCCGGTGTAAATGATATAGGGGGAAGAGATGCCGTTTAAGGCAGCGATTTCCCGCCAGTCGAGGCCCAGCTTCGCGCCAATGGCGGAGAGGCTGTCGCCGGTCTGCACGGTGTAGGTGTCCCCGGAGGGGGTGGGGTCGGGCGTAGGGGTTTCCCCGCCGGAGGAGGAGCCCGGGAGCTTGAGCACCTGTCCGGTGTAGATGACATAGGGAGAGGTGATGCCGTTTAAGGCGGCGATTTCCCGCCAGTCAAGCCCCAGCTTCGCGCCGATGGCGGAGAGGCTGTCACCGGTCTCAACGGTATAGGTGTCCCCGGAAGGGGTGGGGTCGGGCGCAGGGGTTTCCCCGCCGGAGGAGCCGAGCCCATAGTACCGGGCGAGTACCTCCACTTCCGCCTTGGCCATTTTGCGCAGATCGTCGTCGTTAATCAAAAAGGCGCTGTCAAGCTCATTGGTGTGAAACCCGTGCTCGACGATAATGGCCGCCTTACAGGAGGTGGCCACCGCCGAACGAATTACACCGTAGTAATCGAGCATTCCGGGCTGTGGTTCGGAGTAAGTGCGCCCGGTCTGGTAGTCCCGGTAGAAGGTACCGCGGAAGTTGTTGCCCATGGCGGCGGCGATGGCCGCGCCCAGCTGGTTGCACAAAGCCTCCGCTGGCTTGCGGTTGCTGCCGTAGATATCCACCCCTCTGGCGGCACTCCAGTTGCCGGAGCTGTCGGCGGCGTTGGAATGGTCGGAATAAAACAGGTCGCAGCCCGCCGCCATTTTTCCCCGTGCGTCCAGGGACGGGTCGTCGGTGATGGTTTTGCGGGTGAGGATTACTTCCACGTCCGAATATTTTTCCAATTCCTCTTTTTGGTACTGGGCGAGCTTATACATCTGCGTCCCCTCATAATAGCCGGGGCGCTGGGGATAGGGATTGCCATACTCGCCGTGACCAGGGTCGATGCAGATTCGAAACATAGATTTGTCCTCCTAGATTGGCTTGTTATTGGACGGTCAGATGTTCACAGCCGGCTTCCACCAGAATCTGCCGGACCGCGTCTTTAAGGGTGTCCGGCACGTCTGCGAAGGTCTTGACCCCCTTGATGATGAGGGTGGCATAGATCATACTCATATTCTTATTCATCCTTTCCTTCACTTATTTCAAATCATTTCATAAAGCTCTGTCAGAGCCAGCATGGTGTTGACGCTTTCGATTTCCAATGCGCTCACCCGTTCCTCGATGCGCTTGGGTTCCCGGTAATCCGGGTCGACGCTCGTCTGGGCCAAAGCGGTGAGGGTTTCCAGCTCCTCGTCGCTTAGAAGGTTTTGCACCCACAGAACATGAAGTTTTTCGAGCATCTGCGTTAAGGAATACTGGCCCCGTGTGACTACCTGGGTCAAAATTTTGACAAATGCGTCCGTCATGATGCATCTCCTTATACGATTTTTAATAGAATCTTTCCGGCTTTTTCAGTCCGTTACCATTGCGCGTTCACCGCCTGCTCCTCCAACACTTCGATTCGGCTGAGCAGGGAGGCAATGGTTTTATCCGCATCCTTGTGATAGGAAAGGGAAAGCTCTGGGTGAGGCGTCGCGGCTGTGGATAAAACCGTGCCGGTCCCCTTCGGAGCAATGGAAAGAAGTAAAGCCCTCGTTTTGTTGTCCACCTGTTCGAGCTGCGGCTGGACAAGAGGATAGTAGAGGGTAAGGGGTGTCCCTGCCGCAGCTTTTGCGCGAAACCACGTCCGGAATTTCTCCAGGTAAGCGCTTCTCTCTTCGCCGGTCACAATCCCGGTTTCGCTGTTTAATAGGGTGACGGCGATTACCGTAGATGTCCAGCAGTAGCTCAGGGCGGTGTCGTATCCGTTGGAACGCCAGGGGAGAAGATTGCATAGCAGCCGGCCGTTTGCCGCCAGATTGTTTCCCGTCATATACACATAATTGGATTCGTCTCTAGCGCTGTCCAGGTCTGCAAATATGGTTTCTTCGCCGTTCATTACGATCCGTCCCACCCGGCGTAGCACAAAAACGGTGTTCTGTACATAGTCGACCACCAGCTGGTCCTGCGCCGTGAAACCTCCTGTGCCGTCGGGAATTCCGTAAAGGGACAGGGGAATTTCCCGCGTTTGCCCATCCACAAGCAGGGGAATCGATCCGCCGTCCCCGGCGAAAGAGATGGTTCCAGGAACGGAATTCTGCTGACAGATTCCAAATAGCTTCAGGGAAGAAAACCGGGTGCCGCTCTGCAAATCGCTGACCGAAAGCTCCGTACCTTCGGCAAGGCCGGTGAGGGCGTTCGCGTAGCGGTCAGCGGCGCTCTCTTTTGCAAGGGCGACGGTGTGGTCCAGGGTGCGCTGATGGAGAAACGAGACCTGTAAAGAGGATAAGCCGGTTTCCTCCTGTACCGGCAGGCCGGTCAGAGTAATGCGGTTTGTCATGTTTGGCGTGATCGGAAGGGAACTGCTTTCCAAAGCCGACGCCACCGGTGTTTGGTAGCCGTAAACGATGCGAACGTTGTTTTGCTGCAAGGCGGCGATGAAATTGGCGCTGGTTACCTGTGCCACCGTTTCCACCCCCACAAAGGACAGCGGAACCCGTACCCGGATTTTTTTGGCCTTTTCAATGCAAATCCCGGTTTTGCGCACGCCGCTGGAATAGATGACATACCGGGTGGCGTAGGAATCAAAATGGGAGCAGAGGATGCGAAGGGCCTGTTCGTTGACCGCTTCCTGTCCCCAGGAAAGCCCCGGGGGGAGCCAGGGGTCGGGAAGCGGGGTGGACAGTTCCATGCACACGCCGCTTTCCGCAGAGGAATAGCTGCCGAGTATCGACCATGTCCCAGGCATCGCCGCCAGAGACAGGATTTCCGAGGTGCCGCGGTAGAGCGTGCCGTCCGCAATCCGGTCCCATTCTCCCAGTGCGGGAAGCAAAACGGACGTTTCCCCTACCGTCAGGGAAGGCTGGGCGTGGCTGAGCAGATGGCTGGACGGGTCACACAAGGTGCTCCCCACCGCTTGCACAATCGAAGCGCTTTGCACCGTTTTTTCCGTCACATAGTCGTATCCCACCGGCAAATAGCAGGTTTCCTCGCTTAGGACCTTCGAGAAATCTCCCGCCTGTATTTTTTCCTCCAATGCGTCGTTGGTCACATAGCCGTCCAATTGGGGAATGACCGACGGGGAAAGGGTACCGTCTCCCCGAAGCAGGGGAGCGCTTCCCGCTGAATCCAGGCTCCCGTAGGTGACCAGCCGGTCAAAGGGAAGAACTGCGTCCGGAAGCTTTCCGTCCGCGTTGAGCTTTGGCGGATTGCCCGGCGTTCCCAGCGCGCTGCGAGAGAGATAGTCGTTTTCCGGCAGCAGGTCGCTGGAAAGCTTCCCATCCGCTCCCAAAGCCGGAGGACTGCCCGGTTTGTTGACGTCGGCTTTTTTCACGTAACCGGAAAGAGGGAGAACAGCTTCGGAAAGCAACCCATTGGAACCAAGAGCAGGCGGGTTGCCCGGCGTTCCCAGCGCCGCGTAGGAAAGATACCCTTCCAGAGGAAGGACGGAAAGAGAAAGCAGACCGTTTTGCTGCAAGGAAGGGGGATTCCCCGCTGTATCCAGCTCTGCTTTTTTGAGATATCCGGAAAGGGGAAGCACCGACTCGTCAAGTATTCCGTCCTCGTCAAGCGCAGGCGGATTGCCCGGCTGGTTAAGATGGTCGGCGCGAAGGTATCCGGTCAGCTCCTGTGCGCCGGTGATGGCCAGGTCCACATTTCCGTTTTCATCCGGGCCGTGCGGTTCCCCGCCGTTGACGCTCATGGTGAAAATCTGCGCGTTATACTGCTGGGCCCGTGCCAGGGCTTCGAGCATGGCGGGAAACTCATCCTGGCTTTCGATGGCCGCGTCGTCCCGCAAAAGGGGAAGCACCGCAATGCGCATAGGATTGGTAGAGAGCACCGTGTCGTCCGGCCCGGTTAAAGTCAGCTCACACTCGCAGATTCCCGCCACCGCAAGGAGGCTGGAAGAGAGAACCACCTGCGCCTCGCCTGCGGCGGCATCGGAAATGGAGACAGACGCAAATTCCTTTGTCTTGTCCGGTTTTACCGCATATAATGTGACCAAATGATCGGTGAGGTCGATGGGCTTGTCGTCCCGGCCGCGAAAACACAAGCGCAGGAGCCTGGAGCCGGCGTCTCCCTGTTTTACAGCGACGTCGGGCAGGACGGCCCCAATTTGGACCGGAATCACAATGATATCCTTTGCCATGGATCGTCCTCCTGAACTAAAATTTCAAACATAAGTTCGTATTTATTATAGTCTCTGGGGGACGTATGCGGGTGCATGTTCTGTGCATTCTTTGGTTGCATTGGACAGGATATGCAGGTATCATAGAGTTGGTACCACATCTTATGGATTTGGGCGAAAAAATATGCCTGTCCAAAAACGGACAGGCGTCGTAGTCAGGAGAGAGGCGGATGAAACAGGTAGTCGTGCTGTGCGGCTTCATGGGCTGCGGCAAAACCACGGTAGGGCGGGCCTTGTCCCGGCTTACCGGCTATGCATACCGGGATTTGGACGAATGGATTGAACAAAAAGCGGGAAAAACCGTGGCGGACATGTTTGAGCAGGACGGGGAAGCGCATTTTAGGGCATTGGAGCGGGAAGCAGTCCGGGCCTGCGCAGAGGAACCCGCCCTGATTGCGGCGGCGGGCGGCGGAGCCCTGACTTTTGGCGAGAACGTCCAGGTGCTTCGAAAGGCCGGCTCCCGCATTGTTTTGCTGGACGTGCCGCTTGGGGAAATTGCCCGGAGACTCCAGGGGGATAAGACCCGTCCCCTTCTCAACCGCCTGGATAAGGAGACCGCCATGAAAGAGCTCTATGAAGCCCGCCTTCCTCTTTACCGCGAAGCGGCGGACTTTACGGTAGACGCGAACCGGCCTGCTGAACAGGTTGCCCGGGAGATTGCCGTGGAGCTGGGCCTGCCTCTTCCTTCTTCTCAATAGACATAGACGCGGTTTTGGGTCATATGGCGGTGTAAACGGTTCTGCGCCGCTATTTTACCGCAAACGAAAGCCAGCGCCTATCAAGCGCTGGCTCCCTGCAGAGCCTTATAGGCGGTTTTTATGCGTTTTGAATGGCTGCGATGTGAGGGAAACAAACGTGCCTGTGAACACGGCACGGAACCCCCGTTATGGTCTGCTGGAACCAAAACGCAGCAGTCGGTTAAGGGGATCGAACCATTCAAAATAGCAAACCGTGTTTGATAATGCAACAAAAAGAGGCGGGGGGCCCCCGCGCCTCGACCCGAGCCGCCTCTTTTTGTTCCTCGTGTTTCAATAATGAGCAATCGCCGCATGGTTTATGAAACCGGCTGTTCAGAAACCGGTATGCCCAAGCTCTACCGCTTGACAAAGCCGATGCGCTTTTGCACCTTGAGCAGAGTCCTCTCCGCCAGGTAAGACGCCTGCTTCGCGCCTTCCTTCCAACAGTCCTCCAAATAGGCCTTATCCGCCATCAGCTGGTCGAACCTTTCCCGAACCGGGCGCAGCTCTTCCACCACCGCTTCGCCCACGGCCGTCTTAAAGTCGCCGTAGCCCTTGCCGTCAAACTCCGCTTCAATGGCCCCGTAGTCCTTACCGGTCACCGCCGAGTAAATGCCCATCAGGTTATTGATGCCGTCCTTGCCCTCGGCGTAGCGGACCTGGGCCTCAGAATCGGTCACCGCCCGCTTAAACTTGCGCAGGATATCCTCGGGTTTATCGAGAATCGCCACATAGGCGTTCACATTTTCGTCCGACTTGGACATTTTCCTAGTCGGCTCCTGCAAAGACATGACTCTCGCCCCGATTTTCGGAATATAGGGCTCGGGAACCGTGAAGGTGTCCCCATAAAGCCCGTTAAAACGAGCCGCAATGTCCCTGGAAAGCTCTAGATGCTGCTTCTGGTCTGCCCCTACCGGCACCACATCCGCCTGGTAAAGCAGAATGTCCGCCGCCATCAGAACTGGGTAGGTGAAAAGCCCCGCGTTTACATTGTCCGCATGCCTCGCGGATTTGTCCTTAAACTGGGTCATGCGGGAAAGCTCGCCGAACTGGGTGTAACAGCTTAACAGCCACGAAAGCTCCGCGTGGGCGGGCACCTGGCTTTGGATAAACAGCAGGCTTTTCTGCGGGTCGATGCCGCATGCGAGCAAAATCGCATAGGTGCGGATAATCTGCTGGCGGAACTTCGCCGGGTCCTGCCGTACGGTAATGGCGTGCAGATCCACCACCGAGTAAATCCCCCGGTATTCATCCTGCAGCGCCACCCAGTTTTTCAGCGCCCCCAGGTAATTGCCCAGCGTCAGGCTGCCGCTGGGCTGGATGCCGGAGAACAGAATCGGTTTCTTTTGTGTCGTCGTCGGTTCCATAACGCAATCTCCCTCTCGTCTTACGGTTTGCCTTACGCCTCAAAGTCCGCAAAGCACTTGCCCAAAAGCTCCATCCCCTTGACCATCTGCTCGTTGGTGGGGGTGGAGAAATTCAGCCGCACCGCGTTGCACGGCTGGCTTTCGTCGGTCAAAAAGGCGTTGCCGGGCACCACTGCCACCTTGTACCGCTCCACCGCCCGCTTCGCGAACGCGGGCATGTCGATGGAGTCGGGCAGCTGGCACCACAAGAACAACCCGCCCTGGGGCCGCACGAAACGGATCGAGTCGGGCAGATGCCGTTCCATCAGCTCAATCATCAGGTTGCACTTGCCCCGGTAAATGCCGCGGTTTCGCTCCAGATGGGCCTCGAACCCGCCGCCGGTCATAAACCGGTCGATCACCATCTGGGCCCAGATGGTGGTATGTACGTCGGACACCTGCTTGCACACGATGATCTTCTGCATGACCTCTGTAGGCGCAATGGCGTAACCTACCCGCATACCCGAGGAAATCACCTTTGAAAAGCTGCCCGCGTAAATGACGATCCCGTCCTCGTCCATCGACTTAATGTTGGGAAGCGGCTCGCCCGCGAACCGGACCTCCCCGTAAGGATTGTCTTCCAGGATCATCACGCCATACTGCTTGGCGAGCGCGTACACCGCCTTGCGTTTTGCAAGGGACATGGTCACCCCTGAGGGATTCTGGAAGTTTGGGATCACATAAAGGAACTTGGCCTTTTTCTCTTCCTTGAGGGCCGTTTCCAGCGCTTCCAGGTTGATGCCGTCGTTGTCCACCGGGATGCCCCGCAGGTTTACCCCATAGGAACGGAAGGCGTTGAGGGAACCGATGAAGCTGGGCGCCTCGCAGAGAATGGTGTCCCCTTCGTTGCACAAGGACTTGGTGGTCAGCTCCATCACCTGCTGAGCGCCGGTGGTGATGATCAGCTCGTCAAAATCCTTCACGCTGTCGTACTTTTCCGACATGTACTTCTTCAGCGTATTGCGCAGCGGCGTATACCCTTCCGTAATGCTGTACTGAAGGGCTTCGATGGGATGATGCTCAAAAATATCGGCGGAAATGGCCCGGATGGCTTCCACCGGGAAGGCCTCCGGCGCGGGATTTCCGGCCGCGAAGGAAATCACCTCTGGATCGGAGGTGAACTTGAGGATTTCACGGATGGCCGACGGCTGTAGCGCCATCACCCGGTCAGCAAAGGAATACGTCATAATGATTCGCCTCTCCTATCAATTTGTTCCTTATTTTATCACAACTGCCTGCCAAAGCAAAGCGTTTTTCGCACCCGCTTCCCCTTTTGGGGAAAAGAATGCTATAATAAAGCGTAAGCGCCCCGCGCCGGGCTGCTTTTTTATTCGAAAATATAACAAGGACGGGCTGCCTCTTATGGAAAACCTCATTGTATCCGCGAGCGTCGTGCTGCCGCTCTTCTTCATGATCGTGCTGGGGTATTTTGTCAAGCGCATCCGCATGGTGGACGATCCTTCCCTCAAGGTGATGAACAATCTCGCCTTCCGCGTGTTCCTCCCAGTCCTGCTTTTTTATAACATCTATAAAACCGACGTGAGCACCGCCTTAAACTACAAGCTCATGACCTTTGCCGCCGTCAGCGTGACGGCGTCCTTCCTGGTCCTTCTCCTCCTCATCCCCCGCATCGAGAAGGCAAACCCCCGCCGGGGCGTGCTCATCCAGGGCATCTTCCGCAGCAACTTCATCATTTTCGGCCTGCCGGTCACCGAGTCTCTCTTCGGCCCCGGCGCCGCAGGCACCGCGTCTCTCCTCATCGCCGTCATCATCCCTTTGTTCAATGCCCTCTCGGTGGTGGCGCTGGAGCTCTTCCGCGGCGGCAAAATGAACCCCAAGAAGATTCTCAAGGGCATTGTGACAAACCCCTTGATTCTTGCCTCCGCCCTGGGGGTGCTCGCCATGGTCACCGGCTTTCGTTTTCCGGCGGTGCTCGAGGAAGTGGTGGCAGACGTGGGCGGCATCGCCACCCCTCTGGCCCTGATCATCCTGGGCGCGTCCTTCTCCTTTTCCGCCGTCAAAGGCTATGGAAAACAGCTTTTGCTGGGCCTGGGCGGCCGATTGGTGCTGATCCCAACCATTTTTCTGCCCATCGGCGTCGCCCTGGGCTTTCGCGGGCCGGAGCTGGCTGTGCTCATCGCCTTATTCGCTTCGCCCACCGCCGTCTCCTCCTTTACCATGGCCCAGCAGATGGACGGGGACTCCCAGCTGGCCGGGCAACTGGTGGTGTTCGGCTCGCTTTTCTCCATCTTGACCATCTTTTTGTGGGTGTTTTCGTTTAAGCAGCTTGGCCTTTTGTAAATACGCTTTGACAAGTTAGGTCGAATGGGATAGAATAGAGAAACAAATAAGGAAAACCGGGGAGCGTATCGCTGAGATTGGAGCAATCCTAAACCCGTTAAACCTGATACGGATAATGCCGTCGTAGGGAGTTGCTAAAGCCATACCAAAGCGTATGCGGCCGTATCCATAACAGGGTACGGCCGCTTTTGTTTTCCGGCCAAAAAGAATACCCCGCCCAAAGCGGGAAGGCAACTAGGAGGAGCCAAATGAACTATACCACGCAAATGGACGCGGCCCGCAAAGGAATCGTTACAAAGGAACTGCAGGCGGTGGCCGAAAAGGAGCATATGGCAGTCGAGAAGCTCATGGAGCTGGTAGCCGGCGGCAAGGTCGCCATCCCGGCCAATAAGAACCATACCTGCCTTGACCCCAACGGCATCGGCAACGCCCTGAAAACCAAAATCAACGTAAACCTGGGTACCTCGAAGGACTGCCTGAACATGGATGCAGAGCTTGAGAAGGTCCACGCCGCTGAGGCCATGGGCGCCGAAGCCATTATGGACCTAAGCTCCTTCGGGGATACCCGTACCTTCCGCCGTAAGCTCACCGCCGAGTGCAAGGCCACCCTGGGCACTGTGCCCATCTACGACGCCATTGTCTACTACAATAAGCCGTTAAACGAAATCACTTCCCAGGAATGGCTGGATGTGGCCCGCATGCACGCCGAGGACGGGGTGGACTTCATGACCATCCACTGCGGCATCAACAAAAGCACCGCCGCGCGCTTTCAGAAAGCCGGCCGCTTGACCAACATCGTCTCCCGCGGCGGTTCCCTCATCTTCTCCTGGATGGCTATGACCGGCAATGAAAACCCCTTCTACGAGCATTTTGATGAGCTTTTGGACATCTGCCGTGAGCACGATGTAACCCTGAGCCTGGGCGACGCCTGCCGTCCCGGCTGCATCGAGGACGCAAGCGACATCTGCCAGCTCGAGGAGCTGATGGTCCTGGGCGAGCTGACCCAGCGCGCCTGGGATAAGGACGTGCAGGTCATCATCGAAGGCCCGGGTCACATGCCCCTTGACCAGATTGAAGCAAACGTACGCATTCAGCAGAGCGTCTGCAAGGGCGCGCCCTTCTATGTGCTCGGCCCGTTGGTGACCGACGTGGCCCCGGGTTATGACCATATTACCTCCGCCATCGGCGGCGCCATCGCCGCTACCTACGGCGTGTCGTTTTTGTGCTACGTCACTCCCGCCGAGCACCTGCGCCTGCCTACCCTGGAGGACATGAAGGAGGGCATCATCGCCGCGAAGATCGCCGCCCACGCGGCGGACATCGCCAAAGGCATCCCCGGCGCGAAGGACTGGGACAAGGCCATGAGCACCGCAAGAAAGGAGCTCGACTGGGAGAAGATGTTCCAGCTTGCCATCGACCCCGAAAAGGCCCGCCGCTACCGGGAGGAATCCACCCCCGAACATGCGGACACCTGCACCATGTGCGGCAAGATGTGCGCCGTGCGCAATATGAATAAGATTTTGAACGGCGAGTTTGTAGACGTGATTTAAAGGAATGGAAAAGAAGGGGGGGGGGGGGGGG
>NZ_JBBMFD010000007.1:0-116267 GCF_040096205.1 Solibaculum intestinale | reverse complement strand
CCGCTTTTCGCCCCGCGCGGTTTTTTCCGGGAGGCCGGTATATACTAAGGAGTAGGACGGGAAGCGACAATGCCGAAATTTTTTGTGGACACCGTTACCGGGGATACGTTGGAACTGGCTGGGCCGGATGGGACGCATATCGCGAAATCCCTGCGCATGCGGGAAGGGGAAGAACTGACGGTTTGCGACGCCCAAGGCTACGACTACCGCTGTGCGCTCATAAGCGTGCAGGGGGACCGGGTAGGACTGCGGGTGCTGGAAAGGAAGCGGTGCGCGACTGAGCCGTCCCTTGCGGTCACCCTGTTTCAGTGCCTGACCAAGGGAGACAAGATGGATACCATCGTGCAGAAAACGGTGGAGCTGGGCGTAGAACGAATCGTTCCGGTGCTGTCCTGCCGCAGCGTATCCCGGCCGGACGAAAAAGCCGCGGCCAAAAAACGGGAGCGGTGGCAGAAAATCGCCCGGGAGGCGGCCATGCAGGCGGGCAGGGGGAAGGTCCCGCAGGTATTGCCGGTGACCGGCTTTGAGGAAGCGGCAAAGATGCTTTCCGCCTTTCCAGCCGCCGCCGTCTGCTACGAAGGAGGCGGAGAACCGCTTTCGGCGCTTATACAGCCGTCCCTTTCATCGGCCGCCGTGTTCATCGGGCCGGAAGGGGGCATTGCGCCGGAGGAAATCGCCGCCTTAAAAGAAGCGGGCGGACGAACCGTTACGCTGGGCCCGCGCATCCTTCGCACCGAAACCGCGCCCCTGGCCGCCTTGTGCGCGGTCCTTTTCGCCACAGGAAATATGGAATAAAACAGAGGCCCTGCGAAGAGAGAAAACCTGGCAGCCGGGTGAGGCCGCCGCCCTCTTCGCAGGCCGCCTTTTTAGGAGGAACCGCTATGACAAAACAAAAACGGGTCGCTGCCATTCACGATATTTCCGGTTTCGGCCGGTGCTCTCTCACGGTGGCCCTTCCCATTCTGTCCGCCGCCGGGGTGGAATGCAGCGTCATGCCCACCGCCGTCCTATCCACCCATACCGGAGGCTTTACCGGCTTTACCTACCGGGACTTAACCGAGGACCTGCTTCCCATCGCCCGGCACTGGCAGTCTCTTTCCCTTGCCTTTGACGCGCTCTATTCCGGGTTTCTGGGTTCCTTTGCGCAGCTGGAGCTGGTGGGGGAGATTTTTGACCGGTTTCGCACAAAGGACAACTTGATTCTGGTAGACCCGGTGATGGGGGATGAGGGAAGGCTCTATTCGGTTTACTCGCCCGCCATGGCCAAAGGGATGGCGAAGCTTTGCGCCAAGGCGGACGTGATTGTTCCCAACCTGACGGAAGCCGCCTTTCTGCTTGAGGAAGAATACCGCCCGGGCCCTTATGAGGAGTCTTTTGTCCGAGAAACCGCGCAGAGGCTTTCGGATCTGGGACCAAAAATGGTGGTGCTCACCGGCGTCAGCTTCGACGATCGGCTTTTGGGTGCCGCCAGCTTTGACCGGGATACCGGAAAGCTGGAGTTTTGCGCAAGGGAAAGGGTGGAAGGATACTACCACGGGACCGGGGATGTGTTCGGCAGCACGCTGCTCAGCGGCCTGATGAACGGCGCTTCCCTGACCGAAGCCACCCGCCTGGCAGTGGATTTTACCCACGGCTGTATCCTGCGCACCAAGGCCGAGGACACCGACCGGCGCTATGGTGTGGATTTCGAGCGGGAGCTGCCCCGTCTTATTGAACAATTGCAGGGAAAAAACGGATTACAAAAGTAAGAAGGCGCTGTATTTGAGTAAGGCGTCCTTGGAAACGAAGGGCTGCTTCCTTAAGACGGCCGGGAATCCTGCCGGAATGAGGAAACGCTTTTCGGGAATTTCAAAGAAAAAAGCCACGGGGCCAAGTCGGTCCCGTGGCTTTTTTCTTTTAGGAAAGCAGCTCGTTGAGGGCTTGCTGGTATTCGCCTTCCGAGCGAGCGCCCACCAGCGTGTTGACCACCTTGCCGTTCTGGAAGAAAAGGAGCGAAGGAATGGTGGACACCCCATACTGCTGGGCGAGCTCCATCTCCTCGTCAATGTTGACCTTTCCCACCACCGCTTTGCCGTCATACTGCTCCGCGAGCCGGTCCACAATGGGGCCCACCGCCCGGCAGGGGCCGCACCAGCTGGCCCAGAAATCCACCAGTGCCGTCTGGGCTGGCAGGATGCGTTCTTCAAAATCCTCTTTGGAAAGATGCAGCGCTTGCATTTCTGACATCGGCACAAACCTCCTATGAATGGATGAGACTAGTGTTCGCGGTTTCGAAGAAAACATACGGAAAAAAGGAGATTGCCGCCGAACGCGAAAAACTGGAAAATGCACCGGTAACAACTCCGATTCCCATGGATCCGCTCAAATCCGCGGCAGGGATAACAGAAAAAGTATATATTGAACACAAATTTAATTAAATAAGTTAAAAAACGTGAAGTTTTGTAGCCGTTGTTTAAGGAAATGGGAAAGAAAAATCCATTTTCGGAATTTTGTCTAGACGTGTTGAATGCGTATTGTGCAATATGTACATACCTGTCGAAAAAATTGGAATTTTTTCTTTGCTTTTGCTTGCATATTGGAAACAATTGCATTATAATTATCCCGTACTTAGGAAATAAGTGGTTTGTTTTGTAAGTACAAATCGCAGCGATGCTTAAGAAGGAGGCAACAAAATGTCAAAGCGTAGGCCAATTGTGAAGGCGATTTCACTGCTTGCAGCGGCAACGATGATGGCAACCGTCACCGCAGGCGCAGTAAGCGCGGCTCCAGGGGATTCCTCTCCCGTGCGGCAGATGGAATTTCTGGACAGGGGTCTGGTTACCATGCAGAAGGCGGACGGCATCTATATGAGCTGGCGCTTCCTGGGAACCGATCCGGATGACGTAAGCTTCAACATTTACCGTGACGGCGAAAAGATTGCAACCGTAAGCGACTGCACCAACTACACCGATCCGGACGGCGACGAGTACTCTGAATATGCGGTGTCCGCGATTATCGACGGCGTGGAAGGCCCGGCGGAAGGGGCTACTTTGCCCATGCTTGCTCAGAATGGCTCTGCAAACGGCAATTACATTGAGCTCAAGCTCGAGAATCCCGGCCCGCGGGCATCCATTCAGTTCCGCAACGCGAGAGCGGACCTGTATGCAGCCACCGGCAAGTATTACTATATGCCGGTTGATCTGAACAGGCTCAACCAGATGCAGACAGTAGTCAAAAACTATAACGAAGGAAGAATTACCAAGGAGGCCTACGATGCGGCAGTCGCGGAATTCCGCGATTATACCAATAAGCTCGGCCTTGACGAGACCGGCGGCGACGGCCCCACTCTGCGGGAGCTTGGCTACACCGAGGAAGGGGTTACGCCTCTTCGCACCGATGCAGAAGGCAAGCTGATGTACCGTACCGCCACTTACACCTCCAACGACATGTCCACTGCGGACTTGGACGGCGACGGCCAGTATGAGCTGATCGTCAAGTGGGATCCTTCCGATTCCCGCGATTCCATGATCTCGTATGAAACCTCTGCTCCCTGCGTGATCGACGCGTACGACATTGTAGACGGACAAGCCGTCCTCATGTGGAGGATCGACATGGGTTACAACATCCGTGCCGGTGCCCATGATACCCAGATGCAGGTCTACGATTTCGACGGCGACGGCAAGGGTGAGATCATCCTGCGCACCGCCGACGGCACCACTTCCGGCACCGTTACCGACGGTGTGTATACCCCGGCTTATGTGGTGGGCAATCAAGATGCCGCCAACATTGAGCAGTACTTGATTCAGGGCAACGCTGAGAAGGTAAACGCTTTGACCACCAACATTTTGAAAAATTATTCCATCGTCTGGGAAGATCCGGTTTACAACAACAATGCCGGTGAAGCAGGCCAGGACGGCTATATCACCACCGGAGCGTATTCCGGCAACTTTATGGATCAGACCTGGTGTAAAGTATTCTGCTATGGTCCAGCTACCGGACCTGGCGATGAATACGTCACCGCTTTCGACGGCGAAACCGGCAAGATCCTCGACTCCATTCCCTATCAGTTCGCCATCACGGAAGACATGTGGGGCATCACGCCTTACTGCCGTAGAAGCGCAGGCTGCTCGGGCAAAATCCAAGAATCCGACAAGGCTCACATTGCGGCGGATCCGACGTATGTTCCCCAGTATTTCTGGGTGGAAAACGACAATGCCAACGACATCGGCAACAACTATATGATGTTCAACGATTCCACCGGAAACCGGGCCGGCCGCTTCCTCGGCGCGGTCGCGACCCTCGACGGGGAGACCCCCAGCGCGCTGATCGTGCGCGGGTACTATGCCAGAACCACCATCGCGGCTTACACCATCAAGGACGACAAGCTGGTACCGACCGCGACCTTTGATTCCTCCGAGTATGAAAATCACCTGGATTACGAATGCCGCGGCAACCATAACATGGGTGCGGCCGACGTGGATAACGACGGCATGGACGAGGTGATTTACGGCTCCATGGCTTGGGATCTGGACGGCAACAAGCTGGTTCCCAAGTACGTAGTCGGCGTCTCGATGCCTGACACGCAAAAGGCTCCGGCTTCCGGAACCGTCATGGACCCGAAGGCTGGCTACAATGAGGACGGCTCCATCAAGGAGGGCTATCGGTTCTCTTATAACTACCATGGCGACGCCATTCACATCCTCCCGATGGACAAGACCAATCGGATGGTCGTTATGACTCCTCATGAAGATTCCGGCGATGCGGTGCGCGGCTGGGCGGCTTCTATGGATGTCCATGACGCCACCACCGGCGAAGTGCTTGCCATGTCCTGGCGCTCTGGCGACCAGGGACGCGGCGCGGCCGGCAATGTGGATCCGTGGAATCCGGATACCATCGTCGCAACCGGTAACATCTCCATTAACCTGAAAACTGGTCAAAAGAGCAGCGTGAGCGCCGGTTCCAACGGCCTCATTTACTGGACTGGTTCTCTGGTTACCCAGATTCTCAACAGCACGATTGATCAGGTCGGCGCCAACAATAAAACCGAACGTGTCATGAGCTTCAACGGCGCTTCCTTCAACAACGGCTCTAAGACCAACCCCGGCCTGCAGGCTGATCTGTTCGGTGACTGGCGTGAAGAGCTGGTTCTGCGCTCCGGCGCCGACACCATCCGCATCTACACCACCAACATGCCCACTCAGTATAAGATCCGTACCTTGATGCACGACCCGGCTTACCGCAACGGCGTTGCCACCCAGAACACGGCGTACAACCAGTGCCCGCATCCAGGCTTTTTCCTGGGTTATGAAGGCGATGTGACCGAGGTCAACAAGGTCAACGGCTCCATCATCCCGAACTCCGATCCGATCATCGCGACCGGCAAGAGAGACGATATCTCCATTGTTACTCCGGAGAATAAGCTCCCGACCACCGCCGCCGCTTCTGCTCTCGCTTACAAGCCCAACGAGAAGATCACTATTACGGTGAATGCGCCGGCCGGTATGGAAAAGGTTTGGCTGGTCAACGAGTGGGGCGGCGGCCTGGCTGCCAATACTACTGTTGCGAAGGAGGCCGACCGGGATATTTGGACCTTTGAGTTTACCCTCGGCACCAAGGGCGACCGTACACTGACGGTTATGGCAGACGGCCTGCGTCAGTGCGAAGTAAGCTTCACGGTCACCAACGAATCGGTTGCACCTCCTGCCCAGGAAGCACCGCAAGCTATCTCCGCCAAAGGAAAGGCTGTCGTTAAGGTAAACGAGCCCTTCGAGGTCACCATCAAGACCAACCAGGCGGTTTCCTTTGTTCGTCTCTTCAATGAGAGCGGCATGGGCCTTGCTCCGATTTCCCTGACTTATGAGGATAATGCGGACGGCACCCGCACCTGGACGTACACCACCAACGTTGGCTCCATCGGCACCCGTACGCTGAACGTACGCGTGGCCGGAGCGGACCGCGTATACGAAGCTACCGATGTCAATTATACGGTGAGAATCACCCGGTAGGTTCGATTTCCAAAAAACAGCAATTCAAACAGCTTTGCTGAAAGCGGCACAGGCGCAGGGGATTTCCCTGCGCCTGTGCTTTTCGTTATGGGAATAATCGGCTTCCCGGCAGCTATACCCTTGCCCACAAAAGGCCGCGTGCCCGGCTGAGTGTTCATGAGTGATGGCCAGTCTCCGATGATCCGGTACAGATATCTAGCGCAAGAAATCAATAGGATTTGAATCTCGGGCATCCCATTGAAAAGGCCGGAAGTATCATATTTTTTAAGAAATTGAAAAAGAAAAAATGTAATAGCAACTATCATAAAAATAATTTAATTATTTCATAAAAACTATCTATTTAATTTATGCCATTTGTCCAAAAACAGACAAACGATGCTATTTGCAAAATTTTGATGCAAGATTCACAAAAAGGTACATACAATTCAAGGCAATCTATCAATTGACTAAATTTTTTAGAATTGATAATATAATTACTGTTCAACTGTGTGCCATACACAGAATATATGAACAAAAAAAGAAAAGGAGATGGACAGAGAATGAAAGCAAAGAAACTCCTGGCAGTGCTCCTGAGCCTGGCGATGATCGCGACTATGTTCCCGGTCGTTGTCTTCGGCGCAGGAGGCACGGACGACCTCCTACCCAGCTACCGGTACGACTTTAATGTACAGTCGTCACCGACTATGGCGGGATGGACAAGCGTCTCCATTGACGCGCAGAAAAATCCGACAGAGGCTGGAAGCACCATGTACTCTGCAGAGAAAGGGTACGGCTTGATTAGCCCCATCAAATCCATGATTGGCCGCGACCGCAAAAGTGCCTCCAATACGTTTTATGCCAATGACATGGAACGGGATTGGATTGGTTCCAAAGACTGGAAATTCCAGGCGGACGTGAAGCCCGGTACCTACAATATTATCGTGTACTGCACCGATATGCTCAAGGGTACCGCAAACAATTTGGATATCAACATCAACGGCACCGACTATGCGAGTATGTCGGCCGTAAAGGTTGATGACAATGAGCGTATGGTATATGCGCTGATCGAAAACGTAACCGTGACGGAGGACAACCCCAGCTTCCTCTTCCACTTTACCTCCAGCAATTCCGGTTATGTCAACGGCATCGAAATCTTCGATCCGAAGGAAGACCGCACCCCCTATGTGGTGAAGGTGAACAATCCTTCCAACGCGGTCATCTATAAGGGCGAATCCCTTCCGACGCCTCCTTCCACTGTAAAAGTGGAGCTGAGTGACGGCACGGAAGTCGATGCTACGGTCGGCGAGTGGACTCTGGATAAGGAGTTCGATCCCAACAACTACACCACCTATACCTTTACCGGAACCATTCCGGCGGCAGAAGGTGTGTTCACCAATGAGAGCAACTTAAAGGCGACCTTCAAGGTAACCTATCTGGAGAAGCCTTACATCTCCACTGTGATGGACACTACCCCCATCGTCCTCACCTCCAGCAACGCCGTCCTGCCGGCGTTCCCGACCGAGGTGGAGGTTCAGCTCAACAACGGCACCATCGCTACCGTCCAGGTGGGCGAGTGGACCTCTGAGAATCCCTTCAATCCGGACGTGTTCGGTACGTACACCTACACCGCCGACCTGGTGGTTACGGATGCGTTCAACAACACAAATAACCTGAAGGCGACCCAGAAGATTAATTATCTCAAAGAGACGCCTGCCTACAATTCCAAGGATCGTTCCATGGAATGGCTGGACCGCGGCGTGATCGCCATGAAGTCCACCGACGGCATCTTCATCTCCTGGCGTTTGCTCGCTTCTGAGTATGGCACGGACATTGCATTCAACATCTACCGCAACGGTACCAAGATCAACGCCGAGCCCATCACCGATAAGACCAACTACGTCGATGCGGACGGCAAGGAAGGCGATCTTTACCGTGTAGAGACGATCTTCGAAGGGAAGAGCACCCTTTCGAAGGAAGTCAGCGCTTTGGAAGACAACTACCTTGAGCTCCCGATCCAGAATCCGGGCAACCATCCGGTGGTTACCGGTGCCGGTTCCGGCGCTACCTATACCGCCAACGACTGCTCTGCGGCGGATGTGGACGGCGACGGCGAGTACGAGATCGTAGTCAAGTGGTACCCCACCAATCAGTTCGACTCCGCGTCCGGCAAGCTGAGCAGCCCGACTATCTTCGACTGCTATAAGCTCGACGGCACCGCCCTGTGGAGAATCAACCTGGGCTACAACATTTCCTCCGGTGCTCACTTCAGCCAGTTTATGTTCTATGATTTCGATCAGGACGGCAAGGCTGAGTTCGTCGTCAAGACGGCGGACGGCACCAAGGTTTACGCGCCTGACGAAAACGGCAAGCTTCCCACCTATGAGGAAGAGGAAGCCGGCAAGGGCCTCATCGGCGTCGTGGGCGACCCGACCAAGAACGGCACCTACATTGCTTACGATGACAATCCTGCCATGCAGGAAGCCATTGCCAACGGCACCATTTCCCGCGGCAAGACCGGCCACGCCTGGGGCGGCCCGGAATACCTGACCGCGTTTGACGGCATGACCGGCGCAATCATCGATACCACCGACTACTATCCTGCGGTACAGGGCGAGGTCACCGGCAACCAGAATTGGTGGGGCGACGCAACCTTTAACCGTGCGGACCGCTTCTGCGGTGCAGTTGGTTATATCCCCAATCCCAACAACGAAGAGCAGGCCATTCCTGCCGCCATTATGCAGCGCGGCTACTACAAGAGAACCGCTATTGCGGCCTATGTACTGATTGACGGCAAGCTGCAGCAGGCTTGGAAGATTTCCACAGAAGACGATCCGTTCGTCTATGGCCGCGGCGTTCATACCTCCGCTGCCGCTGATGTAGACGGTGACGGCTTTGACGAGTACATCACCGGCGCCATGGCTATCGATCAGGACGGCACCCTCCTGTGGGCGCTGGATCCCGATAAGGCAAGTGCCGACCTGCACGGCGACGCCCTGCACATCGCCGCCATGCTTCCTCAGACCACCAACCTGCAGGTTATGCAGCCCTATGAGGCCAAGAACTCGACCTATGACTTCACCGTGACCGACGGCGTTTCCGGCTCCATCGTGTTCGGCGAGCGGAAGTCCGGCAGCTACGACACCGGCCGCGGCTGCGCCGCCAACATCACCCCGAACCCGGGCTACGAAGTCTGGGCCCATCGTCCCAACAGCGAGAATCCGGATCAGAAGAGATCCGGCTCGATCTTCTCTGCGGACGGCAAGGTTCTGGTAGAAGAGAAACCCATGAACTTCCTGTGCAACTGGAGCGCTTACTGGGACGGCGACCTGCTCGCCGAACTGCCGGACGGTCAGGATCCGACGTCTGCCAACGGCGATACCGCCCAGACCGTCTATAAGTACAATTGGGAAACCAATTCCATGGATGTTGTGGAAGTTTTTGAAGGTACCTTCACCAACAACTCCACCAAGAATACCCCGAACCTGTCCGCTGACCTTCTGGGTGACTGGCGTGAGGAAATCGTCGCGAGAACGGAGGATTCTTCTGCTCTGCGGATCTATTCCACCACCATTCCGACTGATTACATGATCTACACCCTCATGCATGACCCGGTTTACCGCCTGGCCGTCGCCAGACAGAACACCGCGTACAACCAGCCGCCGCACCTGGGTTACTACCTGGGCGAGGACAACAAGGATCAGGTTCTGGCTATGGAGCTTCCCACCTATGCGATGCATTACACCAATGCACCGATCGAGGTTGTTGCTTCTGCGGACAAGGAAGCCTATACGCCCAATGAGACCATTACGGTCAATGTCACCACCGATAAGAACGTGAAGAAGGCTTACCTGGTCAGCGAAACCGGCCTGGGTCTGGCCAGCACCCGTACCTTCGTGGAGAATGAAGACGGTTCCATTACCTGGACCCTGACCTTCTCTCTGGCCACCAAGGGCACCCGTACCCTGAGCGTGTACACCGACGGCGTTGACACCGGTGTGGATGTCAGCTTCTATATCGGCGATGCATCGGTTACTCCGGGCGACGACGAGGTTAAGCTGATCGACGCGACGATGGATAAGACTGGCAAGGTCAACGAGCCCATCACCGCGACCATCAAGACCTCTACCAATGTTGCCAAGGTTCGCCTCTTCAACGAGAACGGCATGGGCCTCGCTCCTACCACTTGCACCTATGTGGACGAGGGCGATGTGCGTACCTGGACCTATACTCTCAGCGTTGGTACTCCTGGCACCCGTAACTTTACGGTAAAGGTTGCCGGTTCTGATCTTACCTGGGCGGAGGATACTCTGGATCTGCAGGTTCGTGTTACCCGGTAACAGCGCGCAATATCTTCCCTAGCATAATAACGCCCCGCCAGCCCTTTTCGGGTATGGCGGGGCGTTTTTTGCGGAAGATAAAGTTTGAAATGGGATATCTTCCGATTGAAAGTATGCGAAAACCGAGCATATTTTGCTCCTATGCAAAGACAGCTTCCAATATAGCTGTGATCGCCGGAGAAAATGGTGTTCGCTTTATTAACATATTGTATAATGCCAATTTAGTTATGCTATTTGTACTTGAATTTGGACTTTTCTTGTACATTGGTTTTACCGAATCCTTTGCCAGCCATAGAATGCGTGTTTCATCCGAACGGGGTAAAAAGCCAGGGACCCGGTTCCATATCGAGTGGAACCGGGTCCCTGGCTTTTATAGGAAGAAAGAAACTGACATGAATAAACCTTGATCAGGCTATTTGTACACAGTGGTCGAGACGGAGTAGAGGGTATCCAACCACACATTCTGCGCCCCCTTGATCTTTAAGGCAAGGCTGCGCGAACCAGGGGATCCTACTTTTATGGTATAGGTCCAGGTGCGAACATCTCCCTCGTCCACATAGCTGCTGGTTCCCGCTAGTCCCGCGCCGCTTTCGTTGAAGAGGGCGACCTTGGAAACCGCCGTGTTGGTCTTTATGGTATAGGTCAGCGATTCGTTTACCTGACCGGTATGCGGGCCGCTGACAGAGAAAGCTTCCGGCTCGCTTTCAGACGGGATCGGGGCATAATCACCAATGGAGAAGGAAATCTGCGTTGCCGGTATGCGCGTGCCATTCGTTTCGGTATACACCTGGAGGGTCCGGTCTCCTTTCGACCCCAGAGAGAAGGTCAGAGTAAAGGACGCACCGCCGATACCGTCCTCTGTGCGGGTCTGCTGGACAGCCAAAAAGTTCCCGGCCTCGTTTTGCAGAAGAATCCGCTCCACCGCTTGCGGAGCGGTAACGGTAACGGTGATGGTGTCATCCACCTGGTATGCGTTGCGGTCGGTTTGAGCGGCAACCGGGACGTTTTCTTTCCAGAGAGGTGTCCATTGCGTCTCGCTGCTCTTCTGATAGTAGCCGCTGCCCGAGCCGTCGCCCAGATCGGTAAATCGGACGATGTCGCCGGCTTCCCAGTTGTCCAGGGCAGGCGTTTTCGCGTCGGCCGACTCATATCCCAGCAGGTTGCGCTTGTGAGGTGTGCCGACGATGCCGCCGTAGCTGCCGTTTGCGAGGGTGGTGCCGTTTTGTTCGCTCAATGTTAGGATTCCCTTGAGAATGAGGCTCTCCAAGCGGATATTTTCGCATACACCCTGTACCGAGGCGGTCCCGCCCACGGTGCCGGTCACGGTGATGTTGCGGGAATCGACAATGTCCAGATTGTCCAGGGTACCCGGCATAGAGGCTTTCACAGTTCCATCGGAAGAATTTTCGATGCGCAGCCCCTTGCCGCCGTCTCCGTGGTTGCCGCTGGTGTCGCAGGCAATGGAGAAGCCGTGTACGTCGTTGATTACCATGGGACGGTCATTGCTGGCAAACACCGTACCTTCGATGATAAAGTTGGCGTCCTCTTCAGAATGCTCCACCAGCATGGCGGAGCCCACCAGGAAGGAGAAATAGGTGCCGATGTAGAAATCCTTCCAACGGGTCCCATCCGGCGCGGAAGTGACGACGATCTGGGTGGTAGTATAGGTTTCGTCGCCTAGGGCGAACTTGGCGATATGCACCCGGGAGCAGCCCTCAAAGCGGATACCCGTGTGATCCCATCCGTTTTCCAGATGGACAATGGTAATGTCGTTGACCTTTTGGAATACCGGGCCGAAATCATCCCAGAACAGCCAGGCGTTGGCTATATAGACGCCGCTGACCTCTTCCATCCAGAAGGACTGGCCGCACCGGTTTTTCTTGTCCGAGGAAGACCGGGTTTCCATTTGGGCAAAATGCAGGTCTTTGGTTTCCGGTTCGCCGGGCAGGGCTTTGTCCACCCGCAGCACCCGGCCCTTGTACCGGTCGGCCGTCACTTTGTACACGCCGCCTTGCACGCCCCGCAGATAAAGGCCCTGGTCGCCCCCCTCCGGGTCGCGCTGGGTGTAGTCCGCGGTCTGGCCGCCGTCGCGCAGCCGGAAGTTGACACTGGCGGGATACCCGTTTACAATGCTCACCGCGTTGCCGATGCCGGGCTTGGCTTTGATCGGGGAATCGCAGCGCAGCACAAAGCCGCTCTTGCCGCCTAAGTCAAAGGTGACGCCCTTTTCCAGATAAAGAACGCCGCCGGCTGGTATGTAAACGGTGCCGCTGCCGCCCACGGCGTTATAATAGGCTTGCAGTGCATCGGAATCATCGGTTACGCCGTCGAGTTTGGCGCCGTAGTCGAGAATGCTCACCGAGGTGTCCACCTGGGTGATGCCGCTGGAAGGGATGATGTCGATCTTGGGCGGCTCCAAGGTATCCACCGGGACTTCGGAAGGCGCCGGAGAGGCGGCTACTTTAACCCAGCGGCCCTCTTCGCCCAGAAGGTAGGCCCCCGTTCCCGAGCCGTCGCCGGTATCGGTGAAGCGAACCAGGTCTCCAATTTCCCAGTTGGCGGGATCGGGGCGCTCGGCGTCGGCCGCTTCCGTTCCCTCATACTCCACCTTCCTGGGAGGATTGGTATAGGAGCCGATGGTGCTCGCCTGCACCTCGACTTGATTTTGCGCGGGCAGGTTCACATTGGCCTGCGTCTTTTCGCTGGTGGCGGTGACCCCGTGGAGAAGAACCTTTTGACCCGGAGCGCGCAGGTCAATGTCATACTGACCGGCGGCACCGCTCTGGTTGTTGTCGATAAAGGTTCCCGTCACCGGGACGTTGGAAACATCCGAAAGGATGAGCCCTGTCTTTTGGGCGTTGGAAACGTTGGCGGTCACCTGATTGGGCGTGCCGCCTTCAACAAAGAGCCCAACCTCGTCCCCGTCGGAGTTCACTTCGATCAAACTGTCCAGGCAGCCCACAATGTGGACCCCGTATTCCGAATTGCCGAAGGTTGTGATATTGTTATAATTGTTGTTGAGGCTGCGTTCGCCGCCGTCCTTCGCCACATACAGGCCGGTTTTGCCGTAGGCGTAGGTGCACCGGTTCATAGTGAACTTGGCGGTCCCGAGAACCCGGAACAGATCGATGTTGTTGCCGGGCCCCTCTACCTGGTTTTCCACATCGCTCTTGCTTTTGCCGTAGCAGGTGATGTTGCTGAGGTTGGAGGTGCCCACGTTTAGAAACTGGAAGCCGGTCTTCCCGGTGAAATAGCACACGGCCTTTGAGATGCCCACATCATGGGTTTTCTCAATGATCGGCCCGTAAACGTCTTCCTCAATGTAGATGTCCTCAAAGTCGCCGAAGGCGCTGTCCGCCTTGACGTACATGGACTGGCCGCACTTGACGGTGCGCAGCTTGGAGATGCGCATCATAGAAGTTTTGGGCTGACCGGAAGCTTGTTTGCTGATTTTGACCACCCGGCCCTGGTAATTTTCGCCCTGAATGCGGTACTCGCCGCCGCGCAGAGCCACTAGGGTCAGCGCCGTGGTACCGCCCGCGGGGGCTTCCGCGCTGTAATCGGCCAGGGTGCCGCCGCCGGTTACCCAGAAGTCGATGTACGACGGGTAGCCGTTGGTAATGGTCAGGGCGTTTTGCAGGGAAGCGCTGGTTTTGATGGGGGAGCGGCATTCAAAGGTGAAGCCCATGTCCCCCTGCAGATCCAGGGTGACGGGGTTTTCCAAATAGAGTACTCCGCCTTCGGGAATGACCATGGTCCCGGTGGGGCCGACTGCCGCGAAATACGCTTGTAACGCGGCGGAATCGTCGGTTACGCCGTCGAGCTTGGCGCCAAAGTCCCGTACGGTGATGGACGGGGAAACCACGCCTGCGGGGGACTGGGCGAAAACAGGGACCTGCTGCATCACCAGCAGAGCGATCGCCGCGAGCCACGCAACGAGCGTTCTCCACTTGCATCGGGATGATGTTTGAACGGTCTGCATACTACGTTCCTCCTTCTTTGTGGTTGCATTGTCGAGCGGACTGTATGTCAACGCGTTGCCGTCCAGATCGGAAGGCTTTCGCGGATGCATCCGGCAGGAAGAAAAGAAATGCACAATTTCATAGGTATGCGGGCAAAGGAAACAACAATCCTGCAACAGGGAAGAGAAGAAGGCAAACTCCAAATTCGTCATATTTGTAATATTTTTCTTGATTCACTAAAAGTATACTAGCAATGTTGTGTAATACCATTGCATATTAGGATAAAAGTATTGTAAAAATAGACCTGTTTTCCAAAATACAGATTATTTTCCCATCTGTCTGTTGCTGTTTCAGGGCGGGGATGGCTTCCTCAAAAAAAGCGTGCATCTGGAACTGGTATGCGCCATAAGGGCCATGCTGCTGGCACTGCAAAAAGCAGCGAAGAGGGGTTATCTTGTCAGGCTGAATGAAATGGTATGATCCGAATCCATCCATTTGCCGTCGGCGCCCTGGGCCTTCGCTTTGAGCGTGCGTGACCCGGGCGAACCCAGCGACAGCGTAACCGTCCAGACGCGTTCGCCACCCTGGTCCACATAAGTGGGGGCCGGGGAAGAGGCGAGGCCTGCGCCGGACTCGTTGAAGAACGCCACCTTGGTGACTGCGGTGGTAGTCTTGATTTGGAATACGATGGGTGTGTTTACCTTCATGGTTCCCGATACCAGCTTGACCTCCTTGACTTTCGGATCGTTCCCCACCGGAGGCGCAGCCGGCTTGCTGCCAACCGCAAAGGATACATACACGCCGGATGCAGCCAGAACGCCGTCTTCCCCGGCAGCCAGGACGCTGAGCGTACGGTCGCCTGCCGTGCCCAGTGGGAACTGAAGCGTCCAGACCTTATAGTTGCCCACCGTCTCCACACTGGTAAAGGCCGCCAGGCCTAGGCCGGCCTCCGTCTGCAGTGCCACCTGGTTGACGCTCGTGGGCGTGGAGATGGTAGCGGTAATGGTTTCGTTTACCAGATAGCGGTCTTTGCCGGTCTTCGCGTTATAGACCGTGGAGGAAAGCTTGGGCTGGATAGACTGGAAGTAAACGTCCATGCGCATATCCGAGCCGTAATAGTAGCCCGTGTATGCCGGCTGGTTGTACTCGCCCTGCTGGCGGTTGATTTCCACCCGGTAGCGCCGGTCGGCCATCAGCGTAGCCAGCTTATGGGTGGAATCCTCAGCGTTAAAATAGATGCGCAGCTCAGGCCCTGCTTCATTCGTCGTTCCCAGAACCAGTTCTTCCCGGTAGTCGCCCAGAAGGTCGGCCTTCATTGCAGGCTGGCCCTTTGTGCCGCCGTGGGCGAGGGTATCCTGTGTCTTCAGGATATCGGCAAATTCGCCTCCCTTTCCATCGGAATCCTGCAGGGTGACGTTGGCCGCGGCGCCTAAGGTGGCGTTGGTACCCGCGACCACCTGTGTGGTGAGGTTGGGGCGCCAGTTGATGTTGAAGTTGGTGCCGATGGAGGGGTTATACTGGGATTTTGTACCGTCATGCTGACGCAGGCCGCCCAAAACGCCGATGGGCGTCGTGCGTGTTTGGTTGTTGCTCGCCACAATCTGCCAGCCGGGCTCGTCGGTAAATTTGCCCATGGTGGCGCGCCCGTGGTAGAGGCTTGAGCCAGACCAGGCGTCCTCGGTGCCGTTTGCATCAAAGTAGACGATCTCGCCGGTATTCGCGTTTTGCAAAACCGCGCCGACCCATCCGCCTTCCGCGGCGTCCATCCAGGTCATGGGATCTTCCTGGTCGGGATGGAGATAGGCCACCTGGATGGAGTTCCCGTGCTGAATTTTATCCCAGGTGCCCGGGCCAACGCCTGGCTCCGTGGAGGTGGAACCGTCAGCAAAATGCCAGTAGTATTCCACATGGCGGATGCTGCCGTCGCTGTTATAGGTGACGCCGCCGTGGATGATCTCATCAAAGCCGTCCCCGTCCACATCCATGATGCTCATTTGATGCTGGCCCTGCTCGGTGGCGGAGTAGCCCTTTCCGTTTTCGTCCCGGACCACGTCGCGCGGCTTCGCCGGATCGAAGACATAGGGACCTTCGCCGCGGCCAGGGCCGCCGTGAGTATTGCCATAGGTAACGTTCGGGGAGGTGGTGATGTTGGGCCAGGTACTCCAGTCATATTCGACGGGGCCGTTTTTGAACGGGTTGGGGCAGACTTCAAATCCCGTATCGGCGATAACCTTACTGGTCAGATTTTCGCCGTCCCAGTCATAGCGGGTGAAGGTGGTGCGGGAATAATAGCCGCGTCCCACCAGTGCGCTGGGATTTTGACCGGGGCCGTCCAGATACGCCGCCGAACTCTTGCTGCGCTCCACCCGGTTCATGGGCTCGACGGTGGCGGTAAAGTCGTTCCACAGAATGCCGATGTCCGGGTAATATTTCCCGGTAACCGGGTCTTTCATACCGGCCTGCACGGCATAGGGAATAGTGTCCATCTCCGCGCCCGTTTCGCCGTTGAACACGGTATAGAATTCCGGCGCGTCGATCACATGGCCGCTTACAAACCGATTGGAGGGATTGCGGCTGGCGTAAAAGAGGTGAGCCAGTGCCAGCGCCTCTTCGTCGGTGATTACATGGTTTTTGAACGCGGCGGGATCCTTTGGCATGGCGTTGAGGATGTCCCACTGCTCCTGCGTCCAGCCGGTGTCGGCGGCGCTGGCGACAAAGGTGTTGTACTTTCCGGCGGTCCCCACCGGGCCGGGCGTATCGCCGTTTAGGTCCATCTTCTCATAATCGGCCGGGAACATCCCCAGCATCACCTGCGGGGGATAGGCCCACCAGCCGTAGCCGCCCCGGTCCTCATAGGCGTTGTATTCCAGGTTTGGGCCGTAATAGGCTGCCCGTACCTCGGGGTGGTCCTGCCAGTTCTTAAAGAACTGGACCATCCACTGGAACAGCGTCCCGTCCTCCCGGGTAGCGGGAGTGGTGGTGCCGTCGTTGGTGCGGAAGTCGTCCTCATGGCTCCAGTTGCTCGTGCCGTCCCACCGGGTCTGGCCGGTTTCCACCATGGTGATGTAGGTATAGGGGACGGATTCGTCGTACACGCCGTTTTCAAAGCTTCTCCACTTGGAGCCGGGAGCAGTCTTAACCAAAAATTCAGCCTTGCCGTCTCCGTCCAAGTCCTCCAGGTTTGGCGCGGAGTAGTGTTGGCCGGCGCGGATGTTGATGCCCAGATTAATTTCCCATAGAATCGTTCCATCCATCTTGTAGCACTGGTAAATAACCGGCGTGGTGTAGTCGGGGTTGATCACGTCGGGGTTATGCCCCTGCCACTTGATGACAAAGGAGAGCTCCCCGGAGCCGTCCACGTCAGCGACCTGCATTTCGTCCATGTAATAAGGCCAGGTCTGGGTTTCACCGGCGATGGTACTGTGCGGTAGCGTCACGTCGGCTGGACGATGCAGCGGGAACGCCAGATAGCCGGAGAGGTCAGCGCCGTTGCCGCTGGCGTCGGCGTAGCCGTCGGTCAGCCGGGGGGCAGGCTTAAGCGCTTTGGAGCGGCTGACGTATTTGCCGTCCACTACCGTTACGATCACATACTCGTCGTCGATCGTTCCGGTGGCATCGAGATAGTCGGTGCTGTCGGTAACATCGGCAATCTTTACGCCATTTTTGAAGACAGCGAAGTCGGTCCCTGTTAGACGCTTGGCCTCATCGTCAAATCCAGTGGCTTCCTCGGGGAAAAGACGCCAGGAAAGGAATACGCCGTTGCCCACGGCCGCGCAGAGGAAGCCGCGGTCCATTTCGCTTTTGTAGACGTCAAATACAGCCTCCGGCAAGGAATCGACATCGTCTTCGGCAGCGGCTGTGTTGACGGCGAACAGAGAAAGGCACATGGTCAGCGCCAGGATCAGGGACACGAGTTTTCTGCTTCTTGCCATTTTCTACGCCTCCATTCTTCATTCAGGATGTTTCTTATTCTTCCTCCGGCGTCTTCTCCCTCCTTTCCTACCGCAGATTTGCGGATCTGTATGAAATTCCAGCGTCCGCGTCAGTCGGGCCGGAAATTTATTTTAGGCCGGCGGACATTTGCGGGAAATCCGGTTAATTTGTTTGGTCTGTGCCCAAACGAAAGTTGAGTAGCTGAAAATGCCGGCCTTATTGATAGTTGTCCGTCGCTTTGGCGTAAATCAAGCGTCAATCATTTATTTTTCTCCCCTAAATGAATAAAATCACCTTATATGATCTAGCCGCATAAAGTGTACCAGTTTCTGGATACGAATACTATTGACAATATTCATAAATATAGTGGAATAATTATATTTAATTTGCTGATTATAAATGTTGATTCATGAAGTCTCCAAGTTTACCGATACCGTGGGAGTATATTTTGCTGCGCAAAATATACGATTCATCAAAACAGCGTTCTTAATATCACAAAAGCACCCCGTAAACTTTTGTTTACGGGGTGCTTTTGTGATATTAAGAAAAGGAGAAACGATGTCGTTTGTGTGAGAGCGTATAATACAAATCGCGCACTTGTACAAGTGCGCGATTTGTCCGCGGCGGCGAGCCGCTGGTGACCCATCGGAGATTCGAACTCCGGACACCTTGATTAAAAGTCAAGTGCTCTGCCAACTGAGCTAATGGGTCAGATTCCATTCTCTTGACGGGTCCTTTCTGCAGGCCGCTTGAACTGCCGCATTGGTATCCCGTTGCTTAAGAATATGAGCCGCAAAGCGACTAAAATATTATAGCAATGGAAGAATGGCTTGTCAAGTAGTTATTCCCAGTTTGGCAGGAAGATATCCGTTTCCTCAATGTTTCTTATGGATAAACTTTACAAACAACCAAATCAGCATCACCATTGAGGCACAGTATCCCAGAATCCCAAGAAACGGAATGCCCAGAATCTGCGGCTGCATCTGCGTGGTGCAGATGAGGCTTGAGCCGATGAGAAGAGCCGCGGTGATGATGCCGACGACAATTTTATTGACCATTTTGTCCAGCTGGCCAAGCGGCTCTTCCGAACCGGTAATCTCCAGATTGAGTTTTCCCTGCCCCTTGATGGCCATTTTCAGAGCGTCGGAAATCTGTGCGGGAATGTCCAGAGATTTGCGGGAGGTAGACAGAAAGGAGCGGCCCGCGTGGCGGATTTCCCGCTTGAGATCGAATTCTTCCGCCAGGTTGCCGGAAAGATGGTTGGCCATAATCTGAATAAAATTGACCTGGGGACACACCCGGCTGAGTACCCCTTCGATGGTGACCACCCCCCGGCCCAGCATGGTGATTTCGGCGGGCATGGATATGTTGTGGTCGGCGGCGAGGGTGGTGAGCTCAGTGACGACTTTGCCCAGATCCATACTTCCAAGCTCCATACTGCCGTATTTCGTCAGCATGTCGTCGATGTCGGTATAAAGGCGGGTGTGGTTGATGCGGCCGTTGTGGTTGCCGAGGGTGAGCAGGATGGTTTTGAGCTCGTAGACGTCGGAGGTGACGATGGCTTTGACCGCACGGCGAAAAAGCGCCTGGTCCCTGGGGGAAAGGCGCCCCATCATCCCCAGATCCAGCCAGACGATCTTCCCGCCCCGCACCCGGATGTTGCCCGGATGGGGGTCGGCGTGGAAGAACGCGTCGTCGAGAATCTGCTTGACGTAGTTTTGCGCCAGCTTGATCCCGATTTCCTCCATGTCGTACCCGTGCTGCTCCAGGGCCTTCCCGTCGTCGAGGGAATAGCCTTCGATGTACTCCATCACCAGCAGCTGCGGCGTGGTCAGCTTCCACACCACCTGGGGCCATCCGATATAGGCAATGTCCGCGTTGCACTTGGCGAATTCCCGGATGTGGTCGGCTTCCACCAGGAAATCCATCTCCTGTTGGGCCACGTTCCACATTTCTCCCAGCACCGCCTTCAGGTCGATCACGTCCCCCGCCGGGCCGCTGACGAAATGCAGAAGTCCCACCGCTTTTTGCATCAGACGGATGTCTCTTGACATGGTTTCCCGGATACCGGGCCGCTGCACTTTGATAACCACGTCCGACCCGTCCAGCAGAGTCGCCCGGTGTACCTGGGCGATGGAGGCGGAACCCAGGGGCTTCTCATCCAGAAAGGAGAAGATTTCCTCCACCGGCTTTTCGTACTGCTCCTCAATTACCGCTTTTACCTGTTCAAACGGGAATGCTCTAACGTCGGCGCGCAGCTTCGTCAGTTCCAGACAGTACCGCTCGGGCAGAATGTCGGTGCGCATGGACATGATCTGCCCGAGCTTGACATAGGTAGGCCCCAGATCCTCCAGGATCAGACGCAGCTTTTCGGGGGTCAGCCCTTTGACCACGCCGTGTCTGGCCATGATCTCCAGCATTTCCTTCAGGCGCTGCCGGGTGGGGTTCTCTTTATTCTTCTTCGTCGGTGTCGCATTCGCACGCATCGGTTTTCTCCATCTCGTTGAGCTTCTTTTTGAGAGCCTCCAGCTCCTCGGGGGTCAGCTTGTCCACGGCGTTTAGAAGATCCTCCGCCTTCGGCTCGGCGGCCTCTTGCTTCACCACGGTCACACGGACATGTTCCTTCACCGCTTCATTCACCTTATGCTTGAGCTCCTCGTTGAGTACCTTGCCCTGTTCCACCGTCAGCTCGCCCTTTTTGACAAACTCTTCCACCAAACTGCCGGCTTTTTCCGCCGTGCAGGCTACCGCGCCGATGCCGGCTAACAACACGCGTTTCATTTCTTCCGTAAAGTTCATGAGAAATCCTCCTTATGGCTTTTTTCTTGTGAAGGGACATTCGTCCGGGAATAAACAGAAAGGCGCCCGCGAAACAAGCGGGCGCCTCTTTTGCAATCGACTGGTATCAACCCGCTTAGGAATGGTTCGCGGTATACCGGTATCTGTATGTCCCATTATACCTGTGAGCACTCGCTTTGTCAAACGCCGGGCAAAGGCCCTCCTTTTAGTGTGCGGCGGGAACCCTAAGTTATTCACGGCGCCCGGCGGACGCTTTGAAGATGGACTGGAACCACCTGAGGTCCTCGCCGTTAAAGCAGCCGGTGATGGGCAGCAGCAGGGCGTAGAGCAGCAGAGTAGCCGCGATCTGTTCGATGGCCATGAACCAGGCGGGCTGGGACAGAAAATGCGGGATCAGCCGGAAGGACAGGGAAACCGAAAGGGAAGAGAGGGCCGCGCAGAGCGCGGGCCGCAGGATCCAGCAGGAGACGTTTAGTTTAATCTGAGAGACCTTTACAAGCCGGCTGATGCTCAGAAGGGAATTGAGGACGTTGCTGAAATACAGCACGATCAGATACCCTTCCACGCCCTTCATCGGGATCAGCCACCAGATTAGGCCGATGCGGATGACCGAGTCGATGGTGTTGGTGCGCAGGGTGCTCAGCTGCTCGCCCAGGCCCTTGAGCATACCGTCCACCACGTTGTCGAGATACATCAAGGGTACCAGCGGGGCCAAAAGCTTGAGCAGATGGCCGCAGTCCTTGGAGTTATAGATCGCCAACCCCAGCTCGTCGGAAAAGCAGATGTAAATGCTGGTC
The DNA here is from genome assembly GCF_040096205.1 of Solibaculum intestinale. NCBI lineage: Bacteria > Bacillati > Bacillota > Clostridia > Eubacteriales > Oscillospiraceae > Solibaculum > Solibaculum intestinale. The sequence goes on along the minus strand of NZ_JBBMFD010000007.1, from coordinate 94,476 downwards.
ATAACGATGGAAAAAAGCAGAGTGATCTGAAAGGCCCGAGAGGCGATGGAACTGATGCGGCGTTTGTTTTTGACGGCGTTTGCCTCCGAAATCTCGGGAATCAGCAGGCTCGTAAACGAGGAGAGAAAGGCGGCGGGGAAGAAGAGGATGGGCATAACCATCCCTTTTAACATGCCGAACACCGACAGCGACCCTTCCGTGGAGGCACCGTGTTTTTTGAGCCCGGCGGGGATCATGGTGTTTTCCAGGGTAATCAGGCCGTTTCGCAGGTAGGAGCTGGCGGACACCGGCAGAATGATGGCGAAAATCCGCTTGAACACCCCGCGCTTGGTGGGCTGGTCGGTCCCGGTCCTGCGCTTTTCGAAGCAGTAGAGAACGAAAACAAAGAGACATGAGAGCACCTCGGAGGCCACCGACCCGATGACGATGGCGCAGCAGGCGTATTCCAGCGAATCGGGCATAAACAGGGTGATGACCAGGATGGTGGCGGCCATTCCGGCGAACTGCTCGAAAATCTGAGCGGCGGAGGATTTGACCACCCGCCGTTTGGCTAAAAAGTAACCGTTAAAGCAGGAGGACACCGCCAAAAACGGCAGGGCAAAGGCCAGCACCCGCAGAGAAAGAACGGTGCGCGAATCGGCAAGCCACTGATTTCCGATGAGCCCCGCCGAACAAAAAAGAACACTTCCCGCCGTCACGCTTAACAGCATGCTCAGGGCCACGCACTTTCGCATAGCATAGCGGGCGGTGTTTTCGTTGCCCTTGGCTGACTCTTCGGTGGTCAGCCTGGTGACCGCCAGGCTGATGCCGGAGGTGGACACGGTGATAAACAAACAGTAAACCGACACGATGAGCTGATAAAGTCCCATGCCCTCCGCGCCGATTTTGTTGGAAATATACACGGTGTAGGAAATGTCCACCGTCTTTAAAAACAGGGCGGTGGCGGTCATGACCAGCCCGCTGATGAGGAACGCTCGTTTTTTCATTGATTCACACCTTCACGATCCCTGTAAGGGTTTTGGTACAAAGGCATCAATCAATGATATGTCCAAACGCGGCGGCTCATGTCAGTTTTGTTAGGATGGGAGTGGTTTACGGGTTCCAGAGATAGATGGAAAGGTCTACCGTGGCGTCCTTTCGCAGTGCGATTCCTTCGGCCAAAAGCCTTCGCTCCTGCTCCCCGGGCAGGCCAAAGGCGCCTTGCGGCGCCATGCCGCCCAGACGGTTGACCACCCGATGGCAGGGAACCGTAGGGTCTTTGCAGCGGCACAGAGCGCCGCCCACCACCCGGGATGCCCTGGGGCTTCCGGCCAAGGCGGCAATCTGCCCATAGGTGGCTACCTTGCCCTTTGGAATGTGGCGCACGGCGTCATATACCGCGTCATAAAAGGTCATTCGGCTCGTCCTTTCTTTCTGAGAAAATTGAAAATTCCGCTTGGGTATGCTACCATGATACCAAAGATCCCGCCGCCTGCAAAGGGCGGCGGTGAAAGGCGGCAGGTAGATATGGAAAGAATCGCGTCCGATTTGACAAAGCTCATCGGGAACACTCCCTTGCTGGAGCTGTCCCGGTATGGCGGGGCGGTGCAGGCAGGCGCCAGGCTCTTAGCCAAGCTCGAGTGCTTCAATCCCTGTTCTTCGGCCAAGGACCGGATAGGCTATGCCATGATTGAGGAAGCGGAGCGGCAGGGTCTGCTCAAGCCCGGCAGCGTCATCATCGAGCCCACCTCCGGCAATACCGGGGTGGGGCTTGCCTTTGTGGCGGCCATCAAGGGATATCCCCTGATCCTCACCATGCCCGAAACCATGTCCCACGAACGCATGGCGCTTTTGGCGGCGCTGGGAGCTAAGCTGGTGCTCACCCCGGGAGAGAAGGGAATGAGCGGATCCATCGAAAAAGCCAAAGAACTGGCGAAGGAATACGAGTCGGCCTTTCTTCCCATGCAGTTCGATAACCCGGCCAATCCCGCCGCCCACAAGGCTACCACCGGCCCAGAAATCTGGCGGGATACCGACGGGAAGGTAGACCTGTTTGTAGCGGGAGTGGGGACCGGCGGCACCCTCACCGGCGTGGGTCAATTCCTGCGCGGGCAAAACCCGCAGGTGAAGCTCATTGCCGTGGAGCCGGCTGGCTCCCCGGTCCTTTCGGGCGGAAAGGCGGGCCCCCACGGCTTGCAGGGAATCGGTGCGGGCTTCGTGCCCAAAGTGCTCGACACCTCTCTGATCGACGAGGTGCTCCAGGTGACCGAGGAGGAAGCCTATGCCGCCAGCCGGACGCTGGCAAGGACGGAAGGGCTTTTGTGCGGGATTTCCTCCGGCGCGGCGCTCCACGCGGCGGCGGAGCTTTCCCGCCGCGCGCAAAACGCGGGAAAGACCATCGTAGTGCTGCTGCCGGATACGGGGGAGCGGTATCTGTCCACACCGCTATTCGAAGAAGAACGCGATAAATAAAAGGAAGAGGAAGGCCCGCGGCACCGCGGGCCTTCCTCTTCCTTTTGTCGTGCGGCTGCAAAAGAACAATCACGCGAGAAGGCGCGGCTCTTTTGAAAATGCGCCGCCTTGGTTGCAGCAAAGGAGAGGCACACATTTCTCCGGCCTTAGTACGGGTTTGGACTTTAGGGAAGATGAATAGGGAAAAAGAAAGAGGCGAAGGCCGGATGGCGTGGACAAGCCGTGTTTGGAGTCTCCGCCTGTTAGACAGGGGACAAAATAAGCCTGAACCCGGTTTACTTTTTCAGGAACTGCTCGATAAAATACTTGGGCCGCTGCTTGACCTCGCTGTAAATCCGGCCGATGTATTCCCCGATGACCCCCAGGCACAGAAGCTGGATGCCTCCCAGCAGCCAGATGGACACCACGATAGCCGTCCAGCCGGACACCGCCGCGCCGCACAGCTTGCTGATGAGCGCGTAAAGCAGGGCGATGATGCTGCAAAAGGCGATCAGAAAGCCCAGGGACGAAATGATGCGGATGGGCTTGATGGAGAAGGAAAGAATCCCGTCCGCCGCCAACGACAGCATTTTGGACAGCGGGTATTTGGACTTGCCGGCAAGCCGTTCGTGCCGCTCGTAATAGACCACCGCGCTTTTGTACCCGATCAAAGGGACGATTCCCCGCAAAAAGAGGTTGACCTCCTTATATTCCGACAGGGCCTCCAGCGCCCGGCGGGACATCAGCCGGTAATCCGCATGGTTGTAGAGAACCTCTACGCCCATCAGGTTTAAAAACTTATAGAACAGTTGAGCAGACCCTCGTTTGAAACGGGTGTCGGTTTCCCGGCTTTTGCGCACGCCGTAGACAATGTCGCACCCATCCTGGTAATGCTTCAAAAATTCGTCGAAGACCTCAATGTCGTCCTGCAAATCCGCGTCCAGGGAAATGGCGCAGTCGCACAGCTCCCGGGCCGCCGTCAGCCCCGCCAGCAGGGCGTACTGATGGCCCCGGTTGCGGGAAAGCTTCAGGCCGCAGACGTAGGGAGTGGACTCGTGCAGCCCGGCGATCAGCTCCCAGGTTTTGTCCTTGCTGCCGTCATCCACAAACAGAATCCGGCTTTCTTTGCTGGCAAGCTCTTTTTCCATCAAGCCTTCCAGCTTGGCAATCAGTCGTTTGGATGCTTCGGGCAGCACTTCTTCTTCGTTGTAACAGGGAACGACCAGGTAAACCACAGCCGCCATACCCAATCACGCTCCTTCCTCATGAGATGGATCGTTCTTCTCCTCTTTCGGAGAAGGCGCCTGCACGTCGGTACCGGTTTCAGACGAGGCTTCCTTTTCGTTTTCCTTCTCCGGCGCTTCAGCCGCAGCGGCAAGATCCACCAAGTCCTCTTCCGCGGGAGCGGACGGATCGTTTGGCGGCTCCTTGGCACGGTCTTCCTCAATTTCCGGGAAGACGATGGAAACGTCCTTGAGATAATAGTCGTACTGAATGCCGTCGCTGCCTTCGCCGTTTATCGGCAGGTCCCTCAAATAGTCGTCGGCCTCCTCGCCCTCCAGTTCAACCAGGAGCCGGCGCTTGCGCCGGTCAAGGGCGCGCATACCGAAAAAGTAGAGAAGGAATACCACCACCGCGCCGCCGGTAATGGCAAGGCCCGGAATCAGGCCGGGGGTCATGTAGTCAAAGCGGATGGTGATGTTTTCCCCGGCCGGGCAGCGCACCGCCATAAAGCCGATATTGGCCTTTTCAATCTGCACCGGTGTTCCGTTGACCTGGGCCGTCCATCCTTCCTCCCAGGGAACTGAGAAGAAGACTAGATTTTCCTTGTCCAGGTCGATGGTGGCGGTAAAGCCAAGGTTATCGTAATCAAAGGTCTTGCAGGTGGTTTCCGCCCGGGCCGCGCAGTAGGCTTCCAGCCCCGCGTCCGACATGGAGAGCGGAGTAGACGCGTCGTAACGGGTTAGGATGTCCTGGTTGCGGGCGACACCGTCCTCCTCCAGTACCATAGCGGCGAGGAGCAGCCGCTGCTGAGCGGCGTCGGAACGGTTGGTAAACTCCTCCCGGGTGATATAGCTGTCGTAGGTAAAGCCCATGGGAATGTAGTTGCGGTTTTCGTAGACGTAATACCCGTTTTCCTGATTACGCAGGTCGTAATGGTAGTAGTCCTCGTCGTCGGGCCCCATTTCCTGCCGGTTAAACAGGTATTTCACCGACAAGAAGCACCTTAGGTCGTAGTACCGCTTTTCCGGGCGGCTGCCTACGTCCCGGGTTACCCCGACCTCCGGGTAGAATTCCATGATGGAAGCGGGGACGATGCTGTGGAAGGCCTGAATGGTGGGAATCTGCCAGAACATAGCCTGGTTGTCCATGCCCAGGTTCTTGCCGTCGAGCACGTCGATGCGGTAATTGTCCTCCCGGGGGATGGTGATGTCCTCCCCGCCGTTAAGGCTGTAGGGGATGATAAAGTCCCGGGAATCGGCAAGGCTCGTTTTGCCAAGAGAGAGCAGGTACACCGAATAGATCACGGAGATGGCCACCACCGTGGCGGTCGCCGTGCGGCAGAAGCGTTTGGGGTTCTTGCGAAAGCCGTGGACGATCAGACCCAGAAGAACTAGGCTGACCACCGCGATGGCCACGTACACCCAGAACCGGTCGGGGTACTTCATCAGGCCGTAGGTTTGCTCCTCGCCCTTCTCCACCGAGGCGGGCAGAAAGCCGATGAGCAAAGCGATGGTGGCGGTAAACCCGGCGGTGATCTTGATGCCGGTGGAATAGTTTTTCAAGTTTTGCTCCATGGAAATGGCGGTAGCCAGCGCCATCATCAGCACCAGCATATAAAACCACCGGGCGTAATAGGAGCTGTTAAAGAGGAAGAAGGCGCTGTTGAACAGCGGCACCAGTGCCATGATAAAGAGAGTGCCCAAAATGCGCTTGAGCCAGTGCCCCCGGTGGTAGGACATGAAGGTGAACACACCGCACATGGAGAAGAGCGGCAGCCACGCCGCCACCGAGCCCCATTTGGCCTCCGAGTCGGGGAAGAAGTTGGGCCGGGCGGGAATGTCCGGCGGGAAGAAGAAGGATTCGATGATGAGCCCGTACCGTTGCACCCAGCCGTAGAAAAGGGCGGAGAATCCGGTGAAATGCTGGTCGGTACGGGGGTTGGAAAGCACCACCAGCACCGAAGGCAGCAGCAGCACGGCGCTGAGCGCTACGCCCAGCACCGCTTCGAACAACAGCCAGAAAAACTTCTTTAGATTGATGGACCAGTCCTTGCTGGGCAGGCGCAAAAACCAATAGAGGATGACGAAAATGACTTCGCCCGCGAAGAAGAAGTAGTTGACAAAGCAATTTAAAAACACGGCCAGGCAGAAGACGCCCCGCTTGCCGTTTTGCATGAATTCCTCCAGCCCGATGAGAAGGAGAGGAAAGAAGGCGATGGCCTCATGAAAGTGGTTAAAGAACACGTTATAGGTGGTAAAGCCGGAAAAGGCGTAAAGGAGCGCGCCGATGACGGCGTAATCCTTGTTGCGCACGAAGCGGGCGATATAGGCGTAGGAAGTCAGGGCGGCCACCGCCGTTTTGAGGACCAGCAGCGGCGCCATCAGATAGGGAACCACCTCGCTGGGAAAGGGAAGGGTCAGCCAGAAGAAGGGGCTGCCCAGGTTATAGAAGCTGTAGGAACCGATGAAGTTGGCGCCCAAGTCGGTGGTGGGGCTCCAGAAAAGGTTCCCTTCCCGGATGGCGTCGTGAGTCATCTGGTAGAAGGGAATCTGCTGGACGTTAAAGTCCCCATAGTAAATGAAATACCCCTGGTCGATGAGAACGAACGGCAGAAAAATGACGGCCGCCGTCCCCAATGCGATCAGGAAGACCCGCAGGTACCGGTTTGGCTCTTTGACAAGAGGGGAACCCTGCTGCATGGTGGTTGACCTCCCTACTCCGAACAAAAATTTCCGCGAAAACAGGCGGATACTGGATAGTAACTGGCAGTTTGCCTAAAATTATAGTTGCGATTGTCCTTATTATACCATGACACAGAGAACCCGGCAATTCTTTTTAGCCGGGTCGCAGCAGAAAGACCCGGATTCGTTTGCTTTTTACGCAGGAATGTGGTAAAGTAATGCCGAAAATCCCATGGACAGGGTACCAAAGTCTGGCTGAAAAACCTGCCGAAATGGGCACAGAGGAGAGAAAAGGCGGATGGACGAACAAGAGCTTTGCAAAAAGGCGATGGAGCTGGGCGCCACCGGCGCGGGCGTCATCTCCTTGGCGGAAGTGACGCCGGACCCTCAGTTTCGCGACCTGTGCGCCCTCAACTACTGCGGCCGGTACCAAAAAAGCTGGACCTGCCCGCCCGGCTGCGGTTCCTTGGACCAGTGCGCCGCCCGCCTGCGGGAGTATGCTAGGGCGGTGGTGGTACAGCTCATCCACCCGCTGGAAGACAGCCTGGATGTGGACGGCATGAACGAGGGCCAGCAGGCTTTTGACCGGCTGATGCGGAACATGCAAACGCTTATGATGAGAGAATGCCCCGGCGCGCTGCTGCTGGGAGCGGGATCGTGCACCTTATGCGAGGCCTGCACCTATCCCGATGCTCCCTGCCGGCATCCGCAGCTTGCCATTCCTTCGGTGGAAAGCTACGGCCTGGATGTGCAGGCGCTCACCGCGCAGGCGGGGCTTCCTTGTTCCTGGAGCGAACCGAAGGTGTACTTTTGCGGCTTAATTTGCATTAAGGAGGAGTAAGCGCGCAGGAAAAGGCGGCTTTGGTGCGCTTGTATGGCCGCAGGAACCAGCGGCATAAAGAGGAAAGAGAAAAAATCGGAAAATTTTTTTGAAAAAAGCTTGCAATTTCTGAAAGCCTGTGGTATAGTAATATGCGTCGCCTCTGATAAGAGAAACGACGCATTGGTTGGTGTTAATGACGATGAGGGTCCACCCGTTCCCATTCCGAACACGGTAGTTAAGCTCATCGGTGCCGAAGATACTTGGCTGGCGACGGCCTGGGAAAATAGGACGATGCCAACTCCATAAAAAGCCTCATCCGAAAGGATGAGGCTTTTTTTACGTTTGGCTATAAAGCGGCCTTTGCTCGATAACGCATTCGACCCCCGTCTGCGGATGAAGAGCAGGCGGGAGCTGCCCCGCGCGCAGAAGAAAACGGGCGGTATCTTGCCCGGGTTCGACGAAATCCCCTTGTACCGGGAAGAAAACCGGGTATCCTAGAAAGACAGGAGGAGAGGATTATGAAGCAAATTGCCGTGTTATTTACCGGCGGCACCATCGGCAGCCGCCGCCTGGACGAACACCGGGTCAACTTAGGAACCGCGCCCTATACCTTATTAACCCAGTATGAGGAGGAATGCCCCCAAAGCGGCGTCGCCTTCCTGACCGGCGAGCCGCTGAACCTACTCAGTGAGAACATGCACCCGGAGCACTGGATCGTTATGGACAGGGCGGTGCGCGCCCTGCCTCTGACCGCCCTGTCCGGCGTGATCCTGACCCACGGGACCGATACGCTGGCTTACTCGGCGGCGGCTCTGTCCCTTTTGTTAAGCGACCTGCCCATCCCGGTGCTGCTGGTGTCCAGCCATTACCCACTGGAGGACACGCGGCAAAACGGCCGGCGGAATTTTCGCGCCGCCGTGGATTTTGTAAAGCAAGCCGGCGTTCCCGGAGTATACGTCCCCATCTGCCAGCAGGGGGACACCGCCTATTACGAGGGCGGCGCGCTTCTTCAGGCCCAGGGCCTCACTCATGTTTTCCGCAGCGTGGACGGCCCCTTCGGCAGATGGGAGGAGGGAACGGTTCGGCTTATCCGGGCTGCAAAAGCGCCCAAAGCCCCGGTTTTCGGCCCAAATCCCCAAGCGAGCGGGGACATTCTGACCATCCTGCCCCATCCGGGTCTGAACTACCGCCGCTTCGACCTGGACCGCTGCCCACCCAAGGCTGTGCTCCACCTGCTCTACCATTCCGCGACCGCCTGCCTGGACGGGGGACGAGGCGGAGAATGCGATTCGGCTGCGTTTATCCGTGCCTGTGTCAACCGGGGCATCGACGTGTATCTGGCCCCCATCGGCAAAGACGGCGGGGTCTACCCTTCTACCAGCGTCCTTGAACAAGCCGGCGCCATACCGCTGCCGGGCCTAATCGAAGAAGCCGCCTTCACCCGCCTTTCCCTTGCCTACGGCACTTTCGAAAAGGACCGCAAAGCCGCCCGACAGGCCGTTCTTAACGCCCAATAAGCGGGAAAACCGCCCCCAAATCCATATGCACATTTCAAAGAAGCCCTCCGTATGATGTAGTACAACACATATGGAGGGCTTTTGCTGTGCAAAGGCGCGGTTTTCCCGCTTTGTCCCGGGCCGCGAGGCCGCCGGGAAGCGGCTCCTGTGGGTTGGACTTTTCCGATCATTGGAGGTGTCAATCCATTACGATGCATAACCATATAACCGAATCCTGCGCGGTCGTGGGCGGCGACATGCGCATTGCCAAAGCGGCGGGCCTGCTGGCGGAGAGCGGATTTGAGGTAAAGGTGTTTGGACTGGACAACGGCATTGAGCTGGGCAGCGCCATCAAGCGGGCCAGCAATGTGGAGGAAGCGGTGGTGGAAAGCCGGTTCGTCCTGCTGCCCATCCCCCTATCCCAGGATTCCCTGACCATTACGGCCCCCCTGTCCTGCCAGCCGGTTTACTTACACGAGCTCTTTTCCGCCGCCGGCCCCGGCCAGCTCCTGCTGGGCGGTATGGTGACCCCCGCCCTGGCCCAGAAGGCCCGGGAAAAAGGCCTGAAACTGATTGATTACTACAAGCGCGAAGAGCTCATCGTGCGAAACGCCATCCCTACCGCCGAGGGCGCCATCCAGATTGCCATGGCGGAAACCACCGTCACCCTCCACGGCGCCAAGTGCCTGCTCACCGGCTTCGGCCGGGTGTCGAGGGTGCTGGCGGCGAAACTGGCGGCGCTGGGCGCGAAGGTGACGGTGGCCTCCCGCCGGGTGAGCGACTCCGCCTGGTGCGACGTGTACGGCTACCGGCATGGGAACATCGCCTGCCTGGCCGATGCGGCGGCCAAGGCGGATGTGGTCTTCAATTCCGTCCCGGCGCTGCTGTTCGACCGGCCGGTACTCAAGAAGATGAAGCGGGATACGGTCATCGTGGACTTAGCGTCCAAACCGGGCGGCGTGGATTATCCCGCGGCGGAAGAGCTGGGGGTCAAGAGCATCCTGGCCTTGTCTCTGCCCGGCAAAGTCGCCCCCGCCACGGCGGGCGCCATCATCAAGGACGCGGTGATGAATATTTTGGAGGAGGAGACACCATGTCAAAGCTGAAAGTAGGCTTTGCGATGTGCGGGTCGTTCTGCACCTTCGCAAAAGTCATCCCACAAATGCAGGTGTTGGTGGACGCGGGCTATGAGGTGGTGCCGGTTATGTCCACCGTGTCCTATTCCACCGATACCCGCTTCGGCAAGGCCGAGGACTTCCGCGACCAGATCGAGGCCATCTGCCAGAACCCCATTGTCCACACCATCCCCCAGGCGGAGCCCTTCGGCCCGAAAAAGGTGGTGGACGCCATGATCGTCGCCCCCTGCACCGGCAATACGTTGGGAAAGCTGGCAAACGGCATCACCGACACGCCGGTGACGCTGGCGGTCAAGTCCACCCTGCGAAACGAGCGGCCGATTTTGATTGCCGTTTCCACTAACGACGCTTTGTCCGGGTCGGCGGCCAACATCGGGACGCTGTTAAACCGCAAGCATTTCTATTTTGTCCCCATGCGGCAGGACGATTTTGTCAAGAAGCCCACCTCGATTGTGGCGGACTTCACCCAGATTCTTCCCGCCTTCGAGCAGGCCCTTCTGGGCAAGCAGATTCAGCCCATCCTGGTGCGGGACGACGCGTGAAGAAAACGAAAAAGGCCCTCCGGCGGAACCGGAGGGCCTTTTTGTTTATAATTACGGATGGCATCTTGATAAGCTTGAAAACAAAAAATACTGCTTACATAGGAACTCACACCAGTATTACTGATATGGGTGGGTTCCTGTTTTTATTTTTGGATGTCATAATTAAGACGAGGTGAAAGCTTATGGTGACGTTGAATGTAGACGCATTGCTCAAGAGAGAGGGAAAAAGCCGGTATTGGCTGTTTCAGCAGCTCAATATGAGCTATCAAAGCTTTTCCCGCATGATTAACAATCAAACCCGTTCCATCAGCCGGGATAATATCGAGGCCCTCTGCCATATTTTTCACTGTACGCCTAATGAGCTCTTCACCATCTCGGATTCGCCAGTTCCGTAAGCGTTCAGGACTCTTTTTGGGTGTTCATTTCTTTTGCGCTGCCAAAAGAAACGAACCAAAGAAAAGGCAGTTCAAGGGGGAAAAAGGCGCTAGGGACGGGGACACAAATTTTTCCCCCTTGAAAATCCCCCTCTGATCGGAGGAGGGCAGAGGGAAGAAAACAAGCCTTGATGAAATATATTCACCAATCCCAGGCGACCGGCAAAGTTAGTTGTGAATCTATTTCACCAGCCCGGCTGAATGCCTAGAGGGATTCTTAAGGGAGAAAAACCTTGCCCCCGAACTTTATGCCGTTTTTCTCCCTTAAGCCGCCCTTTCTTTGGTTCGTTTCTTTCGGCGGCGCGAAAGAAATGAACACGTTATCAGGTGGGAATCGAACGGATAAGGCCGACGGCGGCAAAGCGGAAAACGGATTCTTTGCAAAACCCGGTATAAGAAAAGCTGGCAAATCCCAGGGCTGTTCTTTCTCCCTGAAACTCACTTTTCGAATGATTTTTAGAATGCCTCTTTCTTTTGCTCCGCCAAAAGAAAGAGGCGAAAGAAAGGAACACGAAATCAGGTAAGAACCGGACGGAAAAGGCCGACGACGGCAAAGCCGAGGAAGCATACGACAACGATTCCCCAATTCCCGCCTTTTCGCATTGCGCCCGAGCCCCAACGGTGCTATCATGGCAGTAGAACCGAAGGGAGGAATCGGCATGACCGGACTCGACCAATTGCACGCGCTCCTCGAACAGAGCGACAATATGGTGTTCTTTGGCGGCGCGGGCGTCTCCACCGAGAGCGGAATCCCGGATTTTCGCAGCGTGGACGGGCTTTACCACACCCATTACCGTTACCCGCCGGAGACCATCCTGAGCCACAGCTTTTTTGAAGCCCATCCCGACGAGTTTTACACCTTCTATCGGGATAAAATGCTCTGCCTTGACGCGAAGCCTAACGCCGCACACAAGGCGCTGGCCGCGCTGGAGCAAAAGGGAAAACTCAGAGCGGTCATAACCCAGAACATCGACGGCCTTCACCAGAAGGCGGGAAGCCGCAAGGTGCTCGAACTGCACGGCTCCATCTACCGAAACTATTGCACCCGCTGCCATACCTTTTACCTGCCCGAGACGGTCCGGGACAGCGCGGGCGTGCCTGTCTGCTCCTGCGGCGGGATCATCAAGCCGGACGTGGTGCTCTATGAGGAATGCCTAAACGAAGGGGTGCTGGAGGAGGCGGTGTGGCACATTTCCCGGGCGGACGTGCTGCTGGTAGGAGGGACTTCGCTGGCTGTCTATCCGGCGGCGGGGCTACTGCAGTATTATTCCGGCAAGCACCTGGTTCTCATCAACAAATCCCAAACCCCGGCCGACGACAGCGCCGACCTGCTGCTTCACGAAAGCATCGGCAAGGCGCTCGCGCCTTTTTGCAACGAATAGGAGGAAGAACCATGGAAAAACTCACCGACCTGCCCAACATCGGCGCGGTTTTGGCCCAGCGCCTTTGCCAGGTGGGGATCGACACCCCGGAAAAGCTCCGGGAAGCAGGCGTGCAGGAAACGTTTCTGCGCCTGCGGGAGAAGGACCCGGGCGCCTGCCTGCACGAGCTGAGCGCGCTCCAAGGGGCGGTGCTGGGTGTGCGCAAGCAGGATCTGCCCGACGAAGTCAAGGCCGGGCTGCGCGCCTTTTTCAAGAGCCTGTAATATACGGTTATGTTCTATCAAGTGAATACAATCGGTATAATAAGCGGAAATATATACAAAACACCCCGGCTGTGCAGCTAGCCGGGGTGTTTTGTGGTTATTCAGTCACATAGTCCTTGATTTCGTGGTAAATGCGGATGTCCGCCATCGCTACCAGCACAAGGCCGTCGGGGGTGTACTCCTCGTACTCCACCACCCCGTCCCTGCGGATGAGGGCGGCAAGGCCCGCTTTGTTGAAGGGCAAAAGGAGCTTGACCCGCCGGCGCATGGGCGGAAGGGCGGCTTCGATGGCAAAGAGCAGGGCGTCGAGCCCTTGGTGATTCAAAGCGGAGATGCGCACGGCGTTGCCCACCACCGGCAGCTCGTCGAGTCCGCCCACCTGGTCGCACTTGTTGAGCACCGGGATGACCGGCGTATCCCCGCAGCCCAGGGAATCGAGCAGGTCCCGGGTGACCTCCAGGTGCACCGCCGCCTCGGGGCTGGACGCGTCGCACACATTCAGAATCACATCGGCCAGCGCCGCTTCCTCCAGGGTGGAACGGAAGGCGTCCACCAGATGATGAGGCAAGCGGCGGACCAAGCCGACGGTGTCAATGAGGATGACCGACTGCCCGCCCGGCAGCTTGAGGGCCCGGGCGGTGGGATCCAGGGTGGCGAACAGCTTATCCTCCACCAAAACCCCTGCGTCGGTAAGGGCGTTCATCAGGGTGGACTTGCCGGCGTTGGTATACCCTACCAGCGCCACGGTGGGGGTGCCCGCCTTTTTGCGGTGGGTGCGCAGGCTTTCCCTGCGGTGCTCCACCTCGCCCAGGCGGCGCCTGAGGCTGTCGATACGGCGGCGGATGTGGCGCCGGTCGGTTTCCAGCTGGGTTTCGCCCGCGCCGCGGGTGCGTGTCCCGGCGCCGCCGCCGATGCGGGACATTTCCACGCCCCGTCCGGTCAAACGGGGGAGCATGTAGCGCAGGGTGGCCAGCTCCACCTGTAACTTTCCTTCGCTGGTGTGGGCTCGGGCGGCGAAAATGTCCAAAATCAGCATGGTCCGGTCGATGACGCGAAGGCGGGTGTCCTTTTCCAGGTTGCGCAGCTGGGTGGGGGTCAGCTCGCAGTCGAACAGGACGATCTGCGCCCCGTCCGCCTCGCACAGCTGCTTTAACTCCGCAAGCCGTCCGCTGCCGATGCAGGTGGCGGTGTCCGGCGAGGAGCGCTTCTGGATGATCCGGGAGACGGGACGAATGTCCGCGCTTTTGGCAAGCTCGGAAAGCTCGTCGAGGGAAGCGGACACGTCGTAATCCCCGCAGTCCACCGCGACCAGGACGGCGGCGGGCGGGGTGAATTCCTGAGTGGTTTCGATCATAGTGGTTCTCCTTTAAGGTTGGCCGCGGCAGACGGCGGCGGGAAAAATAACGGTGTTTTCCTTATTGTACCCGGATTGGGGCCGTTTTTCAACGAATGGGTGAAAGAGCGGACCATTTTTTGCAAAAAAACGCAACGAAAACGCTTAAAATTGCAGTTGAGAGGGGAGAGCGGGTTTGATACAATGAGGGTAACCCAATGCGAAGGAGGAACTTTCGATGATTTCGCAAAAAGACCGGGCGCTGCTGCGGGAGCTGGCAAAGCAGCAGATGGAATACGCCAACTTACCGGTGATGGCCGAGCGCAAGCAGCGCTGGTACGATTTTAATGACAACAAGCGCTCCGTGACCCCCATGGTTACCTTTGAACCTTGGACCTTTTATGACGACATTCGTCCCGCCCTTGCCTGTGAAACCGAAGAGGGACGCCGCATCGAGGAAGAAGTCCGCAAGCAGATCGTGGTCCATGAGCTCATCGGGGACGACCGGGTGGTGCCGGACTTTTTCCTGATTGAAAACCATGCCGAATTCGTCCCCTTCGGCCTGCCCTTCAACCGGCAGGAAAGCGAAGAGAGTGTGGGGTATCATGTGATTCCCGTGATCGAGGATTTGGAGGATGATTTTCATAAGTTCAAAAAATCCACCTGGACCTTTGGCACCAAGGAAGCGGATGCATGGAAAGCACAGGTGGAGGACGTGTTCGGGGATATCCTTCCCGTTCAGGTGCAGACGCCGCCGCCCTACGCGGTGCTGACCCAGTGGCTGCTGCGGTACATGTCCATGGAGACCATGATGTTCTCCATTTATGATTATCCGGAGCTGGTGCACGAAATGATGGACCGGCTCAGCAACGACTATCTGGAGTTCCTTATGGACCTGGAGAAAAACGGGATGCTCACCGTCAACAACCATAACCTTTGGCTGGGGCAGGGCACCTGGGCGTTTACCCATGAGCTGTCCGCCGAGCCCGGCAAGGTGACTTTAAAGGACACCTGGGGCTTTATGGACTCCCAGGAGACGGTGGCCATCAGCCCGGACATGTTCGCGGAATTTTTCTTCCCTTACTATCGGCGCATTGGAGAGAAGTTCGGCCGGCTCAACTACGGCTGCTGTGAGCCGGTGGACCCGGTGTGGGAAAATTGTGTCAGCAAGCTTGAGAACCTATGCAAGGTATCGGTGTCCCCCTGGGCCGACGAGGAGAAAATGGGTGAGTTTTTGCGCGGCGGCAGGGTGGTTTACCACCGTAAGCCCAGCCCCAACTTTATCGGGGCGGACGACGTGTTCGACGAGGAAGGCTTCAAAGCCCATATCTTAAAAACCATCCGTGCTGCCAAAGGCTGTCGGCTGGAATTTTCCTTCCGGGATATCTACACCCTCAAAGGAGACCTGGGGCGGCCCCGCCGGGCGATGGAGATCATCCGCAGTCTGCTCGAGAAGCATTGGGAGGAATAAAGCCCTTCTTTTGAGCCGCCGGTTTTGGATAAGTCTCCCGCCGCTGCGCGGCGATGCAAGGAAGCCCTTAGCCTGGGCCCTGAGAGTGGGAAATACGGCTGATCCTTTCGCGTATCCCACGCCAGCCCAAGAGAAGAACAAAAGGCCGGAACGTCATTGACGTTCCGGCCTTTTGCCGTTGTATCAGTCGGTAGCGCTGGGAACGACCACCTCGCCGTTGAGCGCTTTCTGGGTTTTGTTCAGGAAGGAATCGATGGCCTTGCGCTGCATGATGTAGTTGGGCGCGTTTTCCAGGCCGTTGACCTTCACGAGCACGGTGCGCGCCGTGTCGTAGTAATAGTCCACCGTGATCGGAGCGGTAGCCCCATCCGAGAAGCGGTAGGTGACCGTCATCAGCCGTTCGCCGGCCGGCTCCCGGTCTGTGATTTCGTCGGCAGACAGCTTTCCGAGGCTTTCGTACAGCTTCTTGATGCAGTCGGCGGAAACGCCGTTGCCGTTGGCCACGCCACCGGTGACGGTTTTGGAGCCGTTTTCCTCCGTGACCACCGGCTCGAACTTCGCCGTTACCTGGGAAGCGTCGATGTCAAAGGAGGAGAGAAGCTGAATGTTGATAAGCACGGGAATCGGATATAGAAGCTGGCGGTCGGTCAGCTCCATGTAGGATACGTTGTCGGCTTTGACCACATAAACCACCCGTCTGTCCGCGGTGGTGGCGTAATAATTGCCTTCGTCGTTCTTCGAGCCGATCCAGAGGCTTCCGTTATACGTCTCATCTCCCGACTGGAAGGAGAACGAAAGGGTGGAGTAGGGTTGATCGAGCCCGTACTGGGCAAGCTGCGCCGGGTCGGTAACGACAGCCTCCACGCTGGAGGCGAGAATCTTCGTAAGACCGGAGGGAAAGGCGTTGTCCACACTCACGCTGGCCCCTGCAAAGTAAGGGGAGGTGATGGCCTTGTCCACATAGCCGGCGGGATGGGTCTCCACATTCTTATAGGGGTTGCTTTCGATGACGATGGGCTGCGGATGCAGGGTGCCGCCCAGCTCCGCCTTGACAAACACCGCCTCGTCCTTTTGTTCTTCCGTCAGCCCTGCGTCAAAGATCACGTTGGAGACGAACTGGTTGACACCGTAGAAAAAGGAGTCGGTGGTTTCAGTGAGAAGATAGACCTTGGTTTCCCCAGGAATGCGGGCATACCGGCCGCCGGAGGCGGAGGCATTGCCCAGTTCAATGGAGAAGGTGCTTCCGTCGGTATAGGTAACCGAAACCTGGGCAGCTGCCGGATCTAAGCCAAAGTCAGCCGGATGGGACGGATTTTCTTCAATAAGACGCTCGGCGTAAAAGCCAGATGCGGCCACCGCCAGGTTCTCAAGCTCAGTGCTGTTGGTGGCAAGTCCGCTGAGCAGGGAGATGGTCAGGGCATCCTCCTCGCGCTGAGCGGTGAATTCCCCTTTTTCGTTCTGGACCGTCACGCTCTGTACATCGTCACTGGTCTTATCCACAAAAGTCGCCGCCAGCTCGTGCTGGGAAGCGGAGGAGGAGCTTTCCCCCCCGCCGCCTGAGCCAAACAGGAAAAGTGCTCCAGTGGCCAGAGCCAGAACGACAATGACCACACCCACGATGATTAGGGTCTTGACTTGTTTCCTCATAGATGTCTCCTTCGCAGCCAGATCACGACACCCGCGATTAAGAGAAGAAGCGGAACGGTTACCGTAAAGAGCACAATGCCGATCCAGACCGCCTGGGTATTGGTTACGCTGATGGCCGTGTCAGACACGGTGCGGGTGCTGATGGCAACATCCTGGCCTTCCCGGCCGCTGATGGAATTGTAGATTTTCATGATGATGTCGTCGTTGATGCAGGAGAAGATGGACGACGCGTTAAAGAAGTCGTTGGAACCCACCGCAACCACATTGGCGTTAAACTCCGTGGTCCCTTCGTAACGGGTGTTCTTAGACACAGTGAGCACGTCGTAGGCACGGGTCCCCGTCTCGTCCGGGTTGCCGTCGGCGTCCACGGTCTGTGCGGTGTTGGAGGTGGTGACCACCGACTCGGTGGTCACGTTTCCTTTGCTGGTAAAGAGCAGCTCAATGGGCTTGGAATTGGCCACAACCGGCGGCACCTGGCTGGAGGCAAAGGAAGAAGCGTATTCACTGGAGCCCAGATTGCCGATGGCAATGTTGGGGCTGTTGGTAAAATAGCGGTTTTGCTGGGTTTCCACCAACATTCCGTCGCCCGCCTTGATGCCCCACTCAGAGAGGAACGCATCGAAGTTGTCAAGGGGCGCGTAGGAAGCGCTGAAGGTGACCATCAGGGTGGGATTGTTGGCGTCCTTCGCCAGGAAGGCGTCAAGCACCTTTAGTTCTTCCGCCGTATAGTCGAGCTTGGGCGCCGCGATCACCACAAAGTTGGTGTCTTCGGGAATGCCGTCGGAGCCCAGGCTGATTTCGTTGGTTTCATACCCGTTGTCCGATAAGAGCTGCTTGAAGGCGGCAAGGGAAGCGGTATCTTCGTTGTGACCGGTGACAAAGGAGACCTTAGGCACGGTGTCCATAGCGCAGGAGAGGATTTTCGATACCAGCGTCAGCTCGATTTTTTCCCCGGTCACGCTTTGGGTGCCGGTGGTAGGGCTGGTCTGGATGTCGAATAGGTCGTAAACGCTGATGGTAAAGTGCCGTTTGGCCGATTCGATGATGATATGCAGCTGGGAGAGGGTCTCTTCGCTGTATTTCTGGGCAAAGGTGGGGTTGGCGTCCAGGTCGATGTATTCCACCTTGATGTGGTTGTTGGCCTTGGAAATCTCGTCGGCAATGCGGGGCAGACGGTTGAGCGGAACGCCGGTGCTCTCATCGTAGGCCTCATAGGTTTCCCGCGGAGAGAGCATGTAGATGACAACGTCCTCATCCACGTCGGCAAGATAGTTGACTGCCTCCTCGGACAGGGTGAATTTCTGGTCGCTGGTCAGGTCCACCCCCAGCGGGAACCGCTCATATAGAGTGGTGGCCAGCACGTTTAACAGCACCACCACCACGATAAAGCCCGCGGTGATGGCGGTCGCAATTCCGCCGTACCGGAAGGAACGGCTTTTTGAGAATTTCTGTTTCATAAAAGTCATCCCTCCTTAGCTCCATCTCTTTTTGTCAAGCACGCGGATGGTCAAAAATAGGAAGACCGCCGCAACGCTCAAGAAAAAGACGATGGCCGAATAGTCGATCACTCCGATGGTAAAGGGGTAATAGCGGTTGTTGAAGGAAAGCCACTCCACCACCTTGTTCAGAGCGGTGGAAGAGAAAAACGCAGTGACGCCGTCGAGCAGGATGAGAATGAAGGATACGGCAAAGGTTAATATCGCCGCGATCAATTGGCTTTCGGTCAGGCTGGAGATAAACAGACCGATGGCGATGAAGGCTGCGCCCATAAAGAAGGAGCCTAAGAGGTTGCCGATGATTACCATCCATTCCGGCGTGGTGAAGGCGGACAGGACGATGCCGAAAAGGACGTTGATGAGGATGGCAAGCCCGTAGACCGCCAACGCCGCCAGGTACTTGCCCACCACCAGAGAGAAAAGGCTCACCGGCGACGTCAGCAGCAGCTGGTCGGTTTTCTGGCGCTTGTCCTCACTGAGGAGCTTCATGGTCAGCAGCGGGATTACCATTAAGGAAATGGTGAACATGGCGGAAAACACCGGCGTCAGGTCGGCGTTTAAAGAGGCCAGGCAGTACAGATAGAAGAACAGGCCTGAGAAAAAGCAGAACACCGCCAGAAACACAAAGCCGATGGCCGAATGAAAATAGGAATTGAATTCGCGTTTGAAAACCGATAGCATCAGCGGCGACCTCCCATCTGTTTTTCTCCCGTCAGCTGCAAGAACACGTCCTCCAGCGTCAGGTCGTTGGTGCGCATGGCCATCAGAGGCCAGTGCCGGTCGGAGAGGCGGTTGAAGATTTCCTTGCGGATGTCGGTGCCCGCTTCGGTTTCGATGGAATATTCGAAGACGCCCGGTTCCTTCTGCCCGTTACGGGTGATCTCCACCAGATGGGGAAGCTTGGAGAGCATTTTATAAACGTCTTCGCTGGGCCCGGCCACCCGGATGATCAGCTTGTGGTCGGCGGTCATAGCGGTGGACAGGTCGTCGGGAGTGCCGTCGGCCACGATCTGGCCGTTGTTGATGACCACCACCCGCTCGCACACCGCCTGCACTTCGGTGAGGATGTGGGAGCTGAGGATGACCGTGTGTCCTTTGCCCAGGTGCTTGATGAGGTTTCGGATTTCAATGATCTGCTTGGGGTCCAGGCCAACCGTAGGCTCGTCCAGAATCAGCACGTCCGGGTTTCCAAGCAGAGCCTGGGCAACCCCGACTCTCTGCCGGTATCCCTTCGAAAGGTTGCCGATAAGACGGCCGTACACGTCTTCAATCTTCACAAGCCCGCAGATTTCCTGGATGTGTGCCCGCTTGGGAAGGGACACCTTCTTGAGCGAATAGGCGAAGTCCAGATAGTCCTTCACCGTCATGTCCAGGTACAGAGGCGGCAGCTCCGGCAGATAACCGATGTGCTTTTTCGCCTCAATGGGGTTTTCCAGAATGTCGATCCCCGCCACCGAGGCCGATCCGGACGTGGCCGATATGTACCCGGTGAGCATATTCATGGTAGTGGATTTTCCTGCGCCGTTGGGCCCGAGGAAGCCGAGGATTTCCCCTTCCTTCACGGAGAAGGAAATGTCCTCAACGGCATAGTTCTTTCCATACCGTTTGGAGAGGTTTTTCACCTCTATCATATGTATTCCCTCCTATTTGTCTGCGATGGGTCTTCGTATTCAAAGCGCAAAAAGCGCTGAAAACCGGATGCTGTGCGGCAGGATTGCCGCACAAAAAGGGCAATTGCCGGAATAGCAATATTCTATCAGCAATTGCCCTAGCATGTGTAAACATTTCATTACGAAAGAATGACCGCCAGGAAATCCCTTACCGGCTAGTCAGCCGTTTGGCATTTTGCGAGAAAATCAGGTCGCGCTCTTCCTGAGACAAATCCATTTCTTCCAGATAGGCAAGCTCGTCCTTGGCGTCCCACATGGGAAAGTCGGTACCGAACAGCACATGATCCGCCCCGTAGTGGCGGATCAGCTCCTGGGCTCGTTTGACCCCGATGAAAGCGATGGAACTGCACGTGTCGATATACACCTTTCCCTTGGGCAGAACCGCCTGGGCCTCGTCCCACCGGCGGTACCCGCCGAAGTGAGCCGCTACCGCCGTCAGGTTCGGGAAATCGGAAAGCACTCTTGCAAGCCGCGTGGGACTGGAGAAATCGTACCGGTCGTCTCCGGTGTGAAACAGGACCGGCAGCTTGCCGGCGATCATTTCGTAAAAGGGGTACATCTTCCGGTCGTCGATGTTAAACTTCTGAAAGTCCGGGTGCAGCTTGACGCCTTTAAGCCCCAGCTCCTTAATCTGGTCGAGGGCCTGCTGGGCCTGAGCCGGCGTTAAGTCAGGATGGAAGGCGCCGAAGCCGGTCAGCTCCTCGTGCTCGAGGCACTGGGAGGCGATGAAGGAATGGATGGAAGGTACCTGCTCGGGCGTGGTGGCCACCGAGTGGACCACATAACCCGTCACCCCGGCCCGGCGGCCCACCGCCAGCAGGGTGTTCACATTCCCCACGTTGTCCATGGGAATGCCGTAGAAGTGGCCGACGTTTTCGGTCGCCTTCCGGGCGATTTTATCCGGGTAAATGTGCGCATGAAAATCAATGATTTCTTGCATACCGAATCATCTCCGCAAAAGAATGGGCTAGAATCACCAAAAATGACCTTACAGATGGAAGGCAGTTTATACTATATTATAACGCCCCAGAGCCGCCTTGTCAAAGAAAACTGCGGCTTTGGGGCATTTTTGTAGGATTTTTCGGCTTTATTTGGGTTCTTCTCCGTAGAACCTGCGGATGGCCGCGCGGGCCTCTTTTGCCGGCAGATGCCGAATGACGTAAGAAGTCCCCCGCTCTCCCACCACGGTCACCCGCAGGTGGCAAAGCCCCGCCTGCTTTTGAAACGGGGTTTGGGTGAGGGCCAGCCGCTGCACTTTCTCCGCCGGCACCAGTACTTCGTGCAGCGAAAAGCGCTTGCGGCAGGTAAACCGGCATACCGGCTTTTCGAGAGCGACCCCCGCCTCATAGTAGGACAGCAGGGAAAGCACCATCATCCACAGACATAAAATTGCCAGCACCGCGGCGAGAAAAGGGACTAGGGCGCTGAACGGAGAAAGGAGAATTTGAACCAGATAGGCCCCGGGAGGAATGAGGAGCAGCCCTACGCAGGGGTAGAGAATGTATCGGCGCAAAGTACCCTTTTGAGGGCGCAGAGAAAGCTTTTTAGGCCCTGCGAACTCGGGGAGGATTTCCCCGCAGGACTCCCGTGCTTTCCGTTTTCGCACACAGGGAAGGAGTACCGCCTTTTGCCC
Organism: Solibaculum intestinale; assembly: GCF_040096205.1. Classification (NCBI taxonomy): domain Bacteria; kingdom Bacillati; phylum Bacillota; class Clostridia; order Eubacteriales; family Oscillospiraceae; genus Solibaculum; species Solibaculum intestinale. Next base: position 72,815 of record NZ_JBBMFD010000007.1, on the reverse strand, counting down.
CTCCTGCTTGCCGTATCCCACACAAATTACGTTGACGCTGGCAAGCCCCATCAGATGAAGGAGGAGGCCCTGGCGGATGTCCACCGCGCAGATGTGCCGGGTCCCCAGCACCGACCGGTACCGGCCAACGGCGCCTGAGGACACCGTCAGCCGCCCCTCCGTGCGGCGCAGAGAAAAACGCACGTACCGCAGAAAGACCCGGACAAATGCAATGAGCCAGCCCACCGCCAAAATGGTGGCCAAAAGCGCGGTGGCGGGGGGGAGGACCGCCACCAGAAAGGTGGCTAAGGTGCCGATGGTGCCGAGAATTTGGGCCTCGATTTCTTGCCCGAGTAGCTGGCCGATCCCCTTGACCACGGGAACGGCGAAGAGAATGCCGCCGGCTGCGTTGGAAGCGGAGGCGGCCATTACCGCCACGAAAAATGGATTTGCCCGGTAGCTCGAGGAAATGGCCGGTGCCCGGCCGTGACCCTTGACCATGGCCGCGATGGAAAGGGCGCGGCGGTTGGGAAGATAGAGCTCCACGTCCGCCTTGCGCCGGCTGCCTGCGGCTGTGTCCAGCCGCAGCCGGGCGCCGCCCAGGATGATAAGCCATAAAGGGCGTTCCACGTCGGCCGAGGACACATCCCGAAAACGCAGATGTACCTGTTTGTGAAGAAAAATGCCGCTTTCCACTAGGATTTCCCCGTTCTTGACGGTGTACCATAGCCTTGCCCAGCGCCAGACCGCCAAAAGCACCACCGCCGAGGCCGCAAACAGCTCCTGCCACAAGAGCAGCGACCAGGCCCAGGGCTCAAAGGGAAGGCTGAGCAGTTGCTGGGCTACCGGCAGCAGCAGCAAAAACACGTAGCGTTTGAGCTCGGTGGCAATCCGGGCCGGATGGGTGCGCCTTCTCATGGCCGCCTCCTGTACGTTTTCCACAGGCGCAGCAGCTGCTGCGCGTCGTCCAAAGAAAGGTCGGGCAGATGCAGCCGGGAGCCGGGCAGACACAGCGTCACCGACGCAATCCCCATCAGCCGCTGAAGCGGGGTCTGGTGCAGCTGCAAAAGGAGGACGGCGCACAGGGAGGCACTGTGCTCCAGGTGCAGGAATACCCCCCGGCGAAGAGAAAGGCGGCCTGCTTCCAGCTGAATCTGAAAGGAAGAATGGTATCCCGGGATCCAGAAAAAGAAAAGCCACAAGGCGATGGCGCCCAGGAAAATTCCCGCCGCTACCGCGCCGTTCCCGAGAAGGGGGAAGAGCGCGTAAAAAAGAACGCCGGCCGCCGCGCAGATCAGCATAAGCCAAATCCGCCACAAAAGCAGCGCCTTTTTCGCCAGGGAAAGCTTCATCGCATAGCCGCCTCCTTTCTTCATGTTACCCATATGCGTGTTCGTTTTATGACATGTATATGCATAGGATTACCGGAAACGAAAAAAATACCACACCGCCATTTGCCTTCACAGCGGTGTGGCATTGCAGCCATCGTACAAAGCTTTATTCGATCCAGTTGTCGTTTCCTTCGTCCACATCCACGACGATGGCGTTGCGCTTTTCCTTGGCGGCCCGCTTGCGGCGGCCCACAATGTTGACCTTGGTAAACAAAAGCAGCGCGCCGGAGCTGACGATGCCGCACAGGATGATGGCCAGCACCGTGTAAAGCACAAAGCTGTTGTACCCTTCGGCAGAGGGGAAGAAGCTGTTTGCCATAAGCGCGAGCACCAAAGTGACCACGGCGGTAAAGAGACCCGCGATCATGCTCACGGTGTTGAGGTCCTTGCGCTTGATTTCCGACAGGCGTTTTTTATGCTCGATGTCGCTTACCTTCGCGTCAATTTCCGCGGCAGTCTTTTTGTCCGTCTGACGGTTTAGGTCTTCAATAAAGGTGCGCAGGTCGTTGGAGTAACGCTTCTTTTCCTCCCAGGAGAAGTAGACGTTGGAGGTAATGTCCTTAATCAGCTCCTCGCAGAAGATCTGCACCGTATACATATCGCTGGCCTTTAGCAGGTATTTTCTGGCGGTAGACGCGATCATCGCTTCGATGATCTCCTGGTCGGGCAGGCCCTTGTCCGCAATGTACGGTTTCAAGGAGAGGAACACCTCGTCGTTTGCCTGATAGATTTTCTTAATGTACTCATTGTTCCCCTTGCTGGAGATGGCGCACCGGGTCAGCAGCCAGACGATAATGCCGCAGACGATGCCGCCCACAATGCCGATGACCCAGGGGTTTTGGATAAATTCCAACATGCTTTCACATCCTCACTTTTCACTCGATTTCTGCTCGTGCTGCAAAGATTTATATGGGTCTAATTATACCGATTCCCTATAACTTTGTCAAATTCTGTCGTGTATTTTTCCATTTCTATCTGTGAACACTACTTACAACTGGGAAAATGCGGTTTTACACGATCTTTACACACGGTATATTCCCGCTATACACGCCCCTTTTATGATGGATCCTGTAAGAAATACAGTGAGGTGTAACAAATGAAAAAATTGCTTTCTCTTGCGACTATGGTAATCCTGGCCGTATCCGTTTTGGCCGGCTGCGGCGGCAACGGCGATTCAAGCACGGGTTCCACCGGCTCCACCACGGCTGCCGGCAAGTTCGACTCCACCAAGGACATCACCGTTATCTCCCGGGAAGCTTCCTCCGGTACCCGCGGCGCATTCGACGAGATTATGGGCCTGATTGAAAAGTCTGGAAACAGCGAGGTCAACAAGCTCTTCTCTGAAGCGGTCATCGCCAGCTCTACCGACGAAGTCCCCGCCAAGGTCGAGGTCGACAAGTACGCCATCGGCTATACCTCCATCGGCGCGGTCAACGACAGCGTCAAGGCTTTGAAGGTGGACGGCGTGGAAGCCACCGAGGAAAACGTGAAAAACGGTACCTATAAGGTGTCCCGCCCCTTCATCATCGCCTCCAAGGGTGAGGCCAGCGGTATCGCGGCGGACTTCATCCAGTATGCCACCTCCACCCAGGGCCAGGAAATCGTCAAATCCCTGGGCTTCGTGACCATCGACGGCGCCAAGGAATATACCGCCCCCTCCACCGCCCTGTCCGGCAAGCTTATCCTCAGCGGCTCCACCTCCACCGAGAAGGTCATTGAGAAGCTCAGAGAAGAATACGTCAAGCTCAATCCCGGCGTGAGCATTGAGGTCACCTACAACGGCTCCGGCGCCGGCATCAAGGACGCCCAGGAAGGAAAATCCCAGCTGGCCCTCTCCTCCCGTGAGCTTAAGGACGAGGAAAAAGCCGCTCTGACTCCTACCGTCTTCGCCAACGACGGCATCGCGGTCATTGTCAACAAGGATAACACCACCACCGAGATGACCACCGAGCAGATCAAGAAGGTCTTCACCGGCGAGGTTCGCACCTGGGACAAGGTGTAAAGGATGAACGGTCAACAAACCTTCTGCAATAATATTCCCAAAGGGACGGACGCAAAACGTGTCCGCCCCTTTGCGGCGGATCGAGACAGGAGCTACCAGATATGAGAAAAAAGGCAATCCTGGAAAAAGGGTCTAAGCTCTTTTTCTTTTTGTGCGCGCTCTTTTCCATCGGCGCGGTACTGTTTATCTGTTACTTTATCTTTGCAAACGCCATTCCCGCCATTCAGCAGGTGGGGCTGTGGGAATTCCTATCCGGAAACTCTTGGCAGCCCAACAACGTCCCTCAGGAATTCGGCATTTTCAATATGATCGTGGGCAGTGTCTACGTGACCGCCGGCGCCATTGTCATCGGCGTGCCTATCGGGCTTTTGGGCGCCATTTACCTGGCGAAGTTCTGTCCGAAAAGGATCTATCCGGCGCTCAAGCAGGCAGTGTCCTTACTCGCCGGAATCCCTTCCATCATCTACGGCTTTTTCGGCATGATGGTGATCGTGCCCTTTATCCTGGAAAACTTCGAAGGAAACGGCAACAGTGTCCTGGCGGCCTCCATCGTGCTGGGCATTATGATTTTGCCCACCATCATTTCCATCAGTGAAACCTCTCTTCGTGCGGTTCCCAAGAGCTACGAGGAGGGGGCCTTGGCGCTTGGGGCCACCCGGGAAGAATCCGCCTTCAAGGTCATCTTGCCCGCGGCCAAATCCGGCGTGGTCACCTCCATTGTCCTTGGCATCGGCCGGGCCATCGGCGAAACCATGGCGGTGGTTATGGTGGCCGGGAACTCGAACATACTCCCCTCCTCCATTTTCAAATCGGTGCGCACCCTGACGGCCAACATCGTGCTGGAGATGAGCTATGCGTCGGGTCTGCATTACGACGCCCTCATCGCCACCGGCGCAGTGCTCTTTGTGTTTATCCTGCTTTTGAATATGGCGCTGGGGCTCTTGACCAGTAAAAAACGGGCGTAGGGGGCGATTGTATGAAACTGGCTGTCAAGCACTTTAAGGATCAGCTTCGCATCTACCGCAGAAAGCCTCTTTCGCTGGCGCTTTTTCTGCTGGTGAACCTGGCCATGCTGCTGACCATCGCGTCGCTGATTTTCGTCATCGGCTATATCTTTGTAAACGGCGTTTCCCATCTTACTCCGGAATTGGTATTCGGCGCGTACTCGTCGGACAATCCGTCCATGTCCTTCGCCATCGTCACCACCATCATCCTGGTGATCGTAGCACTGCTGCTGGCGGCGCCCTTGAGCATTTTCTGCGCCATTTACCTGACTGAATACGCAAAACGGGGCAACAAGATCGTTAAGCTCATCCGCCTGGCGACCGAGACGCTGGCGGGCATCCCCTCCATTGTTTACGGCCTGTTCGGCTCCATCTTTTTCGGAACAGTGCTCGGCTGGGGCTATTCCATTCTCACGGGCGCTTGTACGGTGGCCATTATGGTGCTGCCGGTCATCATCCGTTCCACCGAGGAATCCATTCTCTCGGTCCCGGACAGTTACCGGGAAGGCAGCTACGGCCTGGGCGCCTCTAAACTGCGCACCGTTTTTAAAATCGTGCTGCCCAGCGCCATGCCGGGCATCCTTTCCGCCGTTATTTTGAGCGTGGGACGCATTGTGGGCGAGACGGCGGCCCTCATCTTCACCCTAGGGTCGGTGGCCAAAATGCCGGGGAGCCTGTTGGACTCCAGCCGTACCCTGGCGGTACACATGTATATTTCCACCCGGGACGGGGGCATGGCGGGGCGTAACACCGCCTTCGCCACCGGAGTGATCCTAGTGAGCATCGTGCTGGTCATCAACCTGCTCGCATCCTATCTTGCCAAGAAAGTAAGCGGAGGAAACACAGATGGAGAGTAAAATCAGCATCCGCAATATGGATTTGTATTACGGGGACTTCCAGGCATTAAAAAACGTCAATCTGGAAATCCTGCCCAATGAGATCACCGCCTTTATCGGCCCGTCCGGCTGCGGCAAATCCACCCTGCTAAAGTCGCTAAACCGCATGAACGACTTGGTAGAGGGCTGCAAAATCACCGGGCAGATCACCCTGGACGGGGAGGATATTTACGGGAACATGGACGTCTCCCTTTTGCGCAAGCGGGTGGGCATGGTGTTTCAAAAGCCCAACCCCTTTCCCATGAGCGTCTATGACAACATCGCCTTCGGCCCGCGCACCCACGGCATCAAAAAGCACCACGTGCTCGATGAGATCGTGGAGGAATCCCTGCGCAACGCCGCCATCTGGGACGAGGTGAAAGACCGGCTCAAAAAGCCTGCCCTGGCTTTGTCGGGTGGCCAGCAGCAGCGTCTTTGCATCGCCCGGGCTCTTGCCGTGCAGCCCGAAGTACTCTTGATGGACGAACCCACCAGTGCGCTCGATCCCATCTCCACCACCAAAATCGAGGACCTGGCGACGGTTCTCAAGGAGAAGTATACCATCGTCATTGTGACGCATAATATGCAGCAGGCAACCCGGATTTCCGACAAGACGGCTTTCTTCCTGCATGGGGAGATCGTCGAGTCCGGGGATACCATCTCCCTGTTCTCCCACCCCAAGGAGAAGAAAACCGAGGATTACATCACCGGCCGGTTCGGTTAAAAGAAAAAGCAGGAGGAATTGCATTGAGAAATAAATTCGAGCAGGAATTGGACGAATTAAACCGCGATCTGGTCAAAATGGGCGGCCTGATTGAAACTGCCATCTCCAAGGCTATGACGGCGCTCAAGGAAAAAAACATTGCCCTTGCCAAAGAGGTCATAAGCAGCGACAACGTGGTGGACGAGCTGGAAAGCGCCATCGAACGCAAGTCCCTGCGCATCCTTTTGTCCGAGCAGCCGGTGGCCAGAGACCTGCGTTCCATCTCCACGGCCCTCAAAATGATCACCGACATGGAGCGCATCTGCGACCAGGCGGCGGACATTGCGGAGATCATCGTGCAGTTTGAAAAGCGGGAATATGAAGATATCCCGGCACAAATTTCGCAAATGGCGCAAAAATGTGTTACAATGGTCTCGAAAAGCATCGACGCGTTCATCACCTCCGACCTGGAGCTGGCAAACGCCGTGATCGCGTCGGACGACGAGGTGGATGCCCTGTTTGACTCCTTTAAGGAGCGGCTCATTTCTCTGATCCAGCAGGACGCCAGCAAAGGCGAAGAAGCGGTGGATCTCTTAATGATCGCCAAGTATCTCGAACGCATCGGCGATCATGCCACCAACATCGCCGAGTGGGTGGTCTTCAACATTACGGGCAAGCACAAGGGCGCGCGCATCCTATAACGCGCGCCTGCAACGAAGAAATGCAGGTGAAACGATTTGGCAACGGCAATCTGGGTGGTGGAAGACGACGAGAACATCGCCGAACTGATTAAAACGGCGCTTTTGTCCGCCAGCTACGAGGTGCGCGTGTTTGACTCCGGTGCGGCCCTCTTCGAGCGGGGGGACACGCAGGTGCCGGACCTGATTTTGCTGGACATTATGCTGCCCGGTATGAGCGGGTACGACATCCTAAAAAGGCTGCGCGCTTCTAAGGACATGCCCGATGTCCCAGTCATCTTCCTCACCGCCAAGGGCACCGAGTTCGACAAGGCCATGGGGCTGGAGCTGGGGGCGGACGACTATATTCCAAAGCCCTTCGGCGTGCTTGAGCTGCTTGCGCGCATCAAGGCGGTGCTGCGCCGGTACACGAAAGGCCGGTCAGTATCGGCCGGACCGAAGGAAAGCGGCAGATGCCGGTATAAGGACCTGGAGATCGATGCGGCGAGCCGGGAAATCCGTAAGGACGGGGTCCCGGTGAAGTTCACCTTCAAGGAATTTGAGCTTTTCCTATATATGTATCAAAACCGCGGGGTGGTTTTGAACCGGGACAACCTGCTTGAAAAGGTATGGGGGTATGAATACGCGGGGGACACCACCCGCACGGTGGATATGCACATCAAGTCCATCCGCCAGAAGCTCTCAGACAGCCCGGACGCGCCCAAATACATAGAGACCATCCGCGGCTACGGCTACAAGTTCTTAAAGGAATCGTAAGATGAAGAAACGGCTGAGAATTATTCTGACGGTGCTCACCCTGCTCGCCATGGTCTGCGTGCTGGCCATCTGCTTTGTGTGGATGTCCCAGTTTCGGGTGCAGGACCTGCGAAGGGACCTTTCCAATGTGATGAATACCGCCTCCTACCTGACAAACGTGGGGGACACCAGCGATTACGACGCCTACGCCAAGCGCCTGGCCCGGGACCTGCATGGGGACATCCGCGTGACCATTGTGGCAGTGGACGGGAAGGTGTTGGGGGACTCGTATGCGGATTATTCGGCCATGGCCAATCACCTGGACCGGCCCGAGATGATAGAGGCCATACGCGACGGGTATGGGGAAGACGTGCGCAAAAGTGAGACCACCGGGGAGGACAATTTCTACGCCGCCATGATTTTGACCGACGGGATCTATATCCGGGTATCGGCGCCGGTTGCGGTGGCCTACAGCTTTATTCTCCAGGTGCTTCCGCCTGTGCTTCTTTTGTGCGTGGCGGTCTTTTTGGTAATTCTCTTCCTCTCTCGCCGGGTATCCGCCCGTTTTACCAGGCCCTTTGAGGAACTATCCGGAGCAGTGGAAGGTCTCATCATCGACGGCAAGCCCGGCGAAATCTCCGCGCCTCCCTATGACGAGCTGGTTCCCGTCGTGCGCAACATCCGGGATCTGAGCGGCCGGCTTCAAATGTACATTGCGGAAATCAAGCAGAAATCCGCGGAAATTGAGGACATCATTTCCGCCACCGACGACGGGGTGGTGGTGCTCGACGGGTCCATGCACATCATCACCATCAACGAGCGGGCCAAGGAACTGTTCGGCGGCGCCGGCGACGCGAAAAGCTTTGAAATGGTCTGCCGGGACATAGCGCTTCTGGAAAAAATCAAAAAGACCTTCCGCAGCGGAAAGGAATCCCACGCGGAGCTGGACATGCGCAACAAAAACGGCCGCGTTTACCGCTGCATCGTCAGCCCCGCCAAAAGCAAGGAGGGGCTGACCACAGGGGCCGTCCTCTTTTTGTCCGACGTGACCGAGATCATTCGCCTCGAGCGGGTGCGTTCCGACTTTGCCGCCAATGTTTCTCATGAGCTGAAAACTCCTCTGACCGCCATCAAGGGCTTTTCAGAGCTTATGGACGCGGGGCTTGTGGCCGACGACGAGAAAAAGCGGGAGTACATCCGTCTGATTATGAAGGAAAGCGACCGGTTGATGGGGCTCATCAATGATATCCTCAAGCTGGCCGAGCTGGAAAACGCCACGGAAGAGCCCCAGCGGCTGGAAATCGTGTCATTAGGGAACATTGTCAAAGAAGTGCAGGTGGTACTGGAGGGCAAGGCGAGGGAGCGGCAGGTAACGCTGTCGGCCTGTGGGGACGGTTCGATCCGCGCCGACCAGGAGCGCATCCGGGAAATGGTTATCAACCTGGTGGACAATGCTGTCAAATACAACCGCCCCGGCGGGCGGGTGGACGTATCAGTGAGACAAATGGACGGCAAGGTGATCCTGACAGTGGCGGACACCGGCATCGGCATCCCGCTCGAACACCAGGAGCGAGTATTTGAGCGGTTCTATCGAGTGGATAAAGGGCGCAGCCGCAAGTCTGGCGGAACGGGATTGGGCCTCTCCATCGTCCGGCATACTGCCGAACATTACGGCGGTGTGGTTGCCCTGGAAAGCGAGGAACAGGTGGGGACCCGGATCACCGTCACCTTCCCCAAGGCTTGAATACAAAGAGGCCGCAGCGGGTCCCAAACCGGTTGGGATCCGCTGCGGCCCTTTTGTTTTGCGGCCTAACCCAGGGCGACGTCCAGGATCATCATGACCAGGAAGCCCATTACGATCCCTAAGACGCTCAGGTTTTTGTTGGAGTTGATGGATTCCGGGATGAGTTCCGCAGATACCACGCTGATCATGGCGCCGGCGGAGAAGGAAAGAAGGAAGGGCAGGATTTCCCGCATGGCCATGGCTGCGACGACGCCGATCACGGCGGCGATGGGTTCCACCAGACCCGACGCCTGGCCGTACAGGAAGCTTTTGAGGCGGCTGTACCCCTCTCTTCGCAGGGGCAGAGCCACGCTGGCGCCTTCCGGAAAGTTTTGCAGCCCGATTCCCACCGCCAGGATACCGGCGCCCATCAGGGTTGAACCGGGTACGCCCATGGCGGCCCCGCCGAAGGCGACCCCTACCGCCATGCCTTCGGGGATGTTATGAAGGGTGACGGCGCTGACCAGCAGGATGCTGCGCTTGAGAGACGCGCTTTTGCCGGCCGCGGCGGTGACGAAGCTGGATTTATCCAGCAGCTTATCGGCTACAATCATAAAGAGCCCGCCGGTTACAAAGCCCAAGGCCGGCAGAACCCATTGGGATTTTCCCAGTTCCCCGCATAGCTCGATGGCCGGTGCCAGAAGAGACCAGAAGCTGGCGGCGATCATCACGCCGGCGCCGAAGCCCAGCATGATGTTGAGCACCTTTTTGTTCACGTCGCGGAAGAAAAAGACGACCGCCGCGCCCAGGGCGGTGATGGCCCAGGTAAAGAGGGTGGCGAGAAGTCCTTGCACCACCGGGTTTATGTTTTCAAAGAATTCCACTGTATTCCCCCCGAATCAATTTTTTCAGGGTGCCGTTAGGGTGGGGCCTATGCGGATGACACCCCATATTCAGGGTATGCGGACAGAGTGAATGGGTGACGCGGACGCGAACCGGCTGGAAGAAAGGGCGTGGACACAGCGATGGAGAACCGGAGAAAAGGAAGCAAAACAGCATGTCTTTTTTTATAAAAGAAATTGCAAAGTTTTCCCGAAAAAGTGATTGACAAGAACAAGGGAATACGATATAATAGCCTTCGTTGCAGCAAATGTGACAACAATCTGGGGCATTAGCTCAGCTGGGAGAGCGCTACACTGGCAGTGTAGAGGTCAGCGGTTCGATCCCGCTATGCTCCACCAAGGTCAGGAACCAAAGTCGTATGATTTTGGTTCCTTTTTTCATCTGGAATGCTCGATATAGGTCAATCGCTTTATGGACTAGAACATTTATGCGCGCCGCTTATTGAAATTAACGCTTATAAGGAAAGAAAAAGGGACAGGGAGAAGATTCTTCTCCCTGTCCCTTTTTGTGCATAAATCCGGCATCATGGCTGCGGCTGTTTCCTGTACGCCGGGATGCAAAAGAAGGCTGCCCGATTGCCTGCGTTTCTTCGTCCATCTGCAACGGTTATAGAGAATACCAAAAATTACTGTATACAAATAAAATTTGAAAATATAATAATTAAACAAAATGCGGCATAATTATGTTAAAAATTAGAAATTCTCTTCAAAAAAATAGAGATGATGATTGAAAAATATTTATATTATGTTAGAATTTTATATAATTAGTACATAAAATATGAAAAGAGAAGGATTCCAATGGGCCATACAGCAGGACGGTTTCGTCAATTAGATGGAAGGAAATACAAATGAAACAGGAAAGGGGTATTTCTATGCGCAAATTGGTAAAAGTCATCAGCTTCCTCTTGGTGGTTACGTTGTTGTCCGTCCTGTTCGTTCTTCCGGCTTCAGCTGCACAGATTCAAACAAGTAAAAACATTCATGTCGGTCTTGGAGTTATAGGCGTTATTCCGGAACGTAGCTGGCCTTATGCATATCAGTCTTCCTACTTTGATTCGTGCGTGATTCAGGCTGGACATACGAGCACGCCTGCAAATGTTCAATGTGTGGTGGGGACAGAAGTAAATAACACGGTATACTGTGAATACAATATGACTGCAAGCATTGTCCCAACCTCTTCTAGTGTATATTACGCAGGACCATACTATTTTCGTGTCAGTTTTAATGCGGTAGGCCAGTCTTATGATACCACAGCATTCCAGGTTTGTTCCGACACGACCAATCCATACCGTCCCGATGGATGGCAAGGCGCCGGCTACGGCAGATCAGCGTAACATTCAACGCGACAATGTAAAAAACCAAGCATAAACCATTACCGGCAGGGTGCGCCGGAGCAGTTCCGGCGTACCCTGCTTACAACTGGGAGGGAACGACAGATGCAAGACACCGTGATCGAAGCGAGAGACCTTGTGAAAACCTTCCGAAAGACCTTTCATGCGGTGGACGGGGTATCCCTTGCCCTTGAGCGGGGGAAATTCTATGCGGTCATGGGGCATTCCGGGTCGGGAAAAACCACGCTTCTGCAGATCCTCGGCCTGCTGGACGACGCATCCTCCGGCAGCATCTTGGTAAACGGAGCGGACGCCTCCCATCTCAAGGAGAAAGAAAAAGCACAGATCCGGCGGGATACCATCGGGTTTGTCTTTCAGGCATATTATCTTAATCCCAAGCTTAAGGCCTATGAAAACGTAATGCTGCCCATGTACATCAATCCACAGATTGGGAAAGAGGCAAAGGAACGGGCAAAGGAACTATTGGCCGGGCTGGGGCTCGAAGACCGGACGAACCACTATCCCAAGCAGATGTCCGGCGGGGAGCAGCAGCGAGTGGCCATTGCCCGGGCGCTGGCCAACGACCCGGACTGCATCTTTGCTGACGAACCCACGGGCAACCTGGATGAGGAAAACGAACGGCTGGTGTTCGATACGCTCAAAGGGCTTGCAAAGTCCGGCAAATGTGTGCTGGTGGTCAGCCATAACGAGGTGGTCAGGGAATATGCCGATTGCTTGCTTTTAATGGAAAAGGGAAAGCTCAAGGAGGCGGATGACCGTGAAGCTTAGCCGATACCTGTCTCTTTCCTATGTCAATCTCACCCGGCGCAAGGGCGGTGCAGCACTGTTTATATTGACCCTGACTTTGACTCTGGCTGCGCTGATGACTACCCTATCCCTGACAGAGGGCTGGGGGGACTACTACCAACGCAACTATACTGACAATCTTGCCTACCGGCGCATGTTTATTAAGTATTATGGAACCCGGTATACCGACGAGGAGCGGCTGGCTCTGGTAAAAGCACAGGAGCACGTGCTTTCCGCATCGTTTGGAAATGGGGTCTTTACGCTTGCTTTGCCAGAGCTAACTGGATTTGGCAATGAGCAAAGCGGACAGCTTATGTTTTGGGAGGTGGAAAATACAGTCCTCCCAGAAGTGATGGCAGGGCGGCCCTATGAAGAAGGGGAAACAAACGCCATCGTCATCCCCAAGTATTTGAGCACAAAGGTGATGGCGGATACCGATGGGGCCATCCCGGAGGAGGAAATCATTGACGGAGAGCAATTTTTGGGTCAAGTAAAGGAATTCGAATACTATGGAACCAATCCGCAAACAGAGGAATATGAGGTTTTGGAAACTTTATCCTTGAAGGTCGTGGGCGTGTACGACAATTATAAGTATTTCACTCTGGCAAACGAATGCTATGCGGCCCCGGGAACCGTCACCGACCTTTTGCTCCAGCAGCATAAGGAGGCGGAAGAGGCCAACGCAGATCAGCCGGGATATTGGCCGCAAAACATCCGGATCCTTGCGTATTCGGATAGTGTTGAAAACAATATGGCCATCCGAAACGCCCTGGGAGAGGTGGGCTTGGAGGTTGGCTGGGGGGTCCAGTATGACCAAACCGGCGTGGACATGAGAAAGGTAATTGGGCATTACGGAATGCTTTTTTTCTGGATTTTGTTTGCCGTAACCGTGCTGGCCTCCTCCATGACCATGTTTTTATCGGTGCGATCCCGCCGGGGCGAGCTGGGGCTTTTAAAAGCAGTGGGGTACCGCAATCGGAATATCTGGGGAATGGTGGTAACCGAAGGGGTCCTCCAGTGCCTTGTTAGCCTGGCGCTGGCTGTATTGCTTACCGTCGCAGCCTTAGCGGTGACTCATTGGCTGGTGGTGGTTCCAAACCAATTTTTGAACCACCGGCTGTTTTTATCCTTGAGCGGACAAAGCGTTCTTGTGGCGTTGGCCGTGAGTTTTGGTGCCCCTCTGCTGGGAATTGTGGCGTCGGTTGTAGAGGCGGTTCGGATTCCGCCCACCGAGGCGCTGAAAGAAGACGGATAAAGTTTAGCTTTTGTTGTGAGAGGAGAGGGTGCTCAATGAAAAAAGCAAATGGGTGGCTGGCATTGCTGTTGGCGGTTTGCCTGGCGGCGGGTTGTGCTACCTCCTGCAATTCCAAGGGGGACTATGGCGCCGCTCTGGCAGCGCTGGACAAAACCTTGGCGCTGGAAACCTTCCAAGTAGACGGAATTATCGACTCCTGGTTTGAAGGAGACGAATTTGGAATGGACCCGGGAGAAATCGGCATGGAAGATGCAAACTCACATGGGATCATTGAATTTACTGAATCCTTTCTTACGGAGCAGGGAGAAACCAGATATTACGTCGAGAGTCTCCTTAAATATGAAAGCCCGGTTTGGGCACAAACCAAAGCGCGTTATTGGTATGAGGATGGTTTTGTGTATGTCATTGCAGACCCCACGCAGTTTCGTGACGGGGAATTCAGCGCAACAAAAACGACCGCGACAAAATTTGAGCGAACCCTGGAAGAAGTGCTTGTTTCCTTTGATTTTCGTCAGTTGATCGCTCGGTTTGACGAAACGCAGATTATTCAGGGGAGCTTTACCGAGCAGGAGGACGGCAGCGCGGTCTACACGGCCACCCTGAAAGGAGAATCTCTTCTGCCGGATAGCATGGATTGGAGTCTCGGAGGGCAAGAGTGCGAGGATACACAAGCGGTGATTAAAATTGTGGATGGTTATGCTACAGAGCTTACCTTCCACTATGTCTTCAATAATGAAGAGCAGGGAACCAAATCGAATATGAAGGTTCAATTTGATTTCAGCAAGCTAGGTTCCGGTGTGGAAATTCCAGAAAGGCCTCAGGAGAATTATGTGATGGATAAAGACCATCCCACCGGACGCTTTGAGCTGTTTTGACGCCGTTGCACAAGCGCGTGAAAAATTCGATCGGGATACTGCGCGCAGGGAGTAAACAAAGCCGTGTAATCCAGCGGTTTAAGGAGGCGGTAGCATGACGGTTGGACGCATGATAGGTATTTCTGGAAGGAGCGTCATACGCAGCCGCGTAAATTCCGTGATATTCATACTGATCCTTGCTGTTTACACGTGTGCGGTAGACATTTCCTTCGGAAGCCTTTCCATTCTGCAAAACCAGCAGCAGGCGCTGAGTCGTCTCCTGATTAATTTGGAGCTGCTGGTGGAAGTGGCGGAAGGAGAAAACGCAGCTAAAGGGACCAATGAGACGTACTTGGATCGGTTATCCGCTCTTCCCTATGTAGCCATGGCATATGATGCGGCTGACGACCTTTCCGTTGCGGGAGAGGACCGGGAAAAGTTTGCACCAAGGGAGGTAGTGCTCACCAGCGCGCCGAAAGGGTTTGTCCCAAAGGCAGTGGAGGGAAGCGGCATTTCCAACGAAGATTCCCAGGTAGCGCTGGTACCCGACCGGGTGGAATATACCAGCGGGTTCATGGCCAGACAAGTATGGAAGGGCGCCGACCTGATCGGCCAGACGCTTACCTTCCAGGTCGGCGAAGAAATCTACCGCTGCCGGGTTGTGGGAACTTATGAAAACAAGGAATCCACCACACAGATCTATATTCCCCAGCGAGAACTGCTGGAGCTCCAGCCCAGGAAAAATGGAGACGGATATTACCGGTTCGGCGTGGTGGCGGAGGAACAAAAATGGGTAAAGGTGGTTGAGGATCAGGTGGACGCCTTAAGGTTAGAGGGATTCAGCGTCCAGCTGCGGGACACTTCCGGCCAAGGCGAGCTGCGTTCCATTGCCTCCATGACTCTGATCTACCAGATTGCCGTGGCTATTTTATCGGCGGTGGCGTTTTTCCTGGTATTCGCCCTGATTGCCGCGAAGCTTTCCAGCCAAAGAAAGCAAACGGCGCTGATGAAGGTGTTCGGATACCGCAATTCTCACCTATTTTTCCTCAACTGGTTGGAGACGGGGATCGTCGCGCTGACCGGCTTTGTGATCGGGGAAGCGGTGTCGCTGCTCTTGTTTCATCAGTTTGTCTTTTCCTTTTTATCCACACAATTTCGCGCCTCCAGCGTGGGAGAAATTGTGGTCCCGCTCTTTTCCATGCGGCAGGTGGAAACCTTCCTGTGCTTATTAGGCATCGTGCTGGTGTCCAATTTGTTTTTAGCCTTAAAAACCCGGAAAATCTATCCGGTGAGCATTTTAAAGGACCGCTGATCGAAAATGGAAAAGAGCCGGGCCTTGTACCTTTCTTGGTACAAGGCCCGGCTCTTTAATAGGAAAGGAAGCTATTGCTCATGCGTCTGGCTTCCCGGTTTTTTTCGTTTGACCTTCGGAAAGAGTTCACGAAAGCCGATGAAGAGAAGCCCTGCGGCGAAAATCTTTTGTAACACGGCCCCGTCGATCCAGCCGGAAAGAATGGTGCCGGCAGCGGCGCCCGCCAGCCCCAGCAGGGCGATGGCAATGGCGTCCTTCCAGGCAATCAGGCCATTCCGTCCGTGCAGCACCAAGGCTAAGACCGCAATGGGCAGAAAGAAAATCAGGTTGATTCCCTGGGCCGTCAGCTGGTCTACGCCGGCGAACAGGGTCAGGTATAACAGGAGCACCGTTCCGCCGCCCAGTCCCATCGACCCCGCCATTCCCGACAGGATACCGGCCAGCGCGATCCCAAACCACCCGTTCATCGCAGCAGCAGCCGGATGGCCGCCCACAGGATGAAGATTCCGAACACCCTACGCAGAAGTCCGGACGGAATGCGGGGGAGAAGCCAGGAGCCCAGCAGCGCACCGCCCAGTCCCCAGGGAAGGTAGACAGCCGCGTCCCAGAAATTGACGCGTCCGTCCGCCAAGTAAAGGGCGGCGGAAAAGGCGGAGAGGGGAAAGATGACAGCGATAGAGGTTGCGTGGGCTTTTTGGGTGGGAAGGCCGGAGGCGGAGAGGAGGGGGACCGCCAGCATTCCGCCGCCCGCGCCCAGCAGGCCGTTGATAAACCCGACGATAACGCCGCCGATGCGGGAAAACAGCTTTTTCATATGTCCCCTCCTTATTTGTGTTCGGCGCGCAAGCCGCATGTTCCTAGCTTTCCACAAAGGAGAGGAAATTATTCGAAAAGTGAGAAAATAAGAAAAGGCATCCTGGCCGGAAACTCCGGTCGGAATGCCTTTTTTCTTAAAAAAGCCCCGCTTTGCCGTAATATGATTTGTATAACCTGCCTACGAAAAAGCAGGTGGGTGCCCGCCTGCCGGTTTCACGCTCCCTTCATCCAATCCTGCACAAAGGCAGGACCGGGAGGTCTGCAATCCCCCGGCAGAGCTAAGCTCCCGAGAATACATTTGTAGGGTTAAAAAACCATAGTCCGCGAACAAAGCAGGAAGCCGTTCTTATGCTTCTTCGTCCGTCCCGGGCGTTTCCATTTCTTCGATCTCGAACAGGTCGGCCAAGCGCTCTTCGAAAATCGCCGCGATGTTGTCAAACATCTCGTCGCTTTCAATAGGAACCAGCGTTTCTTCGCCGTTTTCCTCTCCCACTTCCAGGATAATCAACTCGCCGTCTGATTCCACCATTTCTGCAGGATCGTCAATCACCGGAAGCAGCGCCACATAACGCCCGTCATCCGTCTCGATTGCGTCAAGGAGCTCAAATTGATGCTCGTTGCCGTCGTCATCCAGCACGGTAATCAGGTCGGGGCCGTACTCTTCTGCCATCGATACTCACTCCATTTCATTTTGGTAACCTATAGCCATTGTACCTGTTACCCCTACATTAGTCAACAAGATTCTGTAAACTGTACTTGAATTTATCGAATATTTTCCAGCCGGGGATTGTCCCGGTTTTCCCGGAGAATTTCGTTCATGCTACCCATACGATACCCGGAAAGATCAGCGGTTATGTATGTAAATCCCAGGGAGCGCAGCATGGGAACGATACCGTTTGTCCTGCATGCTTCCATGAGCCCTTGCAGCTCTTCAAATGGGACCTCGATGCGGGCAAGATTTTGATGTGCCCTCACCCGCAGCTGAGAAAAGCCGAGGGAACGAAGGAATGCTTCCGCCTGCTCCACCCGCCTGAGGGCTTCTATGGTCAACGGCTCTCCATAGGGAATGCGGGAGGCGAGACAGGCGCTGGCCGGTTTCTCCCAGGTGGCAAGGCCGTATTCTTTAGAAAGGGCGCGGATCTCGTCTTTTTTCAGCCCCGCTTCCTGCAAAGGGCTTAAAATTTGAAGCTCCCGGACCGCTTTTGCGCCGGGCCGGTAATCTCCCGCGTCGTCGGCGTTGCTGCCGTCTAAAAGGCAGGGAAAGCCTTCCGCTTGGGCGCGTTGCTTCAGCACGGACAGGAGCCGTTTTTTGCAGTGGTAACACCGATCGGGAGGGTTTTGGCGAATGAGGGGGTCCGAAAGCGGGTCCGCCGATACGAACACTTGGCGAATGCCAAGGTTTGCCGCCAGGGCACGGGCGCCTTCTGCCTCCTCCCGGGGAAAAAAGGCCGAGTCGGCCGTCAAAGCAAGCACATTTTCTGCGCCCAGGGCCTCTCTGGCGGCGAAGAGAAGAAAGGCGGAGTCGGTTCCTCCAGAGAAGGCAACGGCTGCCCGGGAAAGGGCCTTGAGACGGGAAAGCAGCCGATTGTAGACAAAGAAAGACACAGAGAAACCTCCTTATGCGTCGTTGGAAAAACAGAAAAATTGATCAAGCAGCAGCGCGCGCACCGGTGCGCCGTCCGCCTGAGCGATTTTAACAGGCGGAGCAATGAGAAAATAGGCCCCGTCCTTTACTTGAGAAAGGGACAGCCCTTCCAGGATCATGACACCCGCACCCAGCAGCTCTTTGTGAGGCGCGGCCTCGTCCTCCTGGGAGCCGATGGAGGGCGCATCGGTGCCCACCAGCCGTACCCCCAGGTCCGCAAGGACAAAGGCGGCGCTCTGGGTCAGAAAGGCTTTCCCAAGCCCCCGCAGCAGCAAACGCTTGCAGCCTGTAGGCACCAGCCGTTCCATGTCTGCGCCGGTCAAAAGCCCTGTTACCGTCATCACCTGGCAGGTGCCCAGAAAAGGCTCTAACGGAAGGGAAGCAATGTCGGCCTCGTCCTCTAGAAAGTGAAGGGGGGCGTCGGCATGGGTGGCGTTGTGCAGGCAGAGGTGGGCGGCGGTCAGATTGCAAGCGTCCCCCAAAGCGATGCGGGAAAGGGGCTCCAGGGAGGGGACGGGATCACCCGGATAGACGGGCGCCTGTAAAAGTTCATGGGAAATGTCAATAATCTTCATAGAGGATCCCTCCTGTGTGTGATTGGGGGCATTGGAATTATCAGGAAAGCGAAAGCAAAATAGACCAAATTGGAACGATATTTGTCAAAAATATACGCAAAAAAAGAAAGAATTTGCTTGACAGAAAAATAGGAATTTGCTATATTGAATTGCAGTTCCAATTGATGCGAAATAGGAGGATGTATGAAAGCAAATCCCGAGATGCAGCCTTATTATGACATCTGGTTCGGTCTCAAGCATCTGTATGAGCAGTGGGCCAAACGATTTGGTTTGACCTCGCATGCGATGTTTGTCTTATATTGTATTGCTCAAGGAGAAGGCAGATGTACCCAGAAGCAAATTTGCGAGCAGCTTCTGCTTCCCAAGCAAACGGTGCATACCATTCTCAACGGCTTTGAACGCAAGGGATGGCTTGTCCGGCAGGTAATGGAGCTGGACAAACGAAATAAAAACCTGATGCTCACTCCTGAGGGAGAAGAATATGCCGACACAGTTTTAGGAGAGCTTGCCAGGCGGGAGGAAAACGCCATGTACCGTCTGCGCCCGGAACAGCGCAGGGCAATGATGGAGAATAACCTCCGCTTTTT
Source organism: Solibaculum intestinale (assembly GCF_040096205.1). Classification (NCBI taxonomy): domain Bacteria; kingdom Bacillati; phylum Bacillota; class Clostridia; order Eubacteriales; family Oscillospiraceae; genus Solibaculum; species Solibaculum intestinale. The sequence continues at coordinate 53,621 of NZ_JBBMFD010000007.1, read as the reverse complement.
TGAAAACCTCTTGCAAATCATGGGAGAGGATGAGCCGCCGCAGGAATAATCCGTTTTTCTTATCATAGCACAGCTAGGGAAAAAGGAAAAGCAGAGGCTGGGCATGACGCCTGCGGGGCAGAGAAGGAGCAATTCCGTCCGGTTTTGCGTCACCTGTCTGCCGGCGTGGAAAAAGAAAGCAAAATGCGCGCAAAGCAGGGAACTGCTTTGCGCGCATTTTGCTTTCGAACAGGGCCTTATTTCATCATATACTGTACGCTGCTGATGACGCCGTTCAGCGTCTTGAGCGCTTTGCCGGCCTTCTTCTTGATGTTCTTGTTGTTGCGCATCATCGTGCCGCCAACCATGCCGGCAACCGCGCCGACCGCCATACCGGTGACCACACCTTTGACCATACCAGAGCTCGATCTCATGCTAACACCTCCGTTTATTTGTGTGGTCTTATTTTTTCCACTTGCAATGTCTTTACTCCTGTGATATATTGGTAGTAAATAGTTTGACATTCTAAGTAATTTGTCGTGGCTTAGCGGCGAAAGGGGTCTTACTGTAGTGGCTGTCTTGAATATCGTGCTCGTGGAGCCGGAAATTCCCCAGAATACAGGGAACATTTCCCGCACCTGCGCAGCCACGGGTGCCCGGTTGCATCTGGTCAAGCCCTTGGGCTTTGCCATTGATGACCGCAAGCTCAAGCGGGCAGGCCTGGATTACTGGCACTTTCTGGATATCACCTATTATGACAATTTGGAGGATTTCTTTCAGAAGAATGCCGGCCCGTTTTTTTATTTTACCACCAAGGCCCCGCGGATTTACACGGATGTTTCCTACCCGGACGGGACATATCTGGTGTTTGGTAAGGAGACGGCTGGGCTGCCGGAGGAATTGCTCGTGCGCCATCCGGAAAGCTGCGTGCGCCTGCCCATGATTGAGGGAGCGCGCAGCCTCAACTTGTCCAATGCGGTGGCGGTGGGTGTGTTTGAAACCCTGCGGCAATGGGGATTCCCGTCGCTGCAGTCTGCGGGAAATTTGACGAAATACCGTTGGGAGGATTCCATTTGATGGAAAATCAGACAATCGCTTTTTTAACTGATTCCGCGTGCGATATCCCGGAGGATTTGGCGCGCCGGTATTCCATTACCGTTATGAGTATTCCCATCAATGTGGAAGGGAAAGAATACTTGGAGCGGGTAGATTTTACCAACCAGGAGTTTTATGACATCCTGGAAAACTGCAAAAGCATTCCCAGCACCTCGCATGTGCCGTCGGTGGCCTTTGTGGAGGAATACAAGAAGGCCATGGAGAACAAAGTCACCGATCTGATCCACGTGACCATCAACTCCAAGGGATCGAATATGTACCACGCGGCGCTGCTGGCCAGGGAGCAGTTCTATGAAGAATGTCCCCAGGCGAAGGAACAGCTGCGCGTTCATGTGCTGGACTCGCGGACGTATACCATTGCGTACGGCTGCGGCATTGTGGAAGCGGCAAAGCTGGCCGAGGAAGGCAAGGATGCCGAGATGGTGCTGGCTTTCCTGGAAAACTGGTTTTCCAGCATTGAGATTTATTTTTCCGTCTATTCGCTGGACTTTGTTAAAAAATCCGGCCGGGTCAGCGTGGCGGCTGCCTTTGTAGGGGAGTTGCTGGGTCTGCGCCCCATCATCCGCATGCTTGACGGAGACCCGGTGATTATCGACAAGGTGCGGGGAGACAAGGCGATTTTGTCGCGGCTGCTGCGCGCGGCTAAGGAATCGATGGAGAAAAGCGGATTAGAAAAGCCGGAGTATTACATTATTCACGGCTCGCCTGTGAAAGAAGCCCGGGAGCTGGAAAATCTTCTGGAGCAGGAGTTCGGCTATCCTTCTTCCGGAAGTTACGAGGCGGGCGCTGCCATCAGCATCAATTCCGGACCTAGGGTCATCGGTGTGATCCTCAAAGGGAAAGACCGCAGATAACCGATACGTCCGGCCGTAACCGAGCGGCCGGACTTTTTGCGCCTGGAAAGGCGAAAAGGAAGGGTGGCCCTCGCTCCAACCACAAGAACAACCAAGCGGTTAAGAAGGCGTGCTAGGTAGTCAACAGGCTGTAAAAAGGCAATGCCGACGCGTCCAAAGGAAAAGCGAACAGCAAAAGAGGCCTGGGGTTTTCCCCGGCCTCTTTTTATTAGGCTTATGCTTGCGTTTTTACCGGCTCCTCCGGCGCAGCCTGGTACATAGTTTCGTAATAGTCGCGAAGCATCCGCGCGGCGGAGAACCGGTCGGTCGCCATCTGCACACTCATGCGCATCATGGACTCCCAGGTGGCCGGATGCTGGTACCAGGCGGGCATCACCTCGTCGAACAGGGCCTTATAAAGGAAGTCTCGATCCCGGTCGTTCTGCTCTTCCCCTTCGCCCTGGGTACCGTCTCCGATCTGCCAGCCGTTGACTCCGTTTATGCATCCCTCTGGCCACCAGCCGTCCAGGATGCTCAGATTGAGCACCCCGTTCATCGCCGCCTTCATGCCGGAAGTGCCGGAGGCCTCCAGCGGGCGTAGGGGCGTATTGAGCCATACGTCGCAGCCGCGGGTAAGCAGGGCGCCCACTTGCATGTCGTAATCCTGCACGAACACGATGGCAGAGGGGTATTTCTTTGCCATTTGGACCATTTTACTAACGATTTCTTTGCCGGTCAGGTCGTTTGGATGGGCTTTGCCGGAGAAGATCAGCTGCAAGGTGCCGTTTTTCAGCAAGGGCTCGATCAGCTCCATTTTCCCGAAAATCAGGTCACCCCGTTTATAGGGGGCGGCGCGCCTGGCAAAGCCGATGGTCAGGGCCTCGGGGTTGAGACGCACACCGCAGCGGCGTGCAATTTCACTCAAAAGATGCATTTTCAGCCGCTTATGCACCGGCATCAGAGGCCGGCCAGCTAGATAAGCATCCCGGATGGCTTTGTCCTGCCAAGTGCCGTTGTGCACTCCGTTGGTAACGGCCAGGATGGGAGCCGCGTCCTCTACGCCCGCCCACATCTTTTGCGCCGTCTGGGCGTGCAGAGCGGCTACGCCGTTGGCGAGCCGGGCCATGCGAAGGCCGGCCACCGTCATATTAAACGGATCGCCGCCGATTTCCTTGACCTGCTCGTAGCTCAGGCCGTTGTAAGCGCCCATGTATTCGAGCAGCTTGTGCTCGTGTACCTCATTGCCCGCGGCCACCGGCGTGTGGGTGGTGAACACGATGGATTGCCGGACCTTGGCCCGGGCTTCTTCAAAGCTGCGTCCCGCCTTCATTTCTTCGCGGATCAGCTCAAAGGAGGCAAACATGGGATGGCTGTCGTTAAAATGATATAGGTCCGCCTGGATCCCCAACGCCCGCAGAGCCCGTACCCCGCCGATTCCCAGAATGATCTCCTGGGCGATCCGTTCTTCGTGAAACCATCCGTATAATTGGCCGGTAATCAAGCGATCGGAGTTTTCCGCAAGGTTCGCGTCCAGCAAAAACAAAGGGGCATTCCCAAAGCAGTCACACAGCCAGACCTTCAGGGTAATCGGACGCTCCCGTACCGAGACGCGGACGGTGACGCCGGTATCCTTGAGAAAGTCGTACCGGTATTCCGGGAAGCAGTCCATCGGCCACCCGTTTTCGTGAATCACCTGCCGGGTGCTGCCCTGGCGCCAGAGGATTCCAATTCCTACCACCGGTTTTTTCAGATCCTTGGCGGCCTTTAAAAGGTCACCCGCCAGAATCCCTAAGCCGCCCGCGTAAATCTTGAAATCCGATTGCAGGCCGTATTCCATACAAAAATAAGCGACGGTTGGTTCCTTTTTCATGAGACCATACTCCTTTTCTGTACCGTGTGGGAACAGCATAATTATGTGGACTGTCCACGTGTGAACACCAAGCAGCCGCCGGGAGAAAGCGAGAGAAGCCCGTCTTTTTTGCAGACGCCTTGAGAGAGAACCGGGTGCTCAAAAGAAAGGCGGGCGGCGAGAGAACCAAATTCATCCGCCGGGGATACCGTAAGTGCCGCCTCTGCAAAAGAGAAGAGGGCACAGAGAACCCGTTCCCCGTCCTGGTACGCCAGCCGGACTAGAGGGCCCGGCTTTCGCAGAAGGTCCGGGCGGAAAGCGCCCGGTTCATGAAGCAGAGAAAAGCAGGTGCGGCGCAGGGCGGTTACTTGTTTGATCCAGTCAAACACCTGCGAATCGCTTGCCCAGTGAAAACAAACCCGGTCGAAAAAGGCGAGTTTGCCGTACATGGGATCCTCCTTTGGAAGGACAAAGCGTCCGGCTTCGTCGTTGAGAAGACCCAGATTCATCGGCTGGTGCTCGCCGCATTCCTGTCCGTTGTTGATGAGTAGATAGGCGTTTGGCAGCAGGGCCGCCAGCAGGAAGGCGGCGTTGGCCTTCTCTTGGGAGCCAGTCATTACCGGGGCCCGGGGAGAGTCGGACAGCTCTGCGGCGGCCACCACCGGCAGCGCCGCTTCCACCGACGCGGCCAGCGTTTGCCCCAGCAGCATAGGGGAAACTGTTTTCCAGGCCGACCAAACGTCTCCCAGGATCAAGTGATACCCTTCCTCCTTGGCCTTTTGGGCCTTGCCGGGGGAAAACTCCTCCGACCAGAAGAGGAAATCCGGGTCGGCCTCTTTGGCGGCGCGTATCAGTTCCTTTCCCAGCGGGACGGGGAGAGCATGGGCCATGTCGATGCGGGCTCCGTCGATGCGGTACCGGCGGATAAAGGCGGGAATAATCCCAGCGATTTTATTCCAGAGAGCCTGATTGGGCTTTTCTCCGGGAAAGACGCTGCACTTGACTCCGTCCTGCGCGATGAAGGGCGGGCGGGACTCCAAATTCGGCAGCGCCTTGGCGGCAGGGGAAGGGTCAAAGTAGAACTTTAAGTAGGTTACGTCCGTCCAGGGAGGCTGAGGATCGTTGATGGTGTCCGCAAAGCCGGGAAGGGTGCAGATTCCCCATTCTTTTATGGCTAGATCCATGCAGTTTTCCCCCGTTTCGTCCGCCCGGCGGCAAAGCGCACGCCAGGCCGCCGGGTCGGGCGGGGGAACAAAGCCGTCCAGAAAGGCCGGCATCTCGTCGGAGGCATAGAGAAGGTTCACATTGTCCGGCGAGACCACCGCGTGGCCTAAGCCCTTTACGCCCGGGGCCGCCAGGGACTGAGCCCGCTCTGCCTTGATCCAGTAAAACCAGTCCGGATGCTCCCGGATAAACACATGGTCTCTGGCGGCAGTGCGAAAGACAAAGTCCAGCATGACCCGCATCCCCAGCCGGTGGCAGGCTTCCACCAGCGCCGCAAACTGCCGCTCGAGCGGCAGCCCGCCCGCGAAAGGATCGTCCAAGTCCGGGTCGAAGGCTTCCATGTCCTCAATGGAATAAGGACTGGGGGCGCCGCCTTTCTGAAAGGCGCGGCTGGAACGAAAGACCGGAAGCAGGTAGAGAAAGTCCACTCCCATCTGCAAAAGCAGGGGGAGCAGAGCGATGCACTTGAGAAAGCTCCCGGACTGCAGGGAACCGGTATGGTTCCAGGCGGAAAAGGCCCGGGGCAGCATAGAGTAAAGTACGCCGCAGGTCGTTTGCTTGGGCGGCACTTTTGGCGTATTCAGAATAAAAGCGAGGCAGGCTCGGTAGAAGGCGCATGGATCCACCGCCACCTCGTTCGGCCGGGAAGAGTCTGTCCGGTCAGGGACGGAGAGATAATTCCATCCGGCGGGAATGAAGTAAGGTTCTTTTCCCTCCGCCGAGGGGATCGCTTCATACAGGTCCTGTAATGCATGCATAGCGGACTCCATTCCGACGGATCGGATCCGGACAGAAAATACGCTGGGAAACGGCCGAATCCGTCAAAAAATATAATCATTCGATGTAAAATACTTGTTTATCTGTGTGAATTGCTTAGATTTATTATAAAGCAGGAGGTATAACAAGTCAACTGAATTGGATGAAAGTATCAAGTTTGTTACCATTGATGGGGCGGGCCGCAGTGGGCTTGTGACGAATATTCATAGAAGGCAAAAGGCGCCGCTAGGAGAGATTTCTTTTTGCGCGGGTTCTTTTCTTGACAAGGACAAACACGCGGCAAAGGGGCCGGTCAGAGCAGCCGGGAAAATCCCGGTAAATGGGTTTGAAACCGCGTAGATGCGCTGATGAAGCTCATGCACAACTTTTGCACAAAAAAAGGCTGCACAAATCCGTCTGGTTGTGCAACCTAGAGAAAATCAGCAAAAAAGGCGAAAAAGTTTGACTTTTTCGCCCATCTGTCGTATAATCTCACAATGCTTTATAATGGAATAGTATACCTATCTTTTAGACAGAGGATAGCACAAAAGAACCAAAAAGGCAAGGAACATAAGGACGATTTTTAACTCCGCTACCGTGTGTTTCGGAGTGAAAATAGGGAACAAAACATGCGATGTCACGATCTTTAGGAAATGGAGTGGTGTAAGCCTATGGTGAATGTCAAACAGGTGAAACTAGGCAACAATACCCGCATGAGCTTTTCGCGCATCAATGAGGTTTTGGACATGCCTAACCTGATTGAGGTGCAGAAGAATTCGTACAATTGGTTCCTGGAAGAGGGCCTCAAAGAGGTGTTCCGGGACGTGTCCGCCATCACCGACTACACCGGCAATCTTGTCCTCAATTTTATTGATTACAAACTGGACGAGAAGGCGAAGTACACGGTCGAGCAGTGCAAGGAGCGGGACGTGACCTACGCCGCCCCTCTTCGGGTGCGCGCCCGCCTGATCAATAAGGAAACCGGGGAAATCAAAGAGTCCGAGGTGTACATGGGCGATTTCCCGCTGATGACCGAGAGCGGAACCTTTATCATCAACGGCGCCGAGCGTGTCATTGTTTCCCAGCTGGTGCGTTCCCCGGGCGTTTACTACGGCATGAACTACGACAAGACCGGCAAGAAGCTTTTTAACGCCACCGTCATCCCCAACCGGGGCGCCTGGCTCGAATACGAGACCGATTCCAACGACATTTTCTATGTCCGCATCGATAAAAACCGCAAGCTGCCGGTGACTACCTTCATCCGGGCGTTGGGCCTTGGCACCGACGCGGAGATTCTCGACTTTTTCGGTGAAGACGAGCGCATCATCGCCACCCTTGCAAAGGATACCGCCAAAACCCGGGAAGAGGGTCTGATGGAGGTCTATAAGAAGCTGCGCCCGGGCGAGCCGCCCACGGTGGAAAGCTCCCAGGCCCACATCGACGGCCTGTTCTTCGACGCGCGCCGTTACGATCTTTCTAAAGTGGGACGCTATAAGTACAACAAGAAGCTGGCCATCGGCGGCCGGCTGACCGGCAAGGTATTAAGCCGCCCGGTGGCAAACCCGGTGACCGGCGAAATCATGGCTGAGGCGGGGGAGACTGTCACCCGCGAAAAGGCCCAAGAGATCGAGAGAAGCGGCGTTTCCTGCGCCTGGCTCGACTTAGACGGCCGGGAGTTCAAGGTGATTTCCAACGGCATGGTGGACCTGCGGGACTTCCTGCCTTTTGACTTAGAAGAGCTGGGCATCCATGAAAAGGTACGCTTTTCGGTGCTCCAGGAAATCATGGAGAACGCCGCCGGCGAGGAAGAGGCCATCCGCGAGGCCGTAAAGACCCGCATCGACGAGCTGATCCCCAAGCATATCATCCTAGACGACATTCTTTCTTCCATCAACTATATGAGCGGCCTTGCTTTGGACGTGGGCGTCACCGACGACATCGACCATCTGGGCAACCGCCGCATCCGTTCGGTGGGCGAGCTGCTGCAAAATCAGTTCCGCATCGGCTTCTCCCGGATGGAGCGGGTGGTGCGTGAAAAGATGACGCTGCAGGCCCAGGAGATGGAGTCCATCACCCCCCAGAGCCTCATCAACATCCGCCCGGTGGTGGCGGCGATCAAAGAGTTCTTCGGCTCCTCGCCCCTGTCCCAGTTCATGGACCAGACCAACCCCCTGGCGGAGCTGACCCACAAGCGCCGCTTGTCCGCCCTGGGCCCCGGCGGCCTGTCCCGTGACCGGGCGGGCTTCGAAGTGCGCGACGTGCACTACAGCCATTACGGCCGCATGTGCCCGATTGAGACCCCGGAAGGACCCAACATCGGCCTGATTTCCTATCTGGCCACCTATGCGAAGATCAACGAATACGGCTTTGTGGAAGCACCCTTCCGCCGGGTGGACAAGGAAACCGGCGTGGTGCTCGACGAAGTCATCTATATGACCGCCGACATGGAGGACGACTACATCGTCGCCCAGGCCAACGAACCTTTGGACGAAAACGGCCGCTTCATGAACGCAAAGGTCAACACCCGCTACCGCGATGAATTCCTGGAAATCGAAGCGAACAAGGTGGACTTTATGGACGTGTCCCCCCGGATGGTGGTCTCGGTGGCGACAGCCATGATCCCCTTCCTGGAAAACGACGACGCCAACCGCGCGCTGATGGGTTCGAACATGCAGCGTCAGGCGGTGCCGCTTCTGAAGCCCCAGTCTCCTGTGGTGGGCACGGGTATGGAATACAAGGCGGCGGTGGACTCGGGCGTGGTGGTTCTCGCCAAGCGCCCGGGCGTGGTGGAATCGGTCAGCGCGGATAAAGTGGTCATCCGCGCCGACGCGGACGGGGAGCTGGACGAATACCACATCATCAAGTTCCTGCGCTCCAACCAGGGCACCTGTATCAACCAGCGCCCGGTGGTGACCAAGGGCCAGCACGTGGTTGAGCATGAAGTCATTGCCGACGGCCCGGCCACCGACAACGGGGAAATCAGCCTGGGAAAGAACGCCCTGATCGGCTTTATGACCTGGGAGGGCTACAACTACGAGGACGCGGTTCTCATCAACGAGAAGATCGTCCGCGACGATGTGTATACCTCCATCCATATTGAAAAGTACGAAATCGAAGCCAGAGACACGAAGCTCGGCGCCGAGGAAATCACCCGCGACATCCCCAATGTGGGCGAGGACGCCCTCAAAGACCTGGATGAGCGGGGCATCATCCACATTGGTGCGGAGGTACGCGCCGGCGATATTCTGGTCGGTAAAGTGACGCCCAAGGGCGAAACGGAGCTGACCGCAGAAGAGCGCCTTTTGCGCGCCATCTTCGGCGAAAAGGCAAGAGAGGTGCGGGATACTTCTTTGCGGGTTCCTCACGGCGAATACGGCATCGTGGTGGACGTGAAGGTGTTCACCCGTGAAAACGACGACGAGATGAGCCCGGGCGTGAACATGGTGGTCAAATGCTACATCGCCCAGAAGAGAAAGATCTCGGTGGGCGACAAGATGGCGGGCCGCCACGGAAACAAGGGCGTTGTTTCCCGCATCCTGCCCATGGAGGATATGCCCTTCCTGCCGGACGGCCGGCCGTTGGACATTGTGCTCAATCCCCTGGGCGTTCCTTCCCGCATGAACATCGGGCAGGTGCTGGAAGTGCACCTGGGCTACGCGGCCATGGCGCTGGGCTGGAAAATCATGACGCCGGTCTTTGACGGCGCGCACGAAGAGGACATCCGGGAATGCCTGAAAATGGCGGGCCTGCGGGAAGACGGCAAGACGCCGCTGCGCGACGGCCGCACCGGCGATTGGTTCGATAACCCGGTCACCGTGGGCTATATGTACTTCTTAAAGCTGCACCATTTGGTTGACGATAAGATCCACGCCCGTTCCACCGGCCCCTACTCCCTGGTCACCCAGCAGCCGCTGGGCGGCAAGGCCCAGTTCGGCGGCCAGCGCTTCGGCGAAATGGAAGTGTGGGCGCTGGAAGCCTACGGCGCCGCGTATACGCTGCAAGAAATCCTTACAGTCAAGTCGGACGACGTGGTGGGCCGCGTAAAGACTTACGAGGCCATCGTCAAGGGCCAGAACGTGCCCCAGCCGGGCGTCCCGGAATCCTTCAAGGTGCTCATTAAGGAGCTGCAGTCGCTGGGTCTGGATGTGAAGGTCCTCGACAAGGACAATGAGGAAATTGATCTTAAGCAGACCTTTGACGACGACGAGGACGACGTGCACATCAGCGCTGTGGACGACGAAGCTTTCTCCGACGTGCGCGACGAGGGCGACCTTGCCGGCTACAGCATCGAGGACGCGGAAGACGTGCTCGCCGACGACGCCGACGATGAGGACAGCCTGCTTGCTGACGAGGAAGCGTCCTTCGACGACGGGATGGGCGACGCGGCGGACGACGAGAGCGAAGAAATATAGCGGGAAAGGGGTCGTATCATGGAATTTAACGTGTTCGAATCAATTAAAATCGGCCTGGCTTCTCCGGAGCAGATTCGGGAATGGTCCCACGGAGAGGTCAAGAAGCCGGAAACCATCAATTACCGTACCCTGAAACCCGAGCGCGACGGCCTGTTCTGCGAACGCATTTTTGGCCCGACCAAGGACTGGGAGTGCCACTGCGGCAAGTATAAGCGCATCCGCTTCAAGGGCAAGATCTGCGACCGCTGCGGCGTTGAGGTGACCCGCGCGAAGGTCAGAAGAGAGCGCATGGGCCACATTGAACTGGCGGCTCCGGTTTCCCACATCTGGTATTTTAAAGGCATCCCGTCACGGATGGGCTTGCTTTTGGATATTTCCCCCCGCCTTCTGGAGAAGGTGCTGTACTTCGCCTCCTACATCGTGACCGATCCGGGCACGACGCCCCTGGAGAAGATGCAGCTGCTCACCGAAAAGGAATACCGGGACATGCGCGAGCGTTACGAGGATGACTTTGACGCGGGCATGGGCGCGGAATCCATCAAGAAGCTTCTTTCAGACATCAACCTGGAAACTCTTTCCCAGGAGCTTAAGGAGGAGCTGGAGAACGCTTCCGGCCAGAAGAAGGTGCGTATCTTAAAGCGCCTGGAGGTCGTGGAGGCCTTCCGCGTGTCCGGTAACCGCCCGGAATGGATGATCCTCGACGTGGTGCCGGTCATCCCGCCGGACATCCGTCCTATGGTTCAGCTGGACGGCGGCCGTTTCGCCACCTCCGACTTAAACGATCTTTACCGCCGCGTCATCAACCGCAACAACCGCTTAAAGCGGCTGCTGGAGCTGGGCGCGCCGGATATCATTGTGCGCAACGAAAAGCGCATGCTCCAGGAAGCGGTGGATGCCCTCATCGACAACGGCCGCCGCGGCCGTCCGGTGACCGGGCCCAACAACCGCCCCTTAAAATCCCTGTCCGACATGCTTAAGGGCAAGCAGGGCCGCTTCCGCCAGAACCTGTTAGGCAAGCGCGTGGACTACTCGGGTCGGTCGGTTATCGTGGTCGGGCCGGAGCTGAAAATGTACCAGTGCGGCCTGCCCAAGGAAATGGCCATTGAGCTGTTTAAGCCCTTTGTCATGAAGCGGCTGGTGGAGACTGGCGCCGCCGGCAACATTAAGTCCGCCCGCAAGATGGTGGAGCGCGCCCGCGGGGAAGTGTGGGACGCGCTGGAAACCGTCATCAAGGACCATCCGGTTCTCTTAAATCGCGCTCCCACCCTGCACCGCCTGGGCATCCAGGCCTTTGAGCCGGTGCTGGTGGAAGGCCGCGCTTTAAAGCTGCATCCGCTGGCCTGTACCGCCTATAACGCCGACTTCGACGGCGACCAGATGGCCGTGCACGTGCCCCTGTCCGCCGAGGCTCAGGCCGAGGCGAGAACGCTGATGCTGGCGGCAAACAACCTTTTGAAGCCTTCCGACGGACGGCCTGTTACCGTCCCGACCCAGGACATGGTGCTCGGTTCCTACTATCTGACCCTGGAAAAGCCCGGCGAAAAGGGCGAGGGCAAGATTTTCCGTGACTTTAATGAAGCGCTCATGGCCTATCAGGAAGGCGTGGTGGGTCTGCATGCTCCCATTAAGGTGCGCCGCACTGTGGAAGTGGATGGCAAGCCCTATACCGGCATCATCAACGCCACCGTGGGCCGCATCATCTTCAACGATCCCATTCCCCAGGACTTGGGCTATGTGGAGCGCTCCACCCCGGAATCCATGCTGGAGCTGGAGATCAACTTCCTTGTTAAGAAAAAGCAGCTCGGCCAGATTATCGACCGGTGCATCAAGGTCCACGGCACGCCGATTACCGCCGACGTGCTCGATAAGGTCAAGGCCCAGGGCTTTAAGTATTCCACCAAGGGCGCTTTGACCGTGGCCGTGGTGGACGCCACCATTCCCGAGGAGAAAAAGCAGATCATCGCCGATTCCGAGGCGCAGATCGACACGGTGGTCAAAAAGTTCCGCCGTGGTCTCATCTCCAACGAGGAACGTTCCCACATGGTCACCGATATCTGGAACGCGGCCACCAACAAGGTTACTGCTGCCCTGGAATCCCATCTGGATACGGTTAACAACCCCATCGCCATGATGGCTGACTCCGGCGCCCGTGGTTCCATCAGCCAGATTCGTCAGCTCGCTGGTATGCGCGGCCTGATCGCCAACACCTCCGGTAAGGTCATCGAGGTTCCGATCCGCGCCAACTACCGCGAGGGCCTCAACGTACTCGAATACTTCATCGCCTCCCGCGGCGCCAGAAAGGGCCTGGCCGACACCGCTCTTCGTACTGCGGACTCTGGTTACCTGACCCGCCGCCTGGTGGACGTGTCCCAGGATGTGATCATCCGGGAGGAGGACTGCGGCACCCACGAGGGCATCGAGGTCTTCGACATCATGGACGGCAAGAGCGTCATCGAACCGCTGGGAACCCGTCTGGTGGGCCGGTATTTAGCTGAGGACTTTGTAGACGAGGCGACCGGCGAGGTGCTGGTTTCCAGGGATAAGATGATGAACGACAAGGACGCGGCCATCATTGTGAACGCCGGCGTCAAGCGCATCAAGGTGCGCTCGCTCCTCACCTGCGAATCCCGCCACGGGGTCTGCGTCAAGTGCTACGGCTCCAACCTGGCTACCGGCGAACCGGTTACGGTGGGCGAAGCGGTGGGTATCATCGCGGCCCAGTCCATCGGTGAGCCGGGCACCCAGCTGACCATGCGTACCTTCCATACCGGCGGTATCGCCAATGCTGAGGACATCACGCAGGGTCTTCCCCGCGTTGAGGAGCTGTTCGAAGGCCGCAAGCCCAAGCATCTGGCCATCATCAGCGAAATCGACGGCGTGGTCCGATTCCAGGAAATCAAGAAGAACCGCCACGTGGTGGTGACCAACCACGAGACCAAGGATGAGAAGGCTTACCTGATCCCCTTCGGCTCTCGTCTGCGGGTGCAGGAGGGCGACGTGGTCAAGGCCGGCGAAATGATCACCGAGGGCTCGGTTAACCCCCACGACGTGCTGGCCATCTCCGGCACCGAGGCGGTGCACGAATATATCATCCAGGAAGTCCAGCGCGTTTACCGGCTGCAGGGCGTTGAAATCAACGACAAGCACATTGAAGTCATCGTCCGGCAGATGATGCGCAAGGTCCGGGTGGAAGATGCGGGCTCTACGAGCCTCTTCCCGGGCGCGATGGTGGAGAAGTCGGAATACCTGGCGGAGAACGCCGCCATCCGCGCGCGCATCGCCGCGGGCGAGGAGGGCCTTTCGGAGGCCACCTGCCAACCGGTGCTTCTGGGTATCACCAAAGCGTCTTTGGCTACCGAATCCTTCCTGTCGGCCGCTTCCTTCCAGGAAACCACCCGCGTGCTCACCGACGCCGCCATCAAGGGCAAGGTGGACCCGCTGCTGGGCCTGAAGGAAAACGTCATCATCGGCAAGCTGGTTCCGGCCGGCACGGGCATGAAATGCTACACCGATATTGAAATTGAGAAGGCGGACGAAGTATTGACAAGCGATTCAGCGGTGTGATATAATAACAAATCGTCGGGCGTGGGGGAACCTGCGCCCGGCGAACCTGCAAATCCGTAAAAAAATCGGCAATTTTCCCGTGTTTTCTTAGGAAAATCGCCGCTTTTGCGGTGTCTGCAGGTTTTGGAATGGTTGAAAGAAAATTCCTTTTGAAACGTTTGACCATATTTTTTCGTTCGGTATGCGGCGTTTTTACAAACGCATCATATACAGTATTATTTAAGGGGGTGTCACATTGCCGACATTCAATCAGTTAGTCCGTAAGGGCAGGGAAACGGTGGAGAAAAAGAGCAAGTCTCCGGCATTGCAGAAGGGGTATAACTCCAAGAAGCAGGCGCAGACCGATCAATCTTCTCCGCAAAAACGAGGCGTTTGCACGACGGTCAAGACCATGACCCCGAAGAAGCCGAACTCTGCGCTGCGTAAGGTGGCGAGAGTGCGTCTGAGTAACTCCATCGAAGTGTGGGGCTACATCCCGGGCGTGGGCCACAACCTGCAGGAGCATAGCGTGGTTCTGCTGCGCGGCGGCCGTGTCAAGGACCTTCCTGGTGTACGTTACCATGTCATCCGCGGTACGCTGGATGCCCAGGGCGTCGCCAAGAGAATGCAGGCCCGTTCCAAGTACGGCGCGAAGCGTCCCAAGGCGGGAGCCGCCAAGAAGTAATCAGACGAATACCCGTGTGAAAAGCTACATTGACAGCTTAATTTGCCAATGCGAAAGCCGTTTTTATACGTTTTTATATAGATGTATGGACGCCTTTTGCTTGAGCCCGCGGAAGTTTGTCGCTTTCGAGTACCAATGAATTCATTTTATGTGAAGGAGGGAAGCGAAGTGCCGAGAAGAGGTTCCATTGCAAAACGTGACGTTTTGCCTGATCCGCTTTACAATTCCAAAATCGTCACCCGTTTGATCAACAACATTATGTACGACGGTAAGAAGGGTGTCGCCCAGAAGATCGTCTACGACGCGTTCGAGATCATCCAGGAGAAGACGGGCAAAGACCCGCTGGAAGTGTTTGAGGCATCGCTCGAGAACATTATGCCGCTTCTGGAGGTCAAGGCCCGCCGCGTGGGCGGCGCCACCTACCAGGTTCCGATCGAGGTGCGCCCCGATCGCCGTCAGACCTTAGGTCTGCGCTGGCTGACCACCTATTCCCGTGCCCGCTCTGAGCGCACCATGCGCGAGCGTCTGGCCGGTGAAATCTTAGATGCGCTCAACGGAAACGGCGGCGCAGCGAAAAAGCGCGACGATACCCACAAGATGGCGGAAGCCAACCGTGCTTTTGCCCATTACAGATGGTAATCGGCGCAAGTTTGTATGTTTCATTGGCTTTGGTAAGCCCAGTTCAGCCTCGTGATCTGCTTAACTGTTTAGAGTATGGGCTGAACCGACAAGAAAAAGGAGGACAATATGCCAAGACAGGTATCTCTTGAAATGACGCGCAATATTGGCATAATGGCTCACATCGATGCCGGTAAAACGACCACAACCGAGCGCATACTCTTTTATACGGGTAAAACCCATAAAATTGGTGAAACGCACGAAGGCGCGGCGACGATGGACTGGATGGAGCAGGAGCAGGAGAGAGGCATCACCATTACCTCCGCTGCAACCACTTGCTTCTGGAAAAACCATAGAGTCAATATTATCGATACCCCCGGCCACGTGGACTTTACTGTTGAAGTAGAGCGCTCTCTGCGCGTGCTTGACGGTTCGGTCACCGTGTTCTGCGCCAAGGGCGGCGTCGAACCCCAGTCGGAAACCGTTTGGCGCCAGGCGGACAAGTATATGGTTCCGCGCATGGCGTACGTCAACAAAATGGACATCATGGGCGCCGACTTCTACCGTGTGGTGCAGATGATGAAGGACCGGCTCAAGTGTAACGCCCTTCCGATCCAGATCCCGATCGGCTCGGAGGATTCCTTCCAGGGCCTGATCGACCTGATTGAAATGAAGGCGTACTACTATACCAACGACCTGGGCACCAACATCGAAGTGAAGGACATTCCGGACGACATGAAGGAGCTGGCGGACAAGTATCACGCCGAACTGATCGACCATGTGGCCGAGCAGGACGATGCGCTGCTGGAGAAGTATCTGGGCGGCGAGGAGCTCACCATCGACGAGATCAAGGCCTGTATCCGCAAGTCCACCATTGCCAATACCATGGTGCCGGTCACCTGCGGTACCTCTTACCGCAACAAAGGCGTGCAGAAGCTTTTGGACGCCATCATCGACTATATGCCCTCTCCCATCGACGTTCCGGCTATCAAGGGCGTCAACCCCGATACCGAGGAAGAGGATGTACGGCATTCGTCGGATACGGAGCCCTTCTCTGCGCTGGCCTTTAAGATCGCCACCGACCCCTATGTGGGTAAGCTGTGTTTCTTCCGCGTTTACTCCGGCACCATCAACGCGGGTTCCGGTGTGTACAACTCCACCAAGGGCAACCACGAGCGTATGGGCCGCATTCTGCAGATGCATTCCAATCACCGGCAGGATATCGAAACCGTTTACGCGGGCGACATTGCCGCGGCGGTGGGCTTAAAGAACACCACCACCGGCGACACCCTGTGCGACGAGGATCATCCGATCATTCTCGAGTCCATGGAGTTCCCGGATCCGGTTATCCGCGTGGCCATTGAGCCGAAAACCAAGGCCGGCCAGGAGAAGATGGGCATTGCCCTCTCCAAGCTCGCGGAAGAAGACCCCACCTTCAGAGCTTACACCGACGAGGAAACCGGCCAGACCATCATCGCGGGTATGGGCGAGCTTCATCTGGAGATCATTGTCGACCGCCTGCTGCGTGAGTTCAAGGTGGAAGCCAATGTGGGCAAGCCCCAGGTTGCGTACAAGGAAACCATCCGCAAGATGGCGGATGTGGATCACAAATACGCCCGCCAGTCCGGCGGTAAGGGCCAATACGGCCACGTCAAGATCAAGATCGAACCCAACGAGTCCGGCAAGGGCTATGAGTTCATCAACGCCATCGTGGGCGGCGCGATCCCGAAGGAATACATCCCGGCGGTTGACCAGGGTATTCAGGGCGCAATGCTTTCCGGCGTGCTCGCCGGCTACCCGGTAGTCGACGTGAAGGTAACGCTGTACGACGGCTCCTATCACGAAGTGGACTCCTCGGAAATGGCGTTTAAGATCGCCGGTTCCATGGCCTTCAAGGAGGCCATGCGCAAGGCGGATCCGGTTCTCTTGGAACCGGTGATGAAGGTGGTCGTCATTGTTCCGGAGGAATACATGGGCGATGTCATCGGCGACATCAACTCCCGCCGCGGCCAGATGCAGGGCATGGACGCCATCCCCGGCGGCCAGCAGATCAACGCATTCGTTCCGCTGTCCGAAATGTTCGGCTACGCGACCGACATGCGTTCGAAGACCCAGGGACGCGGCCAGTATTCCATGGAGCCCAGCCACTACAGCGAAATTCCGAAGTCTGTGGCGGACAAAATCATTGCCAGCCGTGTGAAGAAGGAAGACTAAGGTTTCTTTCTCACCATTTTTGGCAGAATTACAAAAAATGCTTGAATTTTGATGCATTCATTGGTAGAATGGGGTTATTATCCCGGACCAATTGAACGGAGAAAAGAAAGCGTATATAAAAGGAGGATATTCCAATGGCAAAGGCAAAGTTCGAAAGAAGCAAGCCCCATGTAAACATCGGTACCATCGGCCACGTTGACCATGGTAAGACTACTCTTACTGCGGCGATCACCAAGGTTCTCAACCTCGAGGGCGATGCGGATTTCGTCGATTACGCCAACATCGATAAGGCGCCGGAAGAGAGAGAGCGTGGTATCACCATCAACACCGCTCACGTTGAGTATCAGACCGACAAGCGCCACTATGCGCACGTCGACTGCCCCGGCCATGCCGACTATGTTAAGAACATGATCACCGGTGCTGCTCAGATGGACGGCGCGATCCTGGTCGTGTCCGCTGCGGACGGCCCGATGCCTCAGACCCGTGAGCACATCCTGCTCTCCCGTCAGGTGGGCGTTCCCTACATCGTTGTGTTCATGAACAAGGTCGATCAGGTTGACGATCCTGAGCTGCTTGAGCTTGTCGAGATGGAGATCCGCGACATCCTCAACGAATACGAGTTCCCGGGCGACGACACCCCGATCATCAAGGGTTCCGCTCTGGTGGCCCTGGAGTCTACCTCCAAGGATCCCAATGCTCCCGAATACAAGTGCATTCACGAGCTGATGGATGCGGTCGACGAGTACATTCCGACTCCGGAACGTAAGGCCGACCTGCCCTTCCTGATGCCGGTTGAGGACGTCTTCACTATCACTGGCCGCGGCACCGTTGCCACCGGCAGAGTGGAGAGAGGCCAGCTCAAGCTCCAGGAAGAAGTCGAAATCGTCGGTCTGGCTGACGAAAGCCGCAAGACGGTTGTTACTGGTATCGAAATGTTCCGCAAGCTCCTCGACTATGCCGAGGCTGGCGACAACATCGGTGCTCTGCTGCGCGGTATCCAGAGAAATGAAATCGAGCGCGGCCAGGTTCTGGCGAAGCCCGGTTCCATCCATCCGCATACCAAGTTCAAGGGCCAGGTTTACGTTCTGACCAAGGATGAAGGCGGCCGTCACACCCCCTTCTTCAACAACTACCGTCCTCAGTTCTATTTCCGTACCACCGACGTGACCGGCGTCATCTCTCTGCCCGAGGGTGTTGAGATGTGCATGCCCGGCGACAACGTGGACATGGACGTGGAACTGATCACCCCCATCGCCATCGAGGAAGGTCTGCGCTTCGCTATCCGTGAAGGCGGCCGTACCGTTGGTTCCGGCGTTGTTACCGCCATCAACGAATAAGTTTCGTTTGTGCAGGGAGCTGTCTCATTAGAGACAGCTCCTTTTTTGTGCTGATAGAAAAGGACGGCACACACTTGGCCTATTGAAGAATATACGGGTCCTGGCAGTAGGCGCAATGAGAACAGGGAAGGAGACTGGCAGGCCCAGTGAAACATGGATACCGTCTATCCGGGCACCGAGGATAGGGATATCCCACCATGTCGGATCTGAAAACGTGCAGAAAGAATGTCCTGCTTCATGATGGAGCCCGCTGCTGTCCATACCGGGTCTGAGCAGCATGCTTTCGGACGTGTTGGCGTACGGAAAACGGACATCCGGGTAGCCGCAGATGCAGAAACAGTCGGAAAAGGACAGGCCGGGTTCTTGACAGGGGTTCACGTGGGTGCTATTATAATAAATAATAAAAGAAGCTGTCTTCGGGGCGGGGTGTGATTCCCCACCGGCGGTAATGCGGCAAGGTTGCCGACAAGCCCGCGAGCGGCGCCGTTTACGGCGCGGTTGACTCCGGTTGGATTCCGGGGCCGACGGTATAGTCCGGATGGAAGAAGCGGCGCTTTCTTTGTAGAAAAGCGTCTTTGCGCCCCGCGGAACATTTCCGCGGGGTTTTTGCTTTCCAATCTCAGGCAAGACGGCTCCTTCTAATGTAAGGAGTGGTAACAATGCAAACGGCAACCAAATCCAATGTGACTAAAATTTCCGTGATGGCTATGCTCTGCGCTTTGTCGGTGGTTCTGGTCCTGCTCATCCGGTTCCCGCTGTTCCCCGGCGCGCCTTACCTAGTGTACGACATGGCGGACGTCCCGGTGCTCATCGGAACCATCATCTACGGGCCGGCGGCGGGCCTGTGCATTCTGCTGGTGGTCAGCACCATCCAGGCGTTCCTGTTAAGCCCCGACGGCTGGGTAGGCCTGGTGATGCATTTCTGTGCTTCCGGGGCGATGGTGCTGGCGGCAGGGCTGTTCTACCGGTGGAAGCCCAAGACCGGCTGGCTGGCGGTTGGCCTAGTGATCGGATGCCTGGCGAGGACGGCGCTGATGGTACCGCTCAACCTGATTTTCACCGTGCATTTCTATGGAAATCCCTATGAGGTGGTCCGAGACGCGCTGCTTCCCTTCATCATTCCGTTCAACCTTATCATTTCCTCCGTCAATTCCGCCATCGCTTTCCTCATTACATTGCCTTTGGCCGGGTACATCCGCCAGCTGCGGGAAGGCAAGACGCGGTAATCCGATGAAACCGGCATTTCCAATGCAGATGCATTGACAGGGACGGCTATTTGTGCTATACTGTCGAAACAATTGAATACGACTTATCAAGAGCGGCTGAGGGAACAGGCCCGGTGAAGCCCGGCAACCTCCGTGTTGAAACGGAAAGGTGCCAAATCCTGCGGTTATAAACCGAAAGATGAGGAAATGCGTCCGCTGGTTTATGGCGGACGCTTTTTTGTTGTCAGAAAAACGACGGTTTTTCGTAAGAAAGCCGAGAGACGAATGGGGTAGACTAAGTGCGGTTTACCAAGGAAACATATATGGGAGGTACAGCAATGAGCAGAAAATTATTTACGTCCGAATCGGTGACTGAGGGGCATCCGGATAAGCTTTGCGACCAGATTTCAGACGCCATCCTGGACGCCATGCTCGCGAAGGATCCTATGGCGCGCGTAGCCTGCGAAACGTCGGCAGTGACCGGGATGGTGCTGGTGTATGGCGAGATCTCCACCAACTGCTACGTGGATATCCCCAAGCTGGTGCGCGAGGTAGTCAACGAAACCGGATACCAAAGCAGCGACTGCGGTTTTGACGGCAATACCTGCGCGGTGCTTACTGCCATCGACGAGCAGTCGGGCGATATTGCCCAGGGGGTAAACGCCGCCATTGAAGTGCGCGAGGAGGGCCAGACCGGGGACGACGACCGCATTGGTGCGGGCGACCAGGGCATGATGTTCGGTTATGCCTGCGACGAAACCAAGGAGCTGATGCCCCTTCCCATTTCCCTGGCCCACCGGCTTGCCAAGCGGCTTTCCGATGTGCGCCGTGACGGAACCCTTACCTACCTGCGCCCCGACGGCAAGACCCAGGTCACCGTCGAATACGAGGACGACCGCCCGGTTCGGGTGGACACGGTGGTGGTCTCCGCCCAGCACGATCCGGACGTGACCCTTGAGCAGATTCGCAAGGACGTTGTGGCCAACGTGATCGAACCGGTTCTGCCCAAGGAGCTGTTGGACGGGGATACCCGGTACTTCATCAATCCCACCGGCCGCTTTGTCACCGGCGGTCCCAACGGGGACGCGGGCCTCACCGGCCGCAAGATCATTGTGGATACCTACGGCGGATACGCCCGCCACGGCGGCGGCGCCTTCTCCGGGAAGGACCCCACTAAGGTGGATCGCTCGGCTGCATATGCGGCCCGCTGGGTAGCCAAGAACATCGTAGCCGCCGGCCTTGCGAAGAAGTGTGAAATCCAGCTGGCATACGCCATCGGGGTGGCTTCTCCAGTGTCCGTTCTGGTGGATACCTTCGGCACCGGCGTAGTGTCCGACGAACAGCTCGAGCAGGCGGTGGAACAGGTGTTTGACCTGCGCCCGGCCGCCATCATCCGCGATCTGGACCTGCGCCGCCCCATCTACCGCAAGCTGGCCGCCTTCGGCCATATGGGCCGGGAGGATCTGGATGTACGCTGGGAGCGCACCGACCGGGTGGATGCCCTGAAAGCGGCCCTAGGCCGGTAATTGTCACAGGAAGACGGATTGACAGGGAAGCCCGTCGGCTTTATAATAAGAAACAGGGAAAACCATGTTGTTTTCCCTGTTTCTTTTTCATGATCGGTGAGAAGACTTGTCCGGCAGAGCGGCTTTCAGAGAGACGCTGGATGCGCAGCAGATGGAAAGCCCCCAACGAATTTCCCCGCTGGAGAGCAGGGATTGGTAAAACATAAGAGGAAAACTTTGCGCATTGCAAGAAACAGATTGATTTTATATAAGGACAAACAATTTTGGTCCATAAAAGACAAGGAAAATGCGAGAGGGGAGGGATCGGGATGAAACGAATAAGGCAATGGCTGCCGACGGTGCTGCTGATATTTTTGCTGCTGGTGGTATTAATCGCGGTGGTAACGGTTCTTGGAATCGGCGTTTTTCACCTGCTGGGCTATACCTATACCAGCTTTCCCTCCGTGCTTTTGTATTTCGGCTGCTTCGTGCTCTTTGGCCTGCCTATTTCCGTGTTCATCCAGGCATTGGTACGCACACTTTGGCGAATGGGCCTGATCCGTACCTTTCTGGTGAAATGCCTGTGGTTCGGTGTTCTGGACGTGCTGACCAGCATGCTGCTTCTGGAGATGCTGGACTTGTTCATCGGCGGCATTGCCGTAAAGGAAGCCACCATTTTCCTGTTTGCCCTGCTGTTTTGTATTATCCAGCTGGTGGCGCAGCACTGGGGCAAGCCGGGTCCGGATAAAACGCAGGGAGGAACCAGCGGATGAGAGAGAAAATCCTGGTGGCCGGGGTGGTGGGTCCCACCGCGTCCGGAAAAACCCGTCTGGGGGTCGCGCTGGCCAAGCGGCTGGACGGGGAAGTGATCTCGGCTGATTCCATGCAGGTATACAAAGGTATGACGGTAGGGACAGCAAAGCCCACCCAAGAGGAGATGGAGGGAGTCCCCCATCACCTGCTGGATTTTCTCGACCCCGGTGAGGCGTTCTCCGTGGCGGCCTGGTGCGATTTGGCCCGGGAGAAGATCGCGGAGATCACCGGGCGGGGAAAGCTGCCCATTTTAGTGGGCGGCACCGGGCTATATATCTCCTCCCTTCTCAACCACATCCAGTTCGCTCCGCTGCAAAGCGACCCTGCCCTTCGCGAGGAGCTGCAAAAGCGAGCCGAAAAGGAGGGCGGGGAAGGGCTTTTAGAGGAGCTTCGCAGCTTTGACCCTTCTTCTGCATCCGCTTTGCATCCCAACAATCTGGGGAGAATTATTCGGGCCATCGAGGTGTACCGGCTGACGGGGGTACCCATGTCCCGCCAGCAGCAGGAAGCCAGGGCAAAGCCGTCTCCCTATCATCCCGCTGTGGTGGGTCTCGCCTTCCGGAATCGGGCCTTGCTCTACGAACGAATCGACCGCCGGGTGGACGAGATGCTGGAAAACGGACTGTGCGAAGAAGCTCGGGAGATATACCGGAGCGGCGGGAAGACGGCGCTGCAGGCCATCGGTTATAAGGAACTGTTTCCTTATTTCGAAGGGGAATGTTCGCTCACCCAGGCAGCGGACAAGCTGAAGATGGAAACCAGGAGGTATGCCAAACGGCAGATGACTTGGTTTAAACGGGAGCAATGGGTACACTGGCTGTATTTGGATGATGAGAGGAATTTTCAGGCAATTGCCGATGAGGCGGCAAAATGGGTGGAAATGCAGGGCCTGCTATGCTATAATAACCAACAAGTATAACAAAACGGGACAGCCCCCAACGAAGGGGAAAGGAGGCGGGCTTTCGCAGAATGGGAAAGGTGATACCGAGGGTTTTGCTGGGCCTTGCCGCCCTGCTTTTGTGCGTGTACATCGTCTTTCAGATTTACAGCGCCAACAGCTCGAAAGTCGGGGTGGAGACCGCCCTCTCCATGGAGATGGAAGATACCATTACGGTGGAAGGCCTCGCTCTGCGGGAGGAAACGGTGCTTTCTTTCACGGGCTCCGGGGAAATCTCCTACGCGGTGGAGGACGGGGGACACGTTCCAGTGGACGGAACGGTGGCCTATGTCTACAACAGCGCCCAGGAGGCTCATGCCCGTTCCACCGCCGAACGGCTCGAGCGGGAAATCAAAGAACTTAAGGACATTCAGAATTCCACCGGCAAAGGCGTCATCACGGTGGAGAACATCGATAAGCAGATCAAGGAACGGTTGCTTTCGGTCATCGGCCAGGCGGACAGCGGGCAGTATTCTGCCCTGGAGGAATCCAAGGAGCAGCTTTTGAATCTATTAAACCGCCGTCAGCTGATTACCGGGAAGGCGGAGAATTTCAACGAACGTATTTCTGATTTGACGGCGCAGCTCGACTCGCTTTCTTCCAAGTTTTCCGGAGAAGCCCAGACGATCACCACGACTCAGGCGGGCTTTTTCTTTTCAGAAGTGGACGGCTATGAAAACCTGACCGATCTGTCCACCCTTACCTCTATGACGACAGAAGAGATCGGAAACCTGATTGCCACGCAGCGTTCCGCCGGGAACGGGAACGCCATCGGGAAGGTGGCCGAGGATTCCGACTGGTACTATCTCTGCCTTCTGCCCGAGGAACGGGTTCAGACCTTGACGGCTGGAACTACTTTGGTGATGCAGGTGCCGAGCCTTACCACCACGGAAATTCCCGTCACGGTGCTTTCCATCAGTCCCGCGCAAAACGGCCAGTCGGCGGTAGTGCTGCGGGCCAACACGATTTCCGCGGACCTGTCCACCTTCCGAAAGCAGCCGGTTACCCTGCGTTTTCGCACCATCTCCGGCCTGCGGGTGGACACGAACGCCGTGCACTTTGTGGACGGGAAGATGGGGGTCTACATCCTGGAAGGGATCACCGCTCATTTTGTTACCATCGAGCCGGTTTATACGGCGGATACCTATATGATCGTACGTTCCGACGGAGGCGCCGGAACGCTGGAACTTTACGATGAGATCATTGTTTCGGGAAAGGAGCTAGCCGATGGAAAGGTTGTCCAACGATGAACGGGAAGCAGTCTTTCGCCGGGTGGAGGAAAACATCCGGGTACTAAAAGAAAAGGTAGGCGAGGCGGCAGTCAGGTCGGGCCGTGCGCCGGAGGATATTACCATTCTCGCCGTGACCAAGACGGTGCCGGTGGAGATCATCAACCACGCTATCCACTGCGGCATGACCCATATCGGGGAAAACCGGGTGCAGGAATTTTTGGAAAAGTACGACCAGTTGGATCTGTCCAACTGCAAAGCCCAGATCATCGGCACTCTGCAAACCAACAAGGTGCGCAAGGTCATCGGCCTGGTGGAGATGATCCAGTCGGTGGACAGCGCTCACCTGGCCCAGGAAATCAACCGGGTAAGCGTGCAAAAGGACGTGGTGACCGACTGCTTGGTGGAGGTAAACATCGGGCGGGAGGAAAACAAAGGCGGCGTTCTGCCGGAGGCGTTGGATGAGCTATTGGGAAAAATCGGCGAAATGCAGGCGGTGCGGGTGCGCGGCCTGATGGCGATTCCGCCGATTTGTGAAACCGCAGGGGAAGTACGTCAATATTTTTCGCAGATGACCCAACTGTTCCTTGACAGAAAGGACAAAACATCCGATAATATTTCCATGGACTTTTTGTCCATGGGCATGTCGGCGGATTATGAGGAAGCGATCCTGGAGGGCGCTAACTACATCCGGCCGGGAACGGCTCTTTTTGGACATCGAACGTATTCAAAATAACGATAGAACAAAGGAAACGACAGGAGGCAGACAGCATGGGATTCATGGACAAGTTTCGCAATATTATGGGCGCGCCGGACGAAGAGTACGACGACGATTATGAGGATACCCCTGAGGACCTGGACGAGTTCGTCACCAAGCCCGAGGAACCCCACCGGGAAACGGTGACCGAAGCAAAGCGCGGCAACAAGGTGGTCAACATCCATGCCACCGCCCAGCTTCAGGTGGTGCTGGTCAAGCCCGAGCGGTTTGACGACGCTTCCTCCATTGCCGACCATCTCAATTCCAAGCGCACGGTGGTGCTCAACCTGGAAGCCACCAATAAGGAGGTTGCCCGCCGCCTGATCGACTTTTTGAGTGGCGTAGCCTACGCCAACAACGGTCAGATCAAACGGGTGTCCACCAATACGTTTATCATTACCCCCTATAACGTAGGGATCATGGGCGACCTGCTCGACGAGCTGGAGAGCAACGGCGTCTATTTCTAAAGGCTGACGGCCTTTTGGAGGTTTCGTTTGCGGCGAACAGAGAACAACACAGATGAATTGCTTTTGGCCCGTGTAACCGACGCGGCGCGGCTTTGTGCCAAACGGACAAAGCCGTGCTTCGTCGGCTTTCTGGACGAAAGGCAGGCGGCGGTCGCGTCGGCGGCGATCCGCCGGGAGCATGAGGTACAGGCCCACCTGTTCGGCGGCTATGAGGGCGCCCTGCGGGTGGTTCTTGGCATCTTTCCATGGGAAATTTACCCAGAGGAAGATTTCTTTCCCGTTGTCCCCCTAACGGTGCGTTACCGCCCGAGGGATACCCTGACCCACCGGGATTTCCTAGGCACGCTGATGGCCCAGGGTATCCGGCGGGACTGCGTGGGGGACATACTGGTAGGCGAAGGGCTGGCTGTTTTGTTTTTACTCAAAGAGATCGTCCCCTTTGTTTTGAACCAGATGGAAAAGGTCGGGGGCGTGGGCGTGCAGCTCATCGAGGGTTTGCCCGACGGGCTCCCGCAAGGAAAGGGAACCAAGGAGCTTACCGATACGGTTGCTTCCCCGCGGCTGGACGCGGTGGTGGCGTCCGTCTGCCGGGTTTCCCGGGAGGAAGCCGCCCGGCGGATTGCAGCGGGGCTCGTTGCGGTCAATCATCTGCCGGTTACTGCGGTCAGCGGGACGGTAAAGGAAGGGGATACCCTGTCGGTCCGGGGAAGCGGCCGGTTTCAAATCACCCAGGTGGGACCACTTACCAAAAAGGGTCGGCTTCGTCTGAAGGCGGAGCAGTATTTATAAGAGGTTTTTCCGGCGCTATGCCGGATTTTGATCAGAAGGCAAGGGAGGAAGATACCATGCTTACCATTGCACAGATTCGGGATTACGCTATCGGGCGTTCCACCTTCGGTGGCTACAAGTCGGACGATGTGGATGTGTTTCGGGAAGAGGTTTTGGAAACCTGCGAGAAGCTGTTTAAGGACAACCAGGAGCTGATTCAGAAGCTGCAGGTGCTGGCGGCCAAGATTGAGGAGTACCGCAGCGAGAGCGATGAAATACGCGAAATCATGGTCTCCGCCAAGAAGACCGCCAAGGAAGTGCTGGACCAGGCCAATGCCGAGGCGGATAAAATCAAGGGGGACGCCCAGGCCCAGGTGCAGGAAATTATGAAGGAGGCTACCGTGCAGGCGGATGCCATCATCGGCGATACCAACCGCCAAATCGAGCGGGAAAAGGAGCAGCTAGCGAACCTCCGCCAGGAGGTCAGCGGCTTTAAGGCGCGGCTCATCTCCATTTACCGGGAGCACATTGAGCTGATTTCCTCTCTGCCCGACGAGGAAGCACCCAAGGAAGAGGCCGGGGAAGCGGAACCGGATACCCAGGCGCAGGCGCCTGAGGAAAAATCGGGTTCCGAGGCCGATCTCCACGATCCCGACGGGATGAAAAACGAATCCTATTAAGGAGAGTAGAATCTGTTTGCGCAGGAGAAAGGAAGATTTCCCTGCCATCCAATAAAGGAGCGAAAACCGTAATGCCTCAGGACTACAACAAGACCCTAAATTTGCCCAAGACCGACTTTTCCATGCGCGCAGGTCTTCCGAAGAAGGAACCTGCGATGCTCGAAGAGTGGGAAAAGAGCGGGCGCTATGAAACGCTGATGAAAAAGAACGAGGGCAAGCCTCTCTTTGTTCTCCACGACGGCCCTCCCTACGCCAACGGCGACATTCATCTGGGCACGGCCATGAACAAGACGCTCAAGGACATGATTGTGCGCTATAAGAACATGGCGGGCTTTCAGGCGCCGTATGTCCCCGGGTGGGACACCCACGGCCTGCCCACCGAGCTCAAGGCGCGCAAAAAGGCGGGTGTGGAGAACTCCACTACCATTTCGCCGGTGGAGCTTCGCAAGATCTGCCGGGAGTTTGCTTTGGGGTACTTGGACGACCAGCGCAACCAATTCAAGCGTCTGGGGGTCCTGGGCGAGTGGGACCATCCGTATATCACCCTGGTGCCGGAATACGAGGCCAAGCAGATCGAACTGTTCGGCGAGATGGCGCTCAAGGGCTACATCTATAAGGGCTTAAAGCCGGTTTACTGGTGCCCGGACTGCGAGACGGCGTTGGCGGAGGCGGAGATCGAGTATGCAAACGATCCGTGCTATTCCATTTATGTGAAGTTCGCCGTCAAGGACGACAAAGGCAAACTCTCCGCCATGGGAGTAGACCCGGCGAAGACTTCGGTGGTTATTTGGACTACCACTACCTGGACCATTCCGGCAAATGTGGCCATCTGCTTAGGACCGGACTTTACCTATGCGGTCATCAAAACCGGGGATGAATACCTGATTATGGCCGAGGAGCTATATAAGAACGCCATGAAGGCGGCGGGCATAGAAGAATATGAAGTGGTGGGTACTCTGCCGGGCAGAGAGCTCGAATATGTGGTGACCCAGCATCCGTTTTTGGATCGGGAGTCCCTGGTCATCCTGGGCGATCATGTCACCCTGGAATCGGGTACCGGCTGTGTACATACGGCGCCGGGCCACGGCGTGGAAGACTACGACGTATGCAAAAAGAACTATCCCCAGCTTCCCATTGTGGTCCCAGTGGACAGCAAGGGCCGCATGACCAAGGAAGCGGGCGAGCCGTTCGCCGGCCTTTCCACCGACGAGGCCAACAAGGCCATCGCCGCGGAGCTGGAGCAAAGAGGCGCTCTTTTTGCGATGGAAAAAATCCACCACGATTATCCCCATTGCTGGCGGTGCAAAAAGCCGGTGCTGTTCCGGGCGACCGAACAGTGGTTCTGCTCGGTGGAACAGTTTAAGGAACAGGCGGTCAAGGCCATCGAGGAGGTCACCTGGACCCCCGCCTGGGGCCAGGACCGGATTACCTCCATGGTGCGTGACCGGGCCGACTGGTGTATTTCCCGGCAGCGCAAGTGGGGCGTGCCCATACCGATTTTGTATTGTAAGGACTGCGGCAAGCCCATCGTCACCAAGGAGAGCATTGAAAAAATCGCTTCCGTCTTCCGTATGGAAGGGTCGGACAGCTGGTTTGTGAGAGACGCGGCGGATTTCCTGCCCGAAGGCTTTGTCTGTCCGGAATGCGGCTCCAAGAACTTTGAAAAAGAAAAAGACATCATGGACGTCTGGTTTGATTCGGGCGTTTCCCATGCGGCCGTCTGCGACGCGAGAGACTATCTGCAGTGGCCGGCGGACCTTTACCTGGAAGGCGCGGACCAGTACCGCGGCTGGTTCCAGTCCTCTTTGCTGACCTCGGTGGCCTGGCGTGGCAAGGCGCCCTATAAGGCGGTGCTTACCCACGGCTGGGTGGTGGACGGCAAAGGAGAGAAGATGAGCAAATCTCTCGGAAACGGCATTCTGCCCTCTGAGATCATCGAAAAATACGGCGCGGATATCCTGCGGTTGTGGGTAGCGTCTTCCGACTATCAGGTGGACGTGCGCATTTCGCCGGATATTTTAAGCCAGCTTTCCGAAGCCTACCGCAAAATCCGCAACACCGCCCGGTTCATTCTGGGCAACCTGGGCGACTTTGACCCGGATAAGGACGCGGTGGCGGACAGCGCTCTTGAACCCATCGACCGCTGGGCGCTCATGCGTCTCGATGAGCTGATCGGCGTGGTCAGAGACGCGTACGATTCCTACGAGTTCCACCGGATTTCCCATGCGGTGCAGAATTTCTGCGTCATCGACCTGTCCAACTTCTACCTGGATGTGATCAAGGACCGGCTTTATGTAGAGAAGATCGACAGCCCCTCCCGCCGGGCGGCCCAGACGGTGATCTATCGGGTGCTCGACGCCATGACCCGGATGCTCACCCCGATTTTGGCCTTCACGGCCGAGGAAATCTGGCAGGCCATGCCTCACGATGCCTCTGCCGACAAGGAAGCCGCTATCTTCAATGACTTCCCGAAGGTTTCCGGCCTTGTCCACGACGAGGAGTTCCTCTCCCGCTGGACGAAGATCCACGCCATCCGGGAGGATGTGAAGAAAGCATTGGAACTGGCACGTAGCAGCAAGGTAATCGGCGCGTCACTGGAAGCGAAGGTGACGTTGACCTGTGACGGGGAATTATACGACTTCGTCCGCTCGGTGGAAAAAGAACTTCCGGCGGTGTTCATCGTTTCCAAGGTGCAGGTGCAAAAGGGAAGCGCCGGCGGCTTTAAGGGCGAAGAGGTGGACGGCCTGTTCGTCACGGTGGAGAAAGCGGACGGCGAAAAGTGCGAACGCTGCTGGACCTATGAAGAATCGGTGGGCAGCGATTCGGAGCATCCGACCCTGTGCGCTCGCTGCGCGGCTATCCTGAAAGCAGAATAACGAATTTCGGTCACGGTGCGCTGGGGGATTCTCCCGGCGCGCCGTCCCTGTGTTTATGAAATACCCTTGCGTAAAGCGGGGAAAGGAGCGTTCGTATGCCCCTGATTGTAATTGCGGCGGTGGCCCTGCTGGTGGGAATTGACCAGCTTATTAAGCTGTGGGCTTCCCAGACGCTGGCGGCGGTGGGAAACATCCCGGTGATCGAAGGCGTGTTCGAGTTTTCCTATGTGGAAAACCGAGGGGCCGCCTTCGGCATTTTGCAGGACCAACGCTGGATTTTTATTGTACTGACCATTGCGGTGGTGATCGCGGCCATCTGGCTGCTTTTTTCCGGCCGGGCCAAAAGCTGGCTGGTGCGAACCCCTATCATTCTGGCATTGGCCGGCGGTGTGGGCAACCTGATCGACCGGATTTGGCACGGCTATGTGGTGGACATGTTCTACTTTAAGCTCATTGACTTTGCCGTCTTTAACTTTGCGGACGTCTGCGTGGTGGTGGGCTGTATCTGGCTGATTCTGTCCATCCTGTTCGTGCCCGATGCCATTCGGTGGCGCAAAGCGCCCAGTATCCCAGAAGGAGAAAACGGTGGAGAAACACACGCTGATTCCAAATAGAGAAGAGGACGGCCAAAGGCTGGACGTGTTTGTGGCCGCCCGGCTGCCGGACCTGACCCGCTCTGCTGTCCAGAAGCTGACGGCCCAGGGGCTTTTGACAGTGGCGGGGAAACCTGCCGGGAAGAACCTGCGGGTGCAGGAAGGCCGGCCAGTGGAGATAACGGTACCAGACCCAGTGGAACTGTCCGCCGAGCCGGAGAACATCCCTCTCGACATCGTTTACGAGGACAAGGACCTGCTGGTAGTCAACAAGCCCAAGGGTATGGTGGTCCACCCGGCTCCCGGCAATCCGGACGGTACGTTAGTCAACGCCCTGCTGTTTCACTGCAGGGACGGCCTTTCCGGCATCAACGGGGTGCTCCGCCCCGGTATCGTCCACCGCATCGATAAGGACACCAGCGGCCTTTTGATGGTGGCGAAGAACGATTTTGCCCATCAGTCCCTGGCCGCGCAGATTCAGATTCATTCCTTTACCCGGGAATACGAAGCGGTGGTTTACGGCAACGTAAAGGAGGACGAGGGCACTGTATCCGTCCCCATCGGACGGCATCCGGTGGAACGAAAGCGCATGGCGGTGGTCAAGGGCGGCCGGGAAGCGGTCACGCATTTCCGGGTCCTGGCCCGGTACCAGGGTTTCACCCATCTGCGTCTGCGGCTGGAAACCGGGCGCACCCATCAAATCCGGGTGCACATGGCTTATCTGGGCCATCCGGTGGCGGGGGACCCGGTTTACGGCCCCAAAAAGGTCATCGAGCGGCTGTGCGGCCAGTGCCTGCACGCAAAGGTGCTGGGCTTTGTACATCCGCGCACCGGAGAGGCCATGCGGTTTGAAAGCGAACTGCCCGGGTATTTCACCGGCTTTTTGCATACCCTGTCTCCCTTATAGGAGAGGGAAATGCCAATGTGGCGCCTGCCTGAATTTTGCCGAGAGGCGGGCGAATTTTTCGCAGAACCTGGCCGCCGGCGGCAGCGGCAAAGAGAACCATTCTATGCAAAAACCATTCGAAGGATTTTTACTGGCGTCCGACCTGGACGGCACCCTTTTAAACGACCAGGGCGTCATCTCCCAGAAGAACATCGACGCAGTGCAGGAATTTGTGGATGGCGGCGGCCTTTTCACCATCGCCACCGGCCGGACGGTCAGCTCCGCCCAGCAGTATGTGGAGAAGCTGGCGGTCAACGCCCCGGTCATCGTGACAAACGGCAGCCTCATGTACGACTACCGCACGAACACCATTCCCTGGGACGCGCCTTTGCCCGAAGAGGCACGAGGCCTTGTGCAGGCGGTCTTGGACCATATGCCTCACGTGGGGGTGGAAATCAGCTCCGGGCGGGAGCTGTACGTCCTGAGAGCAAACGCCACCACCCACGAGCACCTCAAGTATGAGAACATCGACGCGGTTTTCTGTACCATGGAGGAGCTTCCTAACGTGTGGCACAAGGTTCTCTATGAGCTCCCGCCGGAACACCTGCAGGAAATCATTGATTTCTGCGAAAAGGTTCCCTACCGGGAGGTCGAGTACATGCGCTCGGCGAAAATCTTTTATGAGATGATCCCCAAGGGCGCTCACAAGGGCGCGGCTCTCCATGCCCTGGCCGCAAAACTGGGGATTTCACTTGACAAAACCGTCGCAATCGGCGATTATTATAATGACTTGGGATTCATAAAAGCGGGCGGCATTGGGATCACGCCCCAAAACGCCCCCGATGACATCAAGAAGCTGGCTGACGTGGTGGTGTGCTCGAATAACGAGGGCGCCATCGCGGGAGCGGTTTCCTATCTCAGAGGGCTCGTCTCACAAAGCGCGTAGAAGAAGGGAACGGCGTTTTTCTGAGGCGGAGGGTTTCCCGCTTTTTGAACGCTGCGGCAGTCCGAGGCTTTCTACAGCCCGCGCCCGCCGCACATATATTACTTAGGAGGAATGCGTAACCATGGACGATGCAAAAAAAACACAGCTTGCCGTTACGGCGACCCGCGTCCGGATGGGCATCCTGGAAGGCGTTTACAACGCCAAGTCCGGCCATCCCGGCGGCTCCCTTTCCATTGCCGACTATTTGACCTATCTCTACTTTGAGGAAATGAACATCGACCCGAAGAACCCTAAGTGGGCCGACCGGGATCGTTTTGTCCTTTCGAAGGGCCATTGCGCGCCGGCGCTTTACTCGGTGCTGGCTCACCGGGGCTATTTCCCGGTGGAGCACCTTTCCACCCTGCGTAAATTAAGCTCCAACCTCCAGGGCCACCCGGACATGAAGGGTACCCCGGGGGTGGACATGTCCTCCGGCTCTCTGGGCCAGGGTATCTCCGCCGCCGTGGGCATGGCGCTGGCC
Source organism: Solibaculum intestinale (assembly GCF_040096205.1). Lineage (NCBI taxonomy): Bacteria > Bacillati > Bacillota > Clostridia > Eubacteriales > Oscillospiraceae > Solibaculum > Solibaculum intestinale. The sequence goes on along the minus strand of NZ_JBBMFD010000007.1, from coordinate 20,873 downwards.
GGCAAACTGGACAAGAAGGATTTCCGCGTCTACACGGTTCTGGGCGACGGCGAAATCCAGGAAGGCCAGGTTTGGGAGGCCTGTATGTTCGCCGCCGCCAAGAAGCTTGACAATCTGGTGGGCTTTGTGGACAACAACAATTTGCAGATCGACGGCACCGTGGAGGAGGTCAACTCCCCTTATCCGATCCCCGAGAAGTTCGCCGCCTTCGGCTGGCACGTGATCGAGATCGACGGCCATGATTTTGACCAGATCGAAAAGGCCCTGGCGGAGGCCAAGACCGTCAAGGGCAAGCCCACCATGATCGTCGCCAAGACCGTCAAGGGCAAGGGCGTCTCTTATATGGAGAACAACGTCTCCTGGCACGGCTCCGCGCCTAAGCAGGAGCAGTACGACATCGGGATGAAAGAACTCGGCGACGCGCTCGCCGCATTGGAGGTGCAGGTCAATGGCTGATGTGGTGAAGAAGGCAACGCGCGACAGCTACGGCGCGGCCCTTGTGGAACTGGGTGCGAAAAACCCGAATCTGGTCGTTTTGGACGCAGACCTGGCCGCCGCCACCAAGACCGGCGGCTTTAAGAAGGCCTACCCCGACCGCTTTTTTGACTGCGGCATCGCGGAAGGCAATATGATTTCCCTGGCAGCGGGTTTAGCCGCAGCGGGCAAGCTGGTGTTTGCCAGCTCCTTTGCGATGTTTGCCGCCGGCCGCGCCTTTGAGCAGGTGCGCAACGCCGTGGGTTACACCCACCTGCCGGTGAAGATCGGCGCCACCCATGCCGGCCTCTCGGTAGGCGAGGACGGGGCGACCCACCAGTGCTGTGAGGACATCGGCCTAATGCGCACCATCCCCGGCATGACTATTATCAACCCCGCCGATGACGTGGAAGCCCGCAAGGCGGTGTTTGCAGCGGCGGAGTTTGACGGCCCGGTTTACATGCGCTTTGGCCGCTTGGCGGTGCCGACTTTGTTTGACGAAAACTATGATTTCCAGATCGGCAAGGGCGTGCAGCTGGCCGAGGGCAACGACGTGACCATCGTAGCTACCGGCTTGATGGTAGGCGAAGCCATCAAGGCCAGAGAGCTTCTGGCCAACGACGGCATTTCCGCTCGCCTGATCAACATCCACACCATCAAGCCCATCGATAAGGAGATCATCATCAAGGCGGCCCAGGAAACCGGCGCCATCGTCACCACCGAGGAGCACAACATCATCGGCGGCCTCGGCAGCGCGGTATGCGAGGTGCTTTCGGAGGCCTGCCCGACGCCGGTCATCCGCAACGGCGTGGAGGATACCTTCGGCAAGTCCGCTCCGGCGCTGGAGGTGCTCGAGTACTTCGGCCTGACGGCCCAGAAGATCGCCGCCCAGGCGAAGCAGGCCATTGCTCTGAAGAAATAAAAATAGTTGCAAAGAGGCTGACGCGTATTTATGCGTCAGCCTCTTTTTCTTCGTCTAGGTGCTCAAGAGCATATTCCAGTGCCAATCGAATGACTGCATTTCGTGACATTCTGTGTTGCTTTGCTAAACATTGTAGTCTCTCGTCCAGTTCTTGACTGATGCGAATGCTGATGCCGACGTTCTTTCCCTTCGGTTTGGATGTAATCAGAAATGATTCCGACACAGAAAACCCTCCTTTTGCTGCAATGATACCAGTATAAAGGAAAATCCGCCGATCGTCTGCTAGATTATAGACAGCAAATACGCTCTTATAGAGCGTATTTTTCTTCCCACTCCCGTTCGATTGCCTTTCCCGCCTCAAGCGAAGCGGGCACGTCGATGACCCGCTGGTTCCTGCTCCCGCGAAACTGCAAAGACAGGCTGCGTTCCTCCAGAACGAACTTCCCGTCCACCAGAATGTCCGTTTCCCGCAAAAGGGCCTCCCAGCCTTCGTGAGTCTCAAACCCGGCCAGGAGCTCCTCAAAGGTGTAGCCCGTGTAGGTGATGATGTCGTACCCCGCCTCGTGGGCGGCCTTCGCCAGCCTGGCAAACCCTTCTGCCTGGAAAAACGGGTCCCCGCCCGACAGGGTCAGACCCTTTAGAAGCGGGTTTTTCTTCGCCTCCCGCAACAGGTTTCCCACCGTGGAGCCATACCCGCCCGCCGGGTCGTGGGTTTCGGGGTTGTGGCAGCCCTTGCAGCGGTGAGGGCACCCTTGGGCGAACACCACCATGCGGATGCCCGGCCCGTCCACAATGGACTCCCGGATCACCCCCGCCAGCCGCAGCGGCGTTTCTTCCAGCGTCTGCATTTTGATTGCTCCTTTGCGTCCTGGACGGTCACGCCGTCCAGTTTTTTTACGCCATAAGGCGGGCAGGAGAGTCCTCCTGCCCGCCTTTCCCTTCTTATCTTAACGGCCCAATCAGCCGCCCCTTTTCGCAGCGAAAAAAGAAGAGTCCATTCCGTCACTTAGATCTGTTCCATTTCGCCCGTACCGGTGCCCAGCGAGTGCTTTTTCCGGTCCCGCACCTCGGCGGCCTTCGCGTCGTTAAACCGGTCGAGAGTGCCCACCAAATATCCGGTGATGCGGCGGATGCGCTCGAAGTTGGGGTTTCCGTCCCCTTCCTTGCGGCCGCACTTGGGGCAGGTGTCCCCGATGATGCCGGTAAACCCGCAGACCGGGTCCCGGTCCACCGGATGGTTGACCGAGCCGTACCCGATGCCGGACTCCTTCATGCAGCGGATGACCGATTCAAAGGCTTCCAGGTTCTCGCAGGGATCGCCGTCGAGCTCCACATAGGTAATGTGCCCGCCGTTGGTAAGCGCGTGATAGGGGGCCTCCAGGCGGATTTTATCGAAAGCGGAAATGTCATAATACACCGGGATGTGGAAGGAGTTGGTATAATACTCCCGGTCGGTAACTCCTTCGATGACGCCGTAGCGTTCCCGGTCCATCCGGACAAAGCGGCCCGACAGACCCTCGGCGGGGGTGGCGATCAAGGAGAAGTTGAGCCCGTACTGCTTGGTGGCCTCGTCCATCCGCCGGCGCATGTACCCGACGATGTCCAGCCCCAGGTTCTGCGCTTCCTTGGACTCACCGTGGTGCTTGCCGGTCAGGGCCTTGAGGGCCTCGGCCAGGCCGATAAAGCCTAAGGTCAGCGTGCCGTGCTTGAGCACCTCCCGCACATAATCCTCCGCACCTAGCTTGTCCGAATCGATCCAGATGCCCTGGCCCATAAGGAAGGGATAGTTTTTCACCTTCTTGTTGGCCTGCAGCTCGAACCGCTCGAGAAGCTGGCGGATGACCAGGTCGATTTTGCGGTCCAAGTCCTCAAAGAACATGTCCACATTCCCGTGAGCCCGGATGGCCAGACGGGGGAGGTTTACCGACGTAAAGGACAGGTTGCCCCGGCCGTTGACGATTTCCCGTGAGGGATCGAAGGAGTTTGCCATGACCCTCGTGCGGCAGCCCATGTACGCCACCTCCGTCTCCGGATGGCCCTCCTTGTAGTACTGCAGGTTGAAGGGCGCGTCGATAAAGGAGAAGTTGGGGAACAGGCGCTTGGCGCTCACCCGGCAGGCCAGCTTGAACAGGTCGTAGTTGGGCTCGCCCGGGTTATAGTTGACGCCTTCCTTGACTTTGAAGATGTGAATGGGGAAAATAGGGGTTTCCCCGTTGCCAAGGCCCGCCTCGGTGGCCAGCAGCACGTTTCGGATGACCATGCGGCCCTCCGGCGACGTGTCCAGCCCATAGTTGATGGAGCTGAAGGGAATCTGCGCGCCGGCGCGGGAATGCATGGTGTTGAGGTTATGGACGAACGCCTCCATGGCCTGGTAGGTGGCCCGGTCGGTTTCCGCCACCGCGTGCTTTAAAGCAAACTTTTGGCATTTCTTCGCCGCGTCTTCCCCCACCACTTCGCTCAAAAGCGGGAATTCCGCCTCACAGTAGCCGTTGTCGTTGGCGAGGACGGGGGAGAGGCCCTCTTGGGCCTTTACCGTCTCCAGAAGCTTCTTCGCCACCGGCTCGCCGCTTTCCACATCGGTGAGCATTTCAATGGCCCGGGCCAGGTTCTGCCGGTAGATGCGCCGATAGGTCTTGGCCACCCCCTTGGCCATGCCGTAGTCGAAGTTGGGGATGGACTGGCCGCCGTGCTGGTCGTTCTGGTTGGACTGGATGGCGATACACGCCAGCGCCGAATAGCTGGCAATGTCGTTTGGTTCCCGCAGATAGCCGTGACCGGTGGAGAAGCCGCCTTCAAACAGCTTCTCAATATCGATCTGGCAGCAGGTGGTGGTGAGCATTAAGAAGTCCAGGTCGTGGATGTGGATGTCCCCTTCCCGGTGGGCTCTCGCGTGCTCCGGATGAAGCACGTACATCTCGTAGAACTGCTTGGCCCCCTCCGAGCCGTACTTGAGCATGGTGCCCATGGCCGTGTCCCCGTCGATGTTGGCGTTTTCCCGCTTGATGTTGTTCTCCCGGGACTCTTTGAAGGTCAGGTCCTCGTAGGTTTTCATCAGCCGGGTGTTCATCTCCCGCACCCGGGTGCGTTCCGCCCGGTAAAGGATGTATTCCTTCGCGGTGCGGGAATGGCCGTTTTCAATCAGGACCTTTTCCACCACGTCCTGAATCTGTTCCACAGACGGTTCCGTCAGATGCAACACATGGTCCATATACCCCACGACTTCATTGGCAAGCTCAATAGCTTCTTCCTTTGATTTGCCGCCGGTCACCTGAAAAGCCTTGTAGATCGCTTCGGATATTTTGTCCATATTCAGCGGGACCTTGCGCCCGTCCCGCTTGATGATGGTTGTGATCATGGGGCACCCTCCTACACAATATCTTGTATTCATTGTTGCGAGCAGGACTAATTATAGAGCATATATAGGAGAGTGTCAAGACAAAATCTCCCTTTGCAAGTGAAAAATAAATCGACCAAACTTGTCATTTTTTGCACCAAACGGGAAGTTGCGTTAACGCATCCGTTTCCTTGTTTGACCAAAGAATCCGTGACCTGTACCCGGGTACCTGTTTCACCATATTTGTCCATTTGAGCGGCTTTTTAGAAGAAGCCGGACACGAAAAAGATACCCCTTGCCGTATCCCCTTTGCAGAAAAAACAAGCTGGCTTCCATTGCATATCGTCAATGAAAGCCAGCTAAACTATTGAGTTGTTAATAATGTTTCTCTCCCATTCTTAACAAATATTCGAAAAACAAAATCCGTTTGCAGAATCTAACACCTAAATCTTGAACCAATCGCCAAACTTATTTAAAATGTTGGACATTGCTTGCTGCGTTTCCCTTTTCTTTCTCAAAAGCAATTCTTGCTTCCACTGCGAAATGCAAAGAATCCTCGTTCCATGTTGCTCGCCGTCTTCTTGCGCCTGAACACACACCGTTTCCTTGAACCTTGGATTTCTCCCCCTTGTCAGCAAGCCGTTCGCCTTTTGATGTCCATTTCTCTGCGCCTTCTGCCTAACGACGGTAACACACCTTATTGTTTGTTTCATGCACCCTCAAGCGACCGCTTCCGGTTCAACTTTGAGGGATTACCCAAACCGGGTATCTGCATAAGGGTTAGCGTCAATGAAACATGGCCGAGAAATGTTTTCCTGCAAGGGAACGGAATATATTTTGCTGCGCGTCTTTTTTGCAATGGCACCAAATATAATATTGTTTCCATTCAAAGCCGCAGGACCGATTGTGTGCGTATCTTTTTTCTGCGTTGCGCTTCGTCTTGGCACATGGATTCAAACGCTTACTCCGAACTACCTCCTCGGAGCCTCTTCCAAATCACATTGCCGTTTGAGAAAAGAACGTAGGGACTTCCCGTTTTCTGGAGCACAAGCTGTCCGGATACCCGAAAATTTGCATTCAGTTCACTAAATGTTGAAATGGCAGCTAGTTTTCCATTTCCAGTTTTTGTTGTTTACCGGATCCGTTTTCTCACGAATGGTACTCTTCTCAAAAAGCCACCTACAGAAACGGAATACTATACATACCGACACTGGGGATGAACACCACAATACCCGATACGTTTTCGGCAGTCATACCTCTCTGAACCGGAAGAAAACGAAATGGATTGGGAAAAAGCACTGCGTTTCTGCAATGGAACCGTTTTAACGCCTTCAATGAGAAATGCGCTTTCGATGCCTGCCGATTCCTACACTACCTTTTCATCCCCGCAAACGCTTTCCTGTTTTAAAAGACATTTGCCGTCCTCTTTCAAAGGGGAAGCTGTCGATCCGATAAACCTGATGCATGGAATGATGCTTCCAGATTACATTCTGTCCCTCGCAAAAGCAACTCCAAGGGTTAGGGCGATTAAACCATGATCTGTGGTAGCTTCTGCGGTTTCCTCACACCACATTGGAATCACCTCCTGTCTTTATTATATGCAATCCTGGGAAAATGTCAAGTGCTTTTAGCAAAAAACTTTTAAAAATTTATAAAGTTTTCAGATATAATACCTACAATTCGAATTTTTTTGCTTTTGCTTCTTATTTATGCCGTTTGCGGCTTAAATATGTTTGAATTTCGAAATTTAATAAAAAACGCGCCCGCCGTTTGCGCTGGCGGGCGCGTCTGTGTCTTTCTGTTATAGGGCGGGGCTTATTATACGTTGAAGCGGAACAGCACCACGTCGCCGTCGTGCATCACATACTCTTTCCCCTCTGAGCGTACCAGGCCCTTCTCCTTCGCGGCCGTCATGGAGCCGCAGGCCACCAGATCATCGTAGGAGACGATTTCCGCCCGGATGAAGCCCCGCTCAAAGTCGGTGTGAATTTTGCCCGCCGCCTGGGGCGCTTTGGTTCCGTTCGTAATGGTCCAAGCCCGCACTTCCTGGGGACCCGCCGTCAGGTAGGAGATGAGCCCCAGCAAGTGATAGCTTTTGCGGATAAGCCGGTCAAGACCGGAATCGCTAAGCCCCATGTCGGACAGAAAGAGTGCCTTTTCCTCCGGCTCCATCCCGGAGATCTCCGCCTCAATTTCTGCGCAGATGGGCAGAACCTCTGCATTTTCCGCCTTGGCGATTTCCTCCACCGCCGCGTAATGAGGATTGTCCGACAAGTCTCCCTTAAAGTCGTTCTCGCTCAGATTTGCCGCATAAATCACCGGCTTATTGGTCAACAGGGCCACGGAGGAAAGAATCTCAGCCTCCTCCGGCGTGCAGGCGACGCTTCGGGCGGGACGCCCCTCTTCCAGCTCGGCGGCCACCCGGGTCAAAAATTCCGCCTCGGCAAGATAGGACTTGTCTCCCTTGGCTAGCTTTTTGGCCTTGTCGATACGCCGCTCCAGCATCTCCAGGTCGGAGAAAATCAGCTCTAAGTTGATGGTCTCGATGTCCCGCTTGGGGTCCACGCTGCCGTCCACATGCACAATGTCGTCGTTTTCAAAGCAGCGTACTACGTGCACCACCGCGTCTACCTCCCGGATGTTGGCCAGAAATTTGTTACCCAGGCCTTCCCCCTTGGACGCGCCCCGTACCAATCCTGCGATGTCCACAAATTCGATGACCGCCGGCGTATATTTTTCCGGATGGTACATGTCCGCCAGTACATCCAGACGCTTATCCGGCACCGCCACCACGCCCACGTTTGGTTCGATGGTGCAAAAGGGATAGTTGGCGCTCTGTGCGCCGGCGTTGGTAATGGCGTTGAACAGCGTGCTTTTGCCTACGTTGGGCAGGCCGACAATACCCAGTTTCATTTGTATTCCAAGTCCTTTCCTTCTGACAAGTCAATATAAAATTTATTATACCGGCTCTTGGGCACGAAGGCAAGTTTTTTCCCGGAGAAGGATATGTTTAGGCGTACTCTTCCTAATCTGGAAAAAATTTCGATGAAATTGAAAAAGAAACTTGTTTTAAAGGAAAAAATGTTCTATAATACAACTAAGGTGAATAATTTTCACAAAATATTTATAAAATTTGTTCCGGCCTGCGGCAAAAGCAGAGAACCGGTTCTTACCGCGAGGCGGATGATAGGAGGAAGCATATGCCGATTATTGTGAATTTGGATGTCATGATGGCGAAACGAAAAATTGGACTGACGGAGCTTTCCCAGCGGGTAGGAATCACTCTTGCAAACCTTTCGATTCTCAAAAACAACAAAGCCAGAGCGGTGCGTTTTTCCACACTGGAAACCATCTGCCGGGAGCTCAAATGCCAGCCGGGTGATATTCTGCAATATGTAGAGGATAAATCGGAAATCTGGGATTGAAGATGGATTTTTCTAAGCGCGGCAAAACGGAAAGGAATGGATTCTTCTTTTCGTTTTGCCGCGCTTTTTTCGCTTGGGGAGGCCGCTTTGACAAAAGACTGGGCTTTTTGACTAAAAACTGTGGCGAAAAAACCGCCGATTTGTCCGGCCGCCCGGGCAGCGGCACTTGCGCAACTGCCCGGCTCTGATTATAATAGGAGAAGTATACGCGCAAGCCGCAGTCATTTGTTCGGAAAGGGACAAGCCGTCCTTTCATTCCCAGGCAAGGCAGAAAAGCGTTCGTATTTACAACCGAAAGGAGTACCGCTATGAATTATTCCCGTGAAGTGGAAAACATGTGTGTCGTCGCAAAAGGTCCCCATCATGGTCCGGCTCCCATCCCGGAAGAGGGAAAGTGGGTCAAGGCCTATGAAATTAAGGACATCTCCGGTTTAAGCCATGGTATTGGCTGGTGCGCGCCCCAGCAGGGCACCTGCAAGCTGACTCTCAATGTCAAGGATGGTATCGTAGAGGAGGCGCTGGTGGAGACCATCGGTTGCTCCGGTATGACCCATTCGGCCGCTATGGCCGCCGAGATTCTGCCCGGCAAGACCCTTTTGGAATGTTTAAACACCGATCTGGTGTGCGACGCCATCAACGTGGCCATGCGTGAAATCTTCAAGCAGCTGGCCTATGGCCGTTCCCAGACCGCGTTCTCCGAGGGCGGCCTGCCCGTGGGCGCCGGCCTTGAGGATCTGGGCAAGGGCCTTCGTTCCCAGGTGGGTACCATGTATTCCACCCGCGCCAAGGGCGTGCGTTTCATGGAAATGGCGGAAGGCTATGTCCTTTCCATCGCGCTGGATGAAAACGACGAGGTAATCGGCTACAAGTTCGTGCGCCTGGGCAAGATGCTCGAGGACATCCGTCACGGCGTCGCCCCGAACGAGGCGTATGAAAAGAACATCGGTCAGTACGGCCGGTACGACAACGCCGCCAAGTACATCGACCCGCGTGAGGAATAAGAGAGAAGGAGGACAACCCACATGGCAAACGAGGTAATGTTTGAAGGCAAAGAAAGACGCATGCAAAAGATCGAAAAATGTCTTGCGGAATATGGAATCGCCAGCCTGGAAGAGGCCCGTGAGCTTTGCGTGAGCAAGGGCTTTGACCCGGGCGCCATTGTCAAGGATGTTCAGCCCATCGCGTTTGAAAACGCCGCCTGGGCGTATACGCTCGGCTGCGCGGTTGCGATCAAGAAGGGCTGCAAGTCCGCGGCGGACGCGGCGGAAGCCATCGGAATCGGCCTGCAGGCGTTCTGCATTCCCGGCTCGGTGGCCGAGCAGAGAAACGTGGGCCAGGGCCACGGTAATCTGGGCGCCATGCTCCTTAGAGAAGAGACCAAGTGCTTCGCCTTCCTGGCGGGCCATGAGTCCTTTGCGGCGGCGGAAGGCGCCATCGGCATCGCCCGCACCGCCAACAAGGTGCGCAAGGACCCCCTGCGCGTCATCCTCAACGGCCTGGGCAAGGATGCGGCTTATATCATTTCGAGAATCAACGGCTTTACCTTTGTGGAAACCGATTATGATTTCTATACCGGCGAGCTGAAGGTGGTCAGCGAGAAGGCCTTCTCCGAGGGCGAGCGTGCCAAGGTTAAGTGCTACGGCGCCAACGACGTGCTTGAGGGCGTGGCCATCATGAAGCACGAGGGCGTGGACGTGTCCATCACCGGCAACTCCACCAACCCCACCCGTTTCCAGCACCTGGTGGCGGGCACCTATAAGAAGTGGGCCAACGAGAACGGCGTGAAGTACTTCTCGGTGGCTTCCGGCGGCGGCACCGGCCGCACCCTGCATCCGGACAACATGGCGGCGGGTCCGGCTTCCTACGGCCTGACCGACTCCATGGGACGCATGCACGGCGACGCCCAGTTCGCGGGCTCTTCCTCCGTGCCGGCGCACGTGGAAATGATGGGCCTCATCGGCATGGGCAACAACCCCATGGTCGGCGCGACGGTGGCCTGTGCAGTCGCGGTGGAAGAGGCAATGAAATAAGGCGCAAAGCCGCATAAATATTAGATTTTTAACGATAGGGTGCTTGGTGTGATTTACACCAAGCACCCTATTTTTTCATCTAAACCCGGTGTTGTCTGCCATTTACCAACGCAGGAATAAGACGCTGTGAAATTTGTTTGTCCAACATATGCCTCCGGTACATGCTTTTAGAACATTCCATATTTTTTCGTTCATCCTCCCTGTTCAATGCAACTCGTATTTCGTAATAATCTGCAAGTCTCCATACCCGAGCTGCTGAAATAACAAATCGAATGAATGGATAGATATGAAAAACAATGACATAATAATCAAACGTAAGAAAAACAATCCGGTAAGAAAGGCGAGGTGGACGGTTTGCTGCCAAGCATACGCACTGCCCCAAATGGGGACGGAACGCATACTCTGATTTTGAATTTTCCAAGAGAGGACGCGGAATTTGCCAAAGAATTCTGTCGAAGCCAAGATCGTAGGAATAAGTCTACGGATTTGAAAGAAAAGATCTTGGAACAAGCCAAAAAGTTTAAAATCACAAGTGTAAAAATTCTCATATCCGGTGTGCTGGTAGCCACCTTCGCTTTTTCTTCTTTGTTATCGGCATTTGCTGCCAATGACCGGTATACCATGGGTTATCTTTACAGCGGGACGGATGTGCAGCAGATTGAATATGTTAACCAGGCCAATCATGCGTTGGATACGGTTTCTCCCAGCTATTTTGATATCCAGGAAGACGGCAGCCTGAAGCTCAACTATCTCAGCCCCTTTTTTATTAAGAGCATGCATGAAAAAGGGATAAAGGTAGTCCCGTTCCTGAGCAACCATTGGAATCGGACGGCGGGTATCAATGCATTGGACGATGTCGAATCGCTCTCTGACCAGCTGGCAGATTATATTGAGGAATACGATTTGGATGGCATCAACGTGGATATTGAGAATGTCACTCATGAGCAGCGGGATTCGTATACCGAGCTTGTGCGGTTGCTGCGGGAAAAAATCCCTGCGGATAAGGAGGTCTCGGTAGCTGTTGCAGCCAATCCGAACAACTGGCAGACTGGTTGGCATGGCTCCTACGATTATACGGCTCTCGCTCGATATGCGGATCACTTGGTGATTATGGCGTATGACGAACATTATGAGGGAGGAGAAGCAGGGCCGGTAGCCAGTATGGATTTTGTGGAAAGCTCGATCCAATATGCCTTGAGCAAAACGACTGCGGATAAAATTGTTATTGCCGTTCCATTTTATGGACGAGTATGGAGCCTGGACGACGGCCGGATTGCGGGAAAAGGCGTCAGCAGCAAAGTCATTCAGAAGATTCTTGCAGATTGTAAGGCGACCGTCCAGTATGACGAAGCCAGCCAGTCCGTGAAAGCGGAGGTTATAGTCACCGAAGCGGACGGAAAATACACCGTCGGCGGAAATTTTGTTCTGCAGCCGGGACGGTATGTCGTATGGTTTGAAAACGACCGGTCTTATGAAGAAAAACTGGGACTGATTGAGAAATATGACTTGAAAGGGGCCGGCGCCTGGTCGTTGGGGCAGGAGGATACCTCCATATGGGATCGCTATGAGGAATGGGTCAACGGTGATGAAACGGATGCAGGGGATCCCCCTTCTGCCACGCCCCCGCAGCCGGAACCGCCCGTTTTGCCGGAACCGCCTGTTCCCCCTGTGGATGACGAGGCGGAATTCGAGCCGCCGACGGAAACTCCATTTATCACTGCCTATATCAAACGGGATTACACCAGTGTGTCGGTGTATCAAAATCCCAATTTAAGGGGAAAGGTAATTGCCGCCTTGTCCGCAGGAGAAACGATCTCCGTCCGGGAAAGCAAACCTGGTGTCTACCAGGTGCGGCTTTCCGACGGGCGCATGGGCTATTTGTCCGCCACCTATATCACCTTTGAAAAAGAACCGGAAACACCGGCTCCGGTGCCTCCTTCCCAGGAGTATTTTCTCCACCGGGTGCAGCCTGGAGAGACGCTATGGAAGCTTGCACAGCAATATCTGGGGCAAGGCAGCCGTTACACAGAGATCGTGCAGCTCAACGGACTGACAAGCGACCGGATTTATCCGGGTATGGAGTTGAAGATACCTGGGGCCTCAGAGGAGCCGCCGGTAAAGCCGGAAGCCTCCTATCAAGAGTATACTGTCAAACGGGGAGACTCTCTATGGAAAATTGCCCGAAAGTATCTTGGTTCCGGCAGTCGGTATACAGAAATCATAGAGATAAACGGTTTGAAGAGCGAGACGGTTCATCCTGGACAGATTCTCAAGCTGCCGGTCTCCTGATCCTCTTTGTCTGAGAATCGCCGGCGCTCTTTTAAAAAAGCATGGGGAACAGCAAAACCGCCGTTCCCCATGCTTTTTCTATATACCAAGCCTATCGCTTGCCAGCATCGGCATCCTCGCTGTTTACGGATACTTCCCGCGTCTAGTCCCTGCTTTTTGCGGGATACTCTCGTCCTGAAGCGCCGGAAAGCCTTTGCTGTTGAAGATGGCGGACGTCTGCGAGGAAAACGCTAGCCTTGCCATATAAAAAGGAAGAGTCCATTTCATGAAAAACAACCATACGGGGGTTGAATCATGAAGCGGAGGCATTTTATTTAAATTATCCGGAAGCATAATTCTGTATACCGTCAAAAAGATGTCGCAGCCTATTCCGTATAAACCAAGTCCGCATGTATTCCCTAAATCAGAGCAGGGCTGCTTCCTACACGGAAGTTAGGCTCTTATAGAGCCTGCAAAGAGACGCTGGAACGGTTTTTAGCAGAATGAAGGACGGAATTTGACGGATCCAAATTGGGACAGCCTGATTGGGCGAAAGATACCAATTGGACGCTATTTGCCGAGAAACGAACAAGAAGCACGAAAAGCAATGCAATGAATGTGTAAATAAGATGCATAAATATGGATAAATCATGAATTTTGGGTCAAGAAAAAATAGACATGAAAATCATAAAAAAGGAAAGATTTTAGGCTGTTATTGTAGTAGAAAAAGCGAATAGCCGGAAATACAAGATAAAAGATAAGCGGAAAACGGACCATAGCATAAAGTTGTACTTACATATAATTGATAAATTTTTTTATTATTATGAATAATTTTTGTTAATTTTTTCTTGCATCTTATAATTTTTGTATATATAATTAACTCGTATCCACTTGTTGGATACCAAAAATGAAGGGAGATGTTAGAATGAGAATGAAAAAAGCAATGGCAGTTGCGATGGCGGCTGCCATGCTTGCCGCAGGAAGCACAACGATGGGCTTTACCGCGGCGGCAGAGCCGGCAGCGTCCTACCCGTATCAACTGGTGGACTTTACCGACTTTGAAAACGGCGATACCTGGGGTTTTGTATCGACCGACCAAAATGTCGCTCCGGTCACCGTCGTGGACCAGACCGATGCGAACAAGGCTTTGGAATGGGCCATCAACCGCAGCCGCAGCACTCGAAACGGCGGCATGTACAATGTGGAAAAACGGTTTGACACTCCCATCTACGGCGAGCAGGTCAAGGTGGAATTTGACTGGCGGCCCGGCGAGACCGACTATGTCAAGAGAGAGGGCCTTGTGCATCTTGCGCAGGTGTCCCTGATCGACGAGGACCGCAACGTTATTTTCTCCATCAACAACAACGTCCTGCACGACGGTTACCTGAGCTATACCGTGGGCGAGGGCGGAACCTCCAACGGTTCCTACCGTAAGATGCTCCCGTTCAGTGATATCTGGGCGTGGTATCATGTGTCCATCGAGGTGGACTTTGCCAAGGACGAGGTCAACCTGGTGATTTACGACAAGGCCAATCCCGAGGCGGTTACCACCGTTTCCGGCATCGACCTGTCGGTTTCCAACCAGCTGGGGAACCTGGGTCACATCGACCTGCGTATGATCCGCCCCGGCGGCGACTGCATGATTCTCGACAGCATGCTGATCGACAACATGGCTGTCTATAAGACCGCGTCGACCGAGGATACGGCGGTTTCCACTCCTGCTGAGTACGACTTCACCACCGTCTATGTGGGCGCCGCCCCGACTTTGGCGGATGTGAAGCTGCCAAGCGTCGTGGATGTGAAGCTTGCCAACGGCAACACCGTTTCCGTACCAGTCACGTCCTGGTCCTGCCCGGATTATAACAATGCCGTGTCCGGCATGTACCTGGCCACCGCTACCCTGGGCACGGCTCAAGGTGTGACCTTAAGCCGCGATCTGACCGCTCACATGTGGGTGTACGTCCGCGAGACGGTGGAGAACCGCCTGGAGGTTTCCCGCTTGGTGGAGAACCTAGACCGGGGCGTGGTGGCGCTGCAGGCGGATGACGGCATTTTCGTCAGCTGGCGTCTGCTCGCTTCCGAGTACCAGGCCGACATCGCTTTTAACGTCTACCGCAATGGAAGCAAGATAAACGAAACTCCCATCACCACCAAAACCAATCTGCTCGATCCGCTCGGGAAACCCGGCGACGAATATGTGGTGCAGACCATCAAGCCCAACGAGAGCGAATGGAGCGAGGCGGTTACCGCTTCGAGTGAGAACTTCTTAAGCATTCCGATCCAGAAGCCGGCCAACACCACGGATGTGTCTGGCAAACAAAACATCTCTTACAATGCCAACGACATCATGACCGCCGACCTGGACGGCGACGGCCAGTATGAGTACATCGTGCGCTGGTATCCCAGCAACGGCGTGGACTCCGGCTCCAACGGCCGCCTGACCGGCCCGACCATTTTCGACGCTTACGATACCGACGGCACCATCCTGTGGCGCATCAACATCGGTTATAACATGACCTCCGGCGAGCACTATAACCAGCTGACCGTTCAGGATTACAACGGTGACGGCAAGGCGGAGGTCGCGCTCTTAACGGCGGACGGCACCACTGTTTACGCGCCCGACCGCGCCACCAACACCATTGATATGGATTGCCCTCTCGCGGTAATCGGTGACCCGACGGCGGATTACGTCATCCGTACCAATTCCGAAAAGAACAATTCCGCCAACCGCGTCGGTCATATCAGCGAAGACGCCACCATCTTCTTCACCATGTTCGACGGCGCTACCGGCGCTCCCATCGACACGGTGGACTATTACGCCCAGACGGTCAACGCCGGTTTCTGGGGCGACTTGGACTACAACCGTTCCGACCGCTATAAGGCCACCTCCGCCTTCATTCAGGATGCGGACGGCGCCGCCACCGGCCACAACGCGGCTTTGATGTGCAGAGGCTATTACGAGCGCACCACTGTGGCGGCCTATTCTCTCGATGAGAACAATAAGATCCGTCTCGACTGGGCCCATGACACCTGGTACTATGACGAGGAAGCGCAGACATGGAAACCCAAGGACGGCAACAATTTCTATGAATGCCGCGGCGCGCACTCCACCACGGTTGCCGACGTGGACAACGACGGTTTTGACGAGTTCATCGGCGGCGCCTATTGCCTCGACCAGGACGGTACGGTTCTTTGGTCTGCTGACGGTCTCTTCGGCCGCCCGAATCTGGCCCACGGCGACGCCCTGCACGTGGGCGCCTTCCTGCCCGGCGTGGACGGCCTCCAGCTGATGATGCCCCACGAAGAGCTGCAGGACCGCACCAACTCCGTTTCCTTCCTGGATGCGGCTACCGGCGAGTGCCTCTCCGGTAACGATACCAACACCGGCGACGTGGGCCGCGGCGTCATCGCCAACATCGACCCGAACCCGGGCTTTGAGTATTGGGCCTCCGGCTATCCGGTCTATTCCGCCGTTGACGGCTCGGTGGCGTATGAATCCCAGGGCGGCATGCCCACGAACTTTACCGTCTATTGGGACGGCGACCTGCTCACCGAAAATCTCGATAAGACCAACGTGACCAAGCCGGTTGTCGGCGAAGTGGACGGTAAGCCCGCCATTACCGGCAACACCACCCTGCTGAGTATGACCGGAACCACCCACGGCAACGGCTCCAAGGGCGTTCCCGGCCTGACGGCGGACGTGCTGGGTGACTGGCGTGAGGAAATCATTATGAGAACCTCCGACAATACCGCCATCCGCATCTACTCCACCACCACTCCCACCGACTACATGATTTATACCCTAATGCACGACAGCGCCTACCGTATGCAGTGCGCCGGCCAGATGGGCGCTTACAACCAGCCTAATCACCTGAGCTTCTATCTGGGCGAAGACGTCCGGGATCAGATCCTCAATATGGAGCTTGTGAAACCCAATACCTACACGGTGGAATACAGTGCGGTGGCGGAAGCCTCTGCAACGCCCAATCCCGTTTCGCCCGACGAACCTTTCACCGCTACCATCGTGACCGATCTGACGGTGGATTGGATTGACCTGTATAACGAGGCGGGCAACGGCCTGGTCAGCACGAACAGAAGCATGGTCGAGGCAAACGGACTTCGCACCTGGACTCTGACCACTTCTCTGGGCACTGCCGGCGAGCGTACCCTCTCCATCGGAACCACCCTTGCGGACGGCAGCTTTGTGATGTCTTCCAAGCAGCTGAACGTGAAAGTGGAAAAGACCATCTCCGGCGATCCCGATTCGTTCCGGTTTGTCAAGGTTACGCCGAAGTTTGACGTTGCGAAGGTAAACACACCGATTACCTATGAAGTCGTGACTGAAGGCGATGTGGAACGTCTGGCCTTCTTCAACGAATCCGGCGCCGGTCTTACCACGGTTAACACTGTGGTCGAGCAAGGCAATCAGAAGGTCTGGACCATCAGCGTACCGCTGGGCACGCCCGGTAAGCGGACCCTGTCCATCCGTGCGAAGCTGCCCGGAGGCGCGTGGAGCGACGGCTATGACGTTTCCCTTACCATCGCACGCTGACCCGCACAGCCGGATGCGAGCAATTGACTTCCCTGCTGGCTGATGTTTGCCCCACAATGGACGGGCTTTCCCTGTAACCGGCAAAAACGGCCCGGGATTCTGAAAAATCAGAATCCCAGGCTTTGTTTTTGCGTTTTTTCTGTATCTGAAAAGATCCGCTTCATACGCGTACATGCCGTACGGGAAGCTCCCGGTAAAAGCAATCCGAACCAGTTTGCTTCCAAGGCCAGAGAGGAAAAAGTCCGTATTGCGTAATTCGCTGGACGGCATCCCGCTATAGGAAGCCGAAGCGGAAAAGACACTTTTTTCTTTTTGCTGCAAAAGCAAAGGCGGCAGAGAATCTTAGGGTCTATGCCGCCTTTGCCCATCGAAAGGGGGGACATATGAATGTCCGATCCTTTTTAGAAAGGAAGCGGTTACCAGCGTCCGACGCCGGGCTGCTGGCCACCCATACCTCCGCCGCCCATGCCGGAGTTCCCCTGGGTGGTCACCATTGCCGACAGGGTGATGGACTGAGACTGGTTGCCTGCCGACAGGGTATAGGTTTCTCCCTGGATCATCTGCGGGCAGCTGATCGCAACGCACTGGTAGGATTTAGCGGGCGAGTAGGCCGCTAGTGTGTTTCCCTGGCTGTCCGTCAGGGTAACGGCGGTACCGGCGGGGAGGGTGGAGGAGAAGCTGTACAGGACGGAGCACTGGGCCGAAGAAGTCGAGAATCCCTGGGCCATTCCGCTCATCCCGGCCGCGATGATGGTGCCGCCGGTGACTTGGGCCGAACCGTCGTAGTCGAGAGCGCTGTTGCCGTCGCTGGAAGAACCGCTGACGTAGACCGTGCCTCCTTCCATGTAAAGGTTTCCGTTGGAATCCAGACCGTCGCCGGAGGCGTTGACGGTGAGGGTGCCGCCGGTGATGCGGATGAACATATCGGAATCGGCGGCGCTTTTGAAGGCGCTTTGTCCGGGCCGGCCGGGCATGGCGGTGTCGCTTCCGCCGGCCGCGTTGACGCCGTCGTCGCTGGCGGTCACCTGGATATCCCCGCCGCTTATGGTAACGCTCAGGCCCTCCAAGCCTTCGTAGCTCTTCTCGATGGTGATAAAGCCGCCGTCGATGGTAAGCGCGCCGTCTGCGTGAACGCCGTCGTCTCCGGTTTGAATCAGGTAGGTGCCGTTATGGAGATGCATGGTGCCGTTGCAGTGCAGGGCGTCGTCGGAGGAATCTATGTCGAAGCCGCCGCCGGAGATCACAAGTTCGGACCCGGCTTTGAGCCCTTTGGCGCTGTCGGAAGAGTCGGTAGAATCGGAGGACGGAGTAGCCGCGGCCCCCATTCCGCCCGGACCCCATCGGCCCCAGGTGTCATTTGCGTTGCCTTGGGAGTCGATGCTGGCGTTTTGGCTGCCGCCGCCGGTAATCAGGGCAAAGTCGCCCCCGTCAATGCGCAGCACCGTTTCGGCCTGAATGGCGTCGGTGCCCGCGGTGATGGTAAAACCGCCGCCCGCGATATAGACATAACCCCGGCCTTCTTCCTCGGCGTTGCTTGCCTGGATGCCGTCGGTGCCGGTTTCCAGAAGGAAGGTGCCGTCGGCGATTTTGACGCAGTCCTTGCCGTAAAGGCCGCCCTTTGCTGCGGTAATCTCATAGGTACCGCCGGTGATCACCAGGTCGTCCTTGGACACCACTGCGTGCTTGTAAGCGGCGTTGATGGTCAGCTTCCCATTCCCGTTAAAGGTCAGGTCCGCCCGGCTGAACACTACCCCGTCCACATTGCTGTCTTCCTCCTCCAGCGTATAGACAGCGCCGCTTTGCAGAAAGTTCTCGGTTCCCTGTGCCAGAGTGACGAACACCTTGTCGGCCTGTTTGACAAAGAGGGCCGCATGGTCTTTGCAGGTGATGGACGCGCCTCCCAGCACAAGCTGGATTTTATCGGTGTCCGCTGCGTCTACCACGAGCTGCCCGTCGGTCAGGGTTCCGCTGACCAAATAGGTTCCTTCGGCAAAAATGGTTACCACCCCGTCCGCGTAAGAGGCGCCCGCGCCGGACAAAGAAACCTCCGCTCCGTCCAGGGCGATTTTCGTGGCGGCGTTTTCCTCATAGCCCACGTCCAGGTCCCGGGAGGAAAACTCGATGTCGATCCCTTCGGCGGAGGTAGACGTTGCCGTGTTGGCGGCCTGGGTGGAACTTGCCGCGCTCTTAGAGGAGGATGAGGGACTTGGCGCAGAATCAGAAAGGCTGCAGCCGGAGAACATAAGCAGGAGGGCGGCGAGAAATAGCATCAAAAACAACCTTTTCATCAAAGCTCCTCCTTTCCAAAGGCAGGATGCCCGCAGAAGATTTCCAGGTTCCCGTTGCGGCAGCGCAGCGCGTCGATCAGCTCTTTTTCCGACTTCGGGTCCCGAAGCACGATCTGGTAGGTCAGTTTAAAAAGGCTCCCCATGTTGCAGGTGCGCACTTCGGTCAGCTTGCATGAAGCGGTATACTGCTGGAAGAGATCGTCGAATACGTCGTTGTAATCGAGGCTTTCCGGAATGGTAATGCGAAGCTCCTTCGCTCCCTTAGCCGCGTCTCCGAAGGAAGTCAGGGAGAAAACCAGATTGGCGCATCCGAGGATCACTACGAACACCGCCGCCGCTGCCAGATATCCCATTCCGGTGGCAAGCCCCACCGCCATGGCTAAAAAGATGCTGGCAATTTCTTTGGCAGACCCCGGAACCGACCGAAAGCGCACCAGACTGAAGGCGCCCATTACCGCCACGCCGGTGCCCAGGTTGCCGTTTACCAGCATGATGACCAGCTGCACTATGGCCGGAAGCAGGGCTAAAGTGACCACAAAGCTTTTGCTGTAGGTGCTTCGAAACATGTAAAGGACGGCGATACTCACCCCCAGCACCAGAGACGCCGCCGTGCAGATAAAAAAGCCTTCCACCGAAAAGCTGGAGGCAGTACTGGTGGAAAGGACGCTGGAAAACAGATCGTTAAGCACAAAAAACCACTCCTCTTTGTTCTTGTGTGTCGTGCAAGGCCGTCAGATACCCGCGCCCGTATTTAGAAAAGGACAAAGGGCGGATTTCATACGCGTCGAGCAGATGGGAAAGCCATAAGGGCATGGCGCCCGGGATTTTGATTTCCATCAGTTGCTGCCCTGGGGCGAGAAGGGGACGCCCAAAGCTGCCCGAGCACAAGTCCAGATCGCTTTCCCGCCAGAGAATCCGGCTGTCGAAGGTGATGCGCAGGTTGGGGTCCTCGGTCCCATAGGCGGCGACCCGGTCGTAGGACAGATACATGGCGGGGCAGAGGCCAGGATAAAACCCCAGCGCCCAGTTGATTTCCCGTTCGATCTGGGAGGCCTGCCCACTCCGGCGCTCCCTTTTCAGAAAACGCATGGCCTCGGTCAGCGGCATGGCGACGCGCCGCTTATAGA
This sequence comes from Solibaculum intestinale, assembly GCF_040096205.1. NCBI lineage: Bacteria > Bacillati > Bacillota > Clostridia > Eubacteriales > Oscillospiraceae > Solibaculum > Solibaculum intestinale. The sequence continues at coordinate 453 of NZ_JBBMFD010000007.1, read as the reverse complement.
CGACGCCTTTGTATTTCTTTTTGAGCTCTACGAACACCTGGCTGTCCAGCTGGGGGATTCCATAGCTGCGCAGCCGCAGCTTTTCTTTGTAAACCGGTTTTTCCAGAGAGGCGCGGATGAGCCGGTAGTCGGGCGTGTCGTAGTAGAGGTTGCAGATGGTGGTTTTTCCGTAGTCGTCCTCTTTTATATGGTGCGCAAGCTGTGTGACAAAGGGCTGGTAAACCGCCCCGTCGAGCAGATATTTTTTTTCATAGCGGGCAAACACGTCTTGGTAGCTGTTCATCAAAATTTCCCTTCCTTTCAACCAAAAGGGCATTCCCAAAGAACCCTCCCTTTGTTTGAAATCAGAATACGCCCTTTACTTAAAAGTTACTTAAAAGATACCGGCGTTTTTCCGTATTCCTTTGTGAACGTTTTGAAAACGGAGGCTGCCTAGATAAGAAAAGGGGGGGG